>WTJY01000392.1 GCA_011524645.1 Anaerolineales bacterium | reverse complement strand
GCCGTCCGCTGTTCACCAAACGGCAAGTACCGCTGCGTATCCACCACCTTCCCAAACCGGTCCGTCATATTACTCGCGCTACCCAAATGGTCGGTGTAAATATAGAACAGACCGTTCTGGCTACTATCTTCATGCCCCACCACCCGCGTCGCAATCGGTTGTCCCGCCAGCGAATAGGTCTTACGCACCGTCACATCCGGCTCAGCCAAAGCCAAGTTGCCGTAAATCTCAACATCAGCCATCGCCAAGAAGTTGCCACCACCGGCCGTTTCCAGCCGCACAACTTCACCGATCTCACTGCCTACATCAATATCTATATAACCATTAATCGCCCCAGAATGGACATGTTGCCAATTGGCCCCACCGCCGGTTACCGAAACGGTCAAGCCATTTAGATCTGCGCTATTCCCCTTGTTGTAAATCCGAATCCGATCAATACGATGCGCCCCGCCCAAATCAACCTGCCACCAGCCGACAAGATTCGACTCGTTGGGGGTGGGAGATGTGCCAGCACCACCCAACGTATAGGTCCATTGGGTGTATCGCTTGTAGCTCATCTCATCGGTGAGATTCAGCGTAATATTATCAAGAGCGCCTAAAACACCATCGGCCGTACGCGCCAACACCTTACTTGAAGAGAACGGCTGTGGTCCTACCTGCGCTACCTCGGTCACGGCCGTGGCCACCGGAACCCGATCACTCGTCAAATGGGCCACCGAACTAGACACAGAATTAGCACGCTCCGGCCGTTGTTCTCTATTCCCCGTCAATTCCACCAAGGAATGTGTTCCCATCACAAACGGGCTCACGTTGGTATTCACCACAAACCCAGACTGGGCATACAGCGTGCCCGAACCCGGTAAAGAACTGGTGTAAGAAGTGGGGCCGCTCCATGAGCTATTCGCCCAATCAAATACACCATTACTAAACGACACCGCCCGCGTATACACCGGATCCGAACGACGCAAACCGTCCCGCATCGTCCCCGGCCAGTTGTAGCGGGTCCACGTTGAAAAACTACCTGTGCCTGGATACTTGTTCGGGTCAGAACTCAATGATGCCACCACGTTCCACGCCCCGCTATTATTCGCTTCCCAGTTATGGGAAGTCACCGTTCCCACATTGTCTTTCACAATGCTATACACTGTATCCCCTCGGGTATACACATAGAAAAGCGTCCCTTCTACAATCGATGTATACAGCGTTTGCATATTCCCAGAACCGGGGAACTGTCCCGCAGTTACTTTCTGCGACCAGCCGGGGGAAGCCTCAAAGTTGAGTTCGCCATCACTGTTCAAAGGCACACGCCGCTCATACCCTATGTTATTGCGCCATAGCAATTGGATCACATTTCCACCGGAAATATATTCATCAAATGCCTGAATCGTGCCCGACCCCGGCAAGCTTGACGTCGTATAAGGGTTGTACCACTCACTCGAATTAGACCAATTAAGGATCCCACCATTAATCGGGACCATACGAGACCACACATCATTACCGCGCAAACTCGTTTGAATTAAAAAGATATGTGAGGTGACAAGAGATGCATTATCCGTATCTGTTTCGTTGAACTCATTAGAACAGTTAATCACATAATTCGCAGATGTCTCTGCGCCGGAAACGTTAACCGTCAGAGTCCCAACTTTGCTATTAAGTGGGGTTCCATTAATGTTACACAAACTAGGATCTACAACCCCTGACACATTCCACGCCAATGTCACCGACGAGCCCGGCTCAACAACCGGTTCTTTCAACCCGTTAATTGTGAAACTATTAATATTCAATGTCCCGACCACGTCGAGCACCACAGCCCGATTGATCGATTGATTCGTGAGCAAGTCGACACAGTTGAGCCGATACAAATAGCTTCCTTCACTCAATCCAGATAGGGTTTGTACCCCGTTCTTATTCATCCCAGAGGCCACGCCGGTACAGCTCGCCGCACCGCTAATCGACCAACTCAATGAGGTTGATCCGGTCGGCCGGATCAATGTACTGCCAATCGTCAGCGAAACAGACGCAGGGTTATACACTTGCAAATCAACCGTTTCAATATGCTCCATCCCAGTTAAATCATTACAAGTCAAAGTATAGTCGTAGCTATTTTGGCTCAAATTAGAGATCACATACGTGCCGGTATGAGAAATCGGGCTATTTCCATTATTATGCCAGCTACCATAACAAATGGTCGCCCCCACGGCCGTCCAACGCAATGTCGTCGAGTCGCTGTTCCCAATCACCGTATCGTCAATGGTTAAATTCACCACGGCCGGGGATCGACTAAATTCTTCCTCAAAATTAGGGAACGGATAATAAACGACACGGCCGTCCGGATGAATCGTCATCGTCCGTTGCCCATTCGGATCGTAAGCAAATGTCGTCGTGTCGCCACTGCCGGTATCGGTCACTTCGGTCAACCTATTTTCCGTGTCAAACAGGTGTGTATAGCTACCGGTATTATCATTTCGGACATCCATATTCCCATTGGCATCATAAGCAAAGCTTTGACCACCAATGCCCGTCACCGCATGTGGTTGGGTTGGACTATAGTTGTAAGTCACCCCATTGCGCGAAGTAATATTCCCAATCTCATTATAAGTATAGGTTTCTGAATACCCAGGTACCGACTGCGCTGTCGCGGCCGAGGCTGTTTCTAACCGATACAAATGGTCATAGGTGAAATTCTGGGTCTGGATCCCGCTGTTAATATACTCCTTGATCGACGTAATGTTCCCCACTCGGTCATATGTATATTGGAAATCACCCACGTTATACGCGCCACTTCCTAGTCCACTACCATGACGCACCTCTTTCAAACGATTCATATTGTTTCCATGATTCGCATTGCCATCTTCCGCAATCGCATAGTAGTCATAGTAGGTATCTTGTACAAACGAATCATGCCCCCGATCCAACTGAGTCATTTGACCAAATTCGTTATACACCACTTCATTGACCAAAACATCCCCCCCTGCTTGCAAGGTTTCCCCGCCAGCAGCATCGTAGGTCATCGTCACCAACTCTCCGTCTGGGTAACTGATCACAGCCGGCCGATCTAGCTCGTCAAAAGACACCGTCCGCATCGTATACGACTGTCCATCGATCACACGGGTGTGCTTCACCATACGCCCTTCATCATCGTAGGCAAATAATTCATAATCCACACCCCCGTTGACACCGGGCCAACGCACGCGACTCAACGCTCCCAAAAAGCCACCATACCGATCACCGGTTACCGCATTCGGGGTTTCTTCACCCCAATAATACGTCAGGTCATCGTAGTCATATTTCGCCAACCAAACCCAATTGGCTGTCCCATCGTTCGGTTCGCTCGTCGGGCAAGTACCGCTTGTCATCTCCCCCTTCAACGTCATTCGGTTCAATCTGTCATAGTAGAAACAGAGTCGCTTGTTTTTGCCATCCGTTTGGGAAATAAGGTTCCCTTGAGCATCATACTCATAACTCCAATCCCCCATATCTGGGTCATCCATCGTCAGCTTACGGCCGAATATATCATAGGTCATTGTGCTCGTATTACCTGCATCATCAATGACATGAATCAAGTTCCCCGCATCATCATACACATAGTCTGTTTCCGCATAAAGTTGGCCATACGTGGTCGATGAGTCAAACTCCATCACACGCACCATCCGCCCCAACACGTCAGTCAGCGTTGCTTTCACTTGATTATTCGCATCTTCCTGTGATTGATACAACATCACATCACCTGCCGCATTCGTAGACATCGTTCCATTGACATAGCTGTCGACCAAAGCACCAGACTGCAAGCTGGTAAAGCCATCCGGCGTTTGCACCTCAACATCATACGGCTCACCCGCCGTATAGGTTGTTAAGGTCGGATGAGACTGATCCAAACATCGCCCACTCAGATAGCCACTCCCATCTAGATGCAATACAGGAGCCACCGGCGTCGGGGTCGATTGACAACGGACCTGTCCTAAACCGTTGTTCCCGATATAGGTCACCAAGTCTCTGACAACCCCTTCCACATCCGCATCCCATGAGCGGGTCATCACCACATTCCCCATGCCATCAAAATATGAGCTGCTACCGATTCGGTAAGCACTATTTGTCCCAAACATCGCCGGCCGCACATGATTCGTAATTCGCAAAGGGAAGGTCACAGGATTCCCATCAACCGTACCTTCCCAGGCATTATCCCAATAACGGGTCCGTTGGGCCGGATTGCCGAAATAGCGTGCATTTGATCCAGGATTCACATCTTGCCCCAACACCAACAAGTCCGCTTCACGATCAAACACCTGCCACAAACGGCCGAATGGGTCATATTCATACACCGCCGTCTGTTGGTTGGCATCTGTAATCATACGCAGGGAGCCTCGTTGCCGTTGCCAGTCATGAACCCCACCGTTATACACCGTGTTGTTCATAGATACCCCATTCACTCCGTAATACTCAAACTCGGTCCGATGCCCGCCAGGATTGACAGTTGAAAGCGGATACATTTGGTAGGTTGTATCGTAGTTAATCCACGTTGTCCGGCCGTTGCTCGGCAATTGCTGATCCACAGCACCCGGAAACCAATACCCATAATCCCCATAGCTCGTCTGGCTCAGGATATTCCCATACCCATCATAGCTATAGCTCGTCACCACCGCTTGATCCACCGTCGTACATCCTGCGGGGTTCCCTGCTTGAGCACAGGTCACCGCTACCTCTGGCATCAGCGCATACGTAGCTGTCAACTGCCCCTTTATAAAGCGATCATCATTACCACCCATTTGGTTATCGAAATGATTTACCACAAACGATAACGTATTTGCATCAGTAAACGGCGTACCACTATTTACCATATTGGCGGTCTGCCGTATCACTCGCAAATTCCCTGTATCCTTAAACTGGTACCGGTTGCGGGTCACACTCTCTAGCTCATCCTCCCCCTGCCCATCTGGATTAATATAGTGATCCACTTGTGTCACTTTCCCCAATTGCAATGGGGCAAGTGTTCCCACGCGCTTCTGAGACGCAGGATCATAGGTATATACCATCTTCGTCCGCATCACATGGGACCCTTGTCGCTGCTCAGAAATCGTCTCCCGTATCGGCCGGAACAACGCTCCCAATCCCGTATGATAATCTGAATCGACCACCTGATGCACCTTGCTGGTATCAATCGTCCAGACATCTCCATTATTGTTATACCCACTCGTCACCAAGTCCGGCTTCCCAATCCACGCCGGATTATCTGTCTTAAATTCATGGATCACATGGCTGACTAACTGGTCCCCTGCATCGCGGGTCAAATCATGGGTGCTTATCGCTGTTTTACTATAACCGGTCAAGGCACTATATTCCGGCATGCCTCCAATCGTATGGCACTGAGTCCCCGCCCAAGTGATACTTTGTACATAACAAGGACCACTATATTCATAATCTACTTCAATCTTATTACCAAATCCGTTATGGACCGTCACTTTATCCACCACATAACTGTAACCGATGCTCGGCCAGTCATAATCGTTATAGCCGTTATAACCATACCCCCCGTATGAACGGCCGTCCGATTCATAACTGTATGTCACACTCCCCCCATATCCATTCGCATATTTCGTCAGATACGGAAAGGCGAAACAACCATAGGGATCTGTCTTCGTTGTCCCTTGATGATGATGGAAATACCACTCATACTCAAATGTTGTTGCTGGCAACGAATAACCCGCATCGGCCGTCGTCACATCATCATCCACGTTCACATGATAAGTAATCGAGTCCAGTAGCGTCGCATCTGTCGTTCGGGGTGTAGATGGCACTTTATCTTGATTAATACACGCATTGCTCGCATAACTCGCTTCTCGTGTGGCAATCCGATACTCTCCCATGGGGACCGAGTTACTTTCATTCCCCACACCGTAAACATAAATACTCTCGATCGCTTCCGTATTCGACGGCCGGAACGCAATCTGACTCCCCGCCACGCTTGAATCAGTTGCACGATGGTTGTAATAAATATTAGCGATGCGCACTTCTTTCGTGATTAACCCATCATCTGAATTTTCAATGTCAGCCACATTGTCTACATAGTCATAAACAACCTTGTTATTGAACTGATCCTCCACCGTCGTCAAATACCAGCCGGATGGAGACCCTTCATTATAACCGGTTGGACAGCCCCCCATGATCCCGCGATTATCTTGCCCAAATAGCTCGATAGAGATCGCCGCAAACTCCTTCACACATTGCCATGACTCTGACCCTTCCGTATCCCCAAAGGTATACACCGTACCGCTCCCTGTACTCACCGTCCAATAGGTCTTTTTCGTGCTATCGTAATGACGATACACCAACAGGGCGGGGTTACCCACCGCATCATACCGCGCAGGGGTGTTCGCATTATTTGCGGCACTTTCTCCCACACCCAACTCTAAATCATAACCGGTTCCATCGATCACCAGTGAAAAACGGTCCGGATGGTTCATCGGCATATCGCTTCCAGACCAAAAACCGATCTCGACATCGTCGCGGAAAATACCCATTTGCGCAATCGACCAGCCACTCGCCACAAACCCTGCATCTGAACTCTGAATAAGACCATCCATATTCCGGCTGTTATAGGACAGGGCCACAGAGGGTTGCAATCCATTACGCCCACTCGGGACATCGATAGGGTAGCCATAGGTCACCGCACCGCTAAATTCACTTACCACAGGAGGGGACCATTGCAACCCCCACGCTTCCGGCTTTTCTCCAACGGTGTACTCGTTGTTCACCGCCTGCACATCCGCGCTAATCGCATTCGCGTCTTCATGAATTTCGAACGGCAGATGGTTCCACAAATTCGGATCGTTGGCGTCTTGAGCCGCCAAGTACAGGTTGTCATATCCCTGACTCAGATCGATCCCCACCGCATCTAAGTCCACCACAATGCGCAACGGCCGCTCTAATTCGCTCACTAAATTCCCACTCGAGCCGTCTCTGGCATCGATATGAAAACGAAAGTAGGTTTCTTCGTAAGATGTGATACTCCCATCTAACACATCTCTCGAGCGCCCTTGTTGCAAAATTGGCTGAAATTCTACCGTCGTATCGGCCGTAAATGTACCAGCTTCCACAAACAGGTTCACCGCGCCACCGCTAAAACGGGCCACGCTATCTCGACCCAGCAAAACCTTCGCGTGAAACATATCTACCTCGGCCGTATCGGTCGCTGCAATTTCCACATATCGTGCATTGCGACTCCACAGCTCTTGTACACGAGACGCAGTCTCGGCCGGTTGGTGGTTCATGCCTACCGGTGGTGTCACGGCCGCCTCAACAGGTGCCGCCAGCCAAGAAATATTTGTTGGTGTGACCGCTTGGGCAAAACCGAATAACAAACAGAGATACAGGAAGGAACGCAGGCGAGATGCGAATGGAAAAGATGTATGGTGACTTGGATGTAACATAGTGTAACCTTGTGTGTTTAAATGGGATAGGTGCGCCAATTTACAAGCTGAAGTTGTATATAGACACTGTGTACAGACATTTGAGTAATTACTTATTAGTGAAGCTCATCATTGTGTAAAGTAATTTACGCTTTGTGATTGTGTGTATGTTTCATTTGTGTACTAATAATAAAAATACAGTCACGAAACCTTTGTTTGAGACAAATTATACAAGTTGAGTCTTTGTTTGCCAGCAATTCACAATTTAAAATCGATTTTGGCTGTCAAAATCAACGAACTCAGGCACTTTTAAGATGGGGTGTTTCGGCGGCAAAGCCGCCGAAACACCCCTTTGAGGCAACGGTCGCCTACGGCGACAATAAAAAGCGATTCCTTTGGTTCAAATTGAGAATTGCTGACATTTTTACAAGCTCTTTATTTTGAACCTTTTATAGTTACCCAGCCTTCCTCAAAGCCAATTTGCTGTAATGTCTCTTCAAAATCTAAAATTGGTGGTTTTTTTACACTAAAACGAACAGCCGAAGCCGGAACAATATGCTTGACAGTAAACTGGCTACCATGTGGCTGCCATGTAAACTTATGCATGTCACTTACTTTGGTATATCCCTCAAAATTCCCTCTTTTATTTTCACGCCATACATATTCAGCAGGAATGTATTGTTGCGTTGGCATTTCCATCAGCGTGAACTGTAAGGTTTTAACGTTTCTAACCAAAACACCCGTGCGCAGATAATCAAATTGATCAAGGGCTATTTTAACCCTCTCATTCCAAATATTCAGTACAGCCTCTCCAGTTTTCTGAATGTCAGCACGAGGATCATTGATACCATACGAATAGTCTGGAGAATTGCGGCCAGAAATTACTCGAATAGTATTAGCCGTATGCGGTTTTGCTTGTTTAACGCTCTTTAGAGACCATGCCTGTTTCCCATAAATGACATCAGCTAGACCTAAGGGGCTAGATAAGTGCTCCCCATTAATCGCCTCAGCAAAAATATTGCCCCAATCCTCTCCGCTAATATCGGTTTTTCCTGTCGCAAAATTATAGATCAGCCAGCGACTAATCTCATAAATAACTGAGTTGGGAAACTCGGCCAACGGATACAGCTCGGTACTTGTTCTGCGTTTGCTGTTTCTTAGTTTTGGTTTGCGTACATAACACCTCTTGAATGACAGCTTGAATCATAGGAACAGGAACAGCATTTCCTGCTTGCTTACGCGTTTGTGTGTCGGAACATACAATCTCGAATGTATCGGGAAATCCTTGCAAGCGCAACATTTCGCGTGGTGTCAATCGTCGCTTCCCATCAACCAATAAATAATTATAGGAAGCACCAGCCCGAAGCGCACAAGAATAAGGGTGGCTAGCAACATTCCCGCTTTTATTCTCATGCCAAATTCCCGGTTGGTATTGACTTTGATGGACAGCATGGCGTTTTTCATAAATACGCTGACTCACAAAATGTTTTTCATCTACGGTCTGTTCAAGTAGGTGTGCCAAGGGGATATATTGAGCAACTTTCTCTGGCCAGAAAAAATTAATCGTATGATCTAGAAAGCCAACTAAGATAACACGCTCTCTTTTTTGTGGTAAGCCGTAATCGAGGGCATTTAAGATTTTCCACGATGTATTATAACCAAGCTCATCTAATGCATCTAAAATACGAGCAAGTGTTTTCCCCTTATGATGGCTCGCTAATCGCTTAACATTCTCAAGCACAAAAGCCTGCGGCCGTTTCGCCTGCAATATACGAACAATATCGAAAAATAAAGTTCCCCGAATATCATCGAAACCTTGCCCTTTACCGATAATGCTAAATGGCTGACACGGAAATCCACCTAAAAGCAAGTCATGATCCGGTATGTTAGACGCATCTATTTGTGTAATGTCTCCATGTGGCTGAATCCCATAGTTTGCGAAATATGCGGCTTGTGCATGTGAATCAATCTCACTAGCAAAAACACATTCACCACCATTACGCACGGCCGCAGTATGAAACCCACCGATACCAGCAAATAGATCTATAAACGTAAATTTTTGTTGCATGATTGATTTAAACCTCGCAAAACGTTAAATCAGAACATACATTCTAACGAATGAGATAATTTTTGTAAACTACTAGTGACTAACAATCTTTATCCGGGTGTGTTGATTTTTTGTTGATAGGTTCTGCAATTCTGCCCCCCAACGGCCTTTGGCCGTTGGGGGGCTTTTAAAAAAGGGTTTTTGTGGGTTGCGACGCAACCCACAA
>WTJY01000456.1 GCA_011524645.1 Anaerolineales bacterium | reverse complement strand
TTTAATACAAAATAACACATTTTCATATAAATATTAAAATCAATTACAACCCTTTACCGATTGGTGGCTACTTGCTTGCTAAATGAAAACCCGATTTTCTAGCCTGTAGCCCCGATCCGCACAGAACATGACAACATCTATACCTACTGACTCAGACTACCAAACCAACTGGCGACAACGGCGTGAAGATCGCATTCAAGCGATGTTGCCAGATGAAGAAGATGACTTAAACCAGTACGATACCAATCTGTTATGGCGACTATTTACCACATTTGTCACTCCATATCGTAGCGAATTGGTGTGGGCACTTGTTTTGATTACAGTTTCCTCCCTACTTAGCGTATCGCTGCCGTGGCTGATCGGCCAAGCGGTTGATCAGGGGATTGAAGCGGGGAATCTGACCGATTTGCGCTTCTGGACCATTGCGTTTGTGCTTGCGGCTATCGGTGAAGGGATTACCAATCGCGGCCGGATCTATATCATGGCGCGAGTCGGCTCGGCCGTTGTAGCCGACACCCGTAGCACCCTGTTCCGGCATCTGCACAGCCTGACCCTAAATTTTCACAACAACTACAGCGTCGGCCGGATGATGAGCCGCTTGCTCGGTGATATCACCGTCATTCGAGACTTTATCACATGGTCGATTACCGGCTTGTTTCGCTCCTTTTTCGCCCTTTTCGGCATCGTAATCGCCATGCTGGTGATGAATTGGCAACTGGCACTGGTCAGCTTTTGCGTGTTGCCCATCATGTTTTATGCGGCCAATATTTGGCGTAAGTTGATCCGCTTGGCTTATCGGCGTGCACGTGCTTTCAGCTCCCTGATTAACGGCTATTTTAATGAGTCGATTTCTGGAATTCGGGTCACGAAAAGCTTTAATCGGGAAAAAGAAAATGGGGCGTTTTTCGCCATGCTGACCGACTCTTACCGCCAAGCCAATACGGAAGCGACTTGGTTAACGGCACTCTTTTTCCCTAGCATCGACTTTGTCGGTTCGCTCTCGGCCGCTTTGGTCGTCGGCTTTGGCGGCTGGCTCGTATTAGGGGATCGCTTAACGGCCGGTGTACTCATCGCGTTCGTGCTTTATGTACAACGCTTCTTCGAACCGATTCGGGAATTGGCGATGCGTTTTAATATTTTCCAAGCGGCGATGTCTTCTTGCGAGCGCATCTTTTATCTGCTCGATTTAGAAGCGGACTTGGTTGATGCCCCTGAAGCCTATCCGTTGCCCGCGATTAACGGCCGTGTTGTGTTTGATGATGTGACGTTTGGTTACAAAGAGGGGGAACCGATTTTGCGTCACGTCGATTTGGTGGCTGAGCCGGGAGAGCAAATCGCGCTCGTCGGCGAAACCGGTGCCGGGAAAAGCACGATTATTCGCTTGCTCACTCGCTTTTACGACATCAATCAAGGGGGGATTACGATTGATGGGCATGATATTCGTGAAGTGACCCAGAATAGTTTACGCCAACAATTGGGCATGGTGTTGCAGGATACCCATCTCTTTTCCGGCTCGATTTTAGACAATATTCGCTACGGCCGTTTAGATGCGACCGATGAAGAGGTGATTCGAGCGGCCGAAGCGGTTGGTGCGGATATCTTTATCACCCGTATGCCGGATAGCTATCAAACCGATGTGGGGGAAAATGGAGTCAATCTCAGTGTAGGACAACGGCAGATTTTGTCTTTTGCCCGTACTTTATTGGCGGACCCCCGCATTTTGGTGCTCGATGAAGCGACGAGTAGCGTAGACACGGCTACTGAAAAGCAGATTCAGCAGGCATTGAAAACCCTCTTGAGCGGCCGGACCAGTTTTGTTATCGCCCATCGCCTTAACACGATTGTGCAATCGGATAAGATTGTGGTGTTGGATCGCGGGGAAGTGGCTGAAATGGGCACCCATGAAGCGCTATTGGCGTTGGGCGGCCGTTATTACAACTTGTATACGATGCAATGGACGGCGCAAAACGGTTAGACCGTTTTGTGCCCGTACAGCCAACCACCTCCTAATTCTTACGGACCACAAAAAGAGGCTCATTCCCTAGTAACCCATGCTTATTACCTTGATTGACCTCTTGTAACGTGTCATCCTCCCACCACTTAAAAAGATCCAACACAAACCCCGACTCCTGCAAACGATCCATATAGTCGAGTCCATAGATTCGCACATGATCTTTTTGGCCAAAGACACGATAACGATCTTCTTCTGAAGTGATGGAAAAATCTTCAAATGTTTCGGCGCGAATCGGTGAGAACGGGACTTGGAGGATCGCCAATCCGTCCGGTTTAAGCACACGCCGCAGTTCTCTCATCGCGCGGCGGTCATCTGGCACATGCTCCAACACGTGGTTGCATAGAATAATATCGAAGGTGTTGTCGGGATAATTGATTTGAGTGACATCTAAGTCAAATTCAGCTTCCCGTTCATCTGTATCGATATCACCACTGATGTAATCGAGGTGATGGAGTTGTTGGAAAGCGGTGTGGAGGCAGGGAGCGGGGGCCACATAAAGAAACTTTTGGGGCTGATGAAAGAAGGTGGTGTGGTGTTGCAGGTACAGATAGATGAGGCGGTGTCGTTCCCGTGAGCGACATACCGGGCACATCGAGTTTTGTCGATAGCCACCACTCACGATTTGCGCTTCTTTTAGCGTGGGATGATCTTCTCCATTCGGATGTAATAAGCGAAGGGGGGTGTTGCATATCGGATCATAAAAAGAGTTGCCGAAATATCTCCCTTTTTTGATGAGGGTTTTTACAGATGACGGAACAATTTGTTTGGCGAGGTTTTTGATTTGTTGCATGGTTGTGATTTGTTGCAAGAGTCAATGATGTGAAACATTATAGCGATGGTGAGGTTAAACACAATAGATCAAATGGACAAGCGGATGTATGTGTAGATGCAGGCGAAATGAAATTGCTGATGTGTGTATGGCTCAGAATAAGTAAAATGTTATAAAAACGAAGCTTGAAACCCCATCGACTATACTAGTCGTGTTGCTATCAACCTCTTAGCGTAAGGATTCACATGAAAACGACATTTCGCGCCTCACCTGATGTGGCACTGATTAAATATTGGGGCAAAAAAGATGCCGCGTTGCGCATCCCTGCCAACGGTAGTATTTCAATGGTTTTGGCCGGTTTAGACACGACAACAACGGTTGAATTCCAAGACCATCTCACCGCTGATGACATTATGATTCAGGGGGAAACAAAAGAAATCGAAGTCAAACGGGTTCGTAAACATTTAGATCGGATTCGTCAGACATTTGGTAAGAACGGCTATGCCAAAGTCGTTTCTGAAAACAATTTTCCCAAGGGAACCGGCTTATCTAGCTCTGGGTCCGGTTTTGCGGCTCTCACCTATGCGGCGGTGGCGGCATTGGGGCTGACCGATGTGAGTAGTCAGCAGATGAGCATCCTCGGCCGTCTCGCTTCTGGGACCGCTTGCCGTTGTGCTTGTGGCGGTTTTGTCGAATGGACCGAAGGGCGTGATAACGAAACCTCGTATTCCCAGTCGATTTATCCGGCCGATCACTGGGATTTAGTTGATGTGATCGCTATTGTCAGTCGTGACATGAAGAAAACGACATCGACAGAAGGGCATGCACTAGCTGAAACCAGCCCCTTCTTTGCCGCCCGCCAAGCCCATATCAATGGCAAACTTAGCGTCATTAAAGAATATTTGGCCGCCAAAGATTTCACCCCATTTGGGGAATTGATCGAAGCGGAAGCACTCGAATTTCATAGCATATTGCACACCAGCAATCCCTCATTTATCGCTTGGTATCCCGGTACGATCGATGTGATGGAGCGGGTACGCATGTTGCGCAAAAATGGAATCGAAGCCTATTTCACGATTAATACCGGTTTTAATGTCCATGTTCTGACTTTGCCACAGTATCAACAACAAGTGGCTGATACATTACAAGAGTCCCCATTTGTGTCCCAGCTGTTGACCGCTAAAGCGGGGCCGAAACCGAACCCTGTTACCACACACCTTTTCTAATCTAATATGAACAAATATGTTGTCGCCTCTGCCCCTGGAAAATTAATGCTCCTCGGTGAGCATGCGGTCGTTTATGGCCATCCATCACTGGTTACGGCCGTTGATTTGCGCATCTCTGCCCGAGCGGAACGGCTTGATCAAGATCAAATTATTGTTGAATCGTCATTGTTAGACCGGCCGCACGACTATCCACTGGCAATCGCGCTTGATGCTGATCTAAAAGAAGTGCCGAAAGGGATTTCTTTTGTTTTGGCAACGATTCAGGTCTTGTTTGCTGAATTTTCGCTGTCGGCCGGTTTGAAGATCACGACAGCCGGTCCCAAGATCAGTTATGGACTGGGGAGTTCGTCGGCGGTGACGGTAGCGACAACCAAAGCGATCGATGCCCTATTCGATCTCAACTTGACGAAGAAGCAGATTTTTCAGTATAGCTATCAAGCGGTGCTCGACGTTCAAGGGGCCGCCTCTGGATTTGATGTGGCGGCAGCTGCTTATGGGGGGACCTTGTATTATGCCGGAAACGGGGAAACGATCCGGCCTCTCCAGCTCGATACCTTGCCCGTTGTGATCGGCTATAGCGGTTCAAAAGTCGGGACCGTGAGCCTTGTGGCTCAAGTGGCTGAGTTAAGAGAACAATTCCCTGAATTTGTAGCGCAAGCTTTTGACATGATCCGCGATTTAGTCGGCCGTGCAGAAGTCGCGATCAACAATGGTGATTGGGCATTGTTAGGGCAACTCCTTAATTTGAATCAAGGATTACTCGATAGCTTGGGTGTTAATTCGCAGCAATTGGCGCAACTGATTTATGCTTCGCGTGAGGTGGGGGTGTTTGGTGCTAAACTTTCCGGCGCAGGTGGTGGCGATTGTATGTTTGCAGTTGTCTCTGATAGTCACACCCAAGCGGTGATCGAAGCGATTGAAGCGGCCGGTGGCCAGCATGTGGATTTACCCTTGCAGGCGGAAGGGGCACGGATTGATGATGTGGGCTAGAGTTCCCTCCCTATCCTCTTGCGCGCACTTCTAGCATGAGTTGCCGATATCCGGTGTCATGGAAGCCGACACGACGGGCTAGATCGATAGAGGGCTGATTGTCGAGGGCGACCGCGTAGAGCGGGGTCCGGCCGTGGTTAAAGATATGTTGGGCCAATGCGGTTACCACACTACGGCCTAATCCACGCCGCCGATAATTGGCGTGGGTCCGTACTGCGATTTCCGCAAAATGGGGGCTTTGCCAATTTAATCCAGCGGCCGCGACCGCTTCACGATGCCCTTCAACCATTTGCTTGATAACAAAACGGGGGAGCTGGTTTTTGTCTTCCCGCGTCACCAAAACATTGATCTCCGCTTGTAGCTTCGCTTTATCCATCATATAAATCGCCAGCGTCTGTTCTGTGCGCACTTCGTAAATAGCGCGGACAATCGGATCATAGGTGATGGGGCAAATCACAAACGCCTCATTGGCGGGGGGGAGTGCTTGGCGTAAAAGCTGGGCACTCGCTTCTAAATTGTGGATCGGCAGACGCATGGTGAGCAACGGCCGGAATAGATCGATACCGGTACGCGAGGTGGCGATATACCCCTCGGCCGATTGGGAGGAATCGGTTGGTATGGTAGCCAAATGGGTTCGGTTATTATCGTGATGGTACGCATAGTACGCGCCCAGTGCATCCCCTGGATTACGAGAATCAAGTAAATATCGGATCGCTCGTCGTGCTTGATCGATGGACATAGTTACACCATATGTGAGCACACCGTCTCAAAAGAAATCTGTTTTTCTCCCCTCCTATCAGGAAGGGCTGGGGGAGGTGGATTTTATAAATTCCCCTCTCCCCCAGCCCCTCTCCCAGCGGGAGAGGGGGCAAGACAGATGATTTGTAAAAAGTTAGAAAATTTTTGAGATAGTGTAGTGAGTACCGGCCACAAATAGAAACATTCCGTTTTTTAGGCCAACACGGGTGAATATCTATGCAATTTTAGTTCGATCCCTAGAGGAAACAAGGCTAAACCGGTGCAGACTCCACAAATCAAATGGGAGACAAACTAAATAAACATGAAGAAGAAGTAGATACTGATCGCCATACAGCAGATTAGCGGCCAGCCGAACGCTTGGGAAATCGACTTCATCGACATGCGCCATTCAGCGACTAGCTGTGAATCATTGACTTTCCCTTCTTGGTCGAATGACCAAACCCACATACACATGGTGACAATGGGCAAGAGCGAATAGAGTGCAAGGGCATAAACCCATGGGGAATTAATAACCCCTTGTAAATCAGGGAAGAGATATGTCAATAAAATTAGGTGGGAAAAGTGGGCGATCTGGTCGACGACAAAAGATATATAGTTACGTTCGCTTTTGGTTTTAAGCTTGACCCAGTCTATCAAATAGTGGATTACACCTAAATTAAGCAGAAAAAGGAGAATACTAAGGGGTTCTGTGGGCCTAATAAGGAATACTGTGGCGATAAGGTGGATAATGACATGAACCGCTAAGCCGCCTAAGCCACCTTGAGTTTTGAGTCGATAGACTTGATCCGTTTGCAATGCGAAATCACCAAGCACGTGGGCTATGATGAGTGTGGCAAACAGTTCGAAATTCATAAAATATCCTTAATGTGAAATGATGAGTTATGGGCATAAATCATCATGGGTTGTTTTGAGCAATATAACTTGTTGCTACTCTTTTTATATTAGCGCAAAAAAAATGATCAAAAACAATTCTAGTCATTGTGAGGGTTTTTGACTCATTACACAAGATGAGCTTTGATATTTTACGTAAAAAAAAAGTGAAGAACTGTGCTTTGGCGCACATTAAACGGCCGAAATGTGTAGATTGCCGCAGAGACGCAATGTTTTGCGCCCCTGCTGGTGTGCTGCCCCCCCCCGATTGGTTAGATTGGACTAATCTTTGAGGCTTGAAGCCACAAGATTGGGCACGGCCGCTAACGCTTCCGGCAAACGGGCCACATCACGGCCGCCCGCTTGGGCCATGTTGGGACGACCCCCGCCACCACCCCCCACCATTTTGGCGACTTCACGTACGATATTACCGGCATGAACCCCGCGCTTGACCAAGTCATCGGTTGCCACGGCGATTAAGATCGGTTTGTCGTTGTTAACGGCCGCTAAAACCGCAACGCCACTGCCCACTTTGTCCCGATAGCGGTCACTGAGCTCGCGCAACCCATCCGCATCCGCTCCATCGACTTGAGCGGCTAACAGATTGACCCCATTGACCTGCTGAATTTGAGCCATCAGGGCATCGAAGCCACCGACTAGTGACTCTTTCTTGATCGCTTCGATCTCTTTTTGTAGCGTACGGTTGTCATCAAGCAAGCTACCGATGCGCCCTTCAAGCTCGTCGGCCGGTGCATTGAGTTGGCGTGACAAACGGCCGAGCAGAGCTAACCGCTCGAAAACATATTCACGAGCGGCACGGCCGGTAATCGCTTCAACACGACGCACACCGGAGCTGACCGATCCTTCGCTTAAAAAGTGGAATAAACCGATGTCATTGGTTTCGCTGACATGTAACCCGCCGCAAAGTTCAAAGCTATAAGGGGTGGTGTCCTGACCGATTTTGACGGTGCGGACCACATCGCCATATTTTTCACCGAACAGGGCCATCGCTCCCATATTGATCGCTTCTTTTTGCCCCATGTGAGTGATCGTAATCGGATAATTGGCCATGATCGCGACATTGATTTCCTGCTCGATTTTTTGCAAGGTTTCCGCCCCGACCGATTCACCGTGGGTGAAGTCAAAGCGCAAACGGTCTGGCGCGACCAGCGACCCCGCTTGGGTGACATGGGTGCCCAAGTGGCGACGTAGCTCTTCATGCAAGATGTGGGTCGCTGTATGGTTGCGGCGAATGTCTGCACGACGGCCGTTGTCAACACGTAACATGATGTTGGCACCGAGCTTTATCTCCCCATCGACAACTGTTCCTTGATGGACCAACAGGCCGTCGATCGGTTTGCTCATGCCGGTGATACGGACTTGGCAACCGGAAGCGGAGACGGTGAGTGACCCGACATCACTCACCTGACCACCCGATTCGACATAGAAGGGGGTTTCGGTGGTGATGATTTCGACTTTGTCCCCTTTGCGGGCCGCGTCGGTCCGTTCTCCATCACGAATGAGGGCGATTACTTTGGACTGTAAACGGGGGGCATCATATTGCTTTTGGGTTACACCCTCGGCCGTGAGTTCCCCGGCCGCGACCAGTTCTTGGAACAATTTAGCATAGATATTGGCTTCTAAGTCATATCCTTTAAACGCCCCTTTACCACTAGCGATTTTGTGAGCTTCTTTCGCATTCAGGAAACCCTCTGCGTCGACGCTAAACCCTTTGTCTTGAGCGATGTCGTTGGTGATTTCAACCGGCAAACCGTGGGTTGCGTATAGATCGAAGGCGATATCACCCGGGATTTCACTTAGTTCGCTCGCCTTTAAATCGCTAAGAACTTTGTCTAGCTCGATTAAAGCGCGATCCAGTGTGCGAGAGAAGCGATTTTCCTCTTGGGTCAGCATGTTTTTGATATGGTCGGCATGAGCCCGCAACTGGGGATATGCTTCAGCCATTTGTTCGATATAGACATGGGAAACATGGGCCATAAATGGGTCGCTAAAGCCGATTTCACGGCCGAATTTAGCCGCTCGACGAATGACCATGCGCAAGACATAGTCTGCGCCGTCGTTCCCCGGCCGGACACCGTCTGCGATCATGAATGTGGCGGCACGCACATGATCGGCGATTACACGATAGCCGACATATTTTTCATCTCGCTGCTCATCGGTGTCCCCCAATAATTCTTGGACCATGTCCATCGCATTGGTAAAGACATCGGTGTCGTAATTGTTGGTTTTCCCTTGGATGACTTGGGTGATCCGTTCCAACCCCATACCGGTATCGATTGACGGCCGTGGTAAAGGGGTCATGACACCGTTTTCATCTTTTTCATATTGCATGAAAACGAGGTTCCAGATTTCTAAATACTCATCGTCCACATTCACCCCATCGGCGGTCATTTTGTCCATGTCCCCTAGATAGTAGTGAATTTCGGAACAGGGACCACAGGGACCGACATCGCCCATTTCCCAGAAATTTTCACTTTTGCCAAAGCGTAAGATACGGTCGGCCGGTACGTGAGCTTGCCATAGTTCAAACGCTTCATCATCATCCGTGTAAATCGATACCCATAGCCGTTCTACATCCAGGTCCATTTGTTCTGGTGAGGTGAGAAAATCCCATGCGTAGGCGATGGCATCTTTTTTGAAGTAATCCCCAAAGGAGAAATTCCCTAGCATCTCGAAAAAGGTATGGTGGCGAGGAGATGGGCCGACATTTTCCAAGTCGTTGTGTTTCCCTGCGATCCGCATACATTTTTGTGAGGTGACGGCGCGGCTGTACGGCCGTTTTTCCAACCCTAGGAAGGTGTTGGCAAATTGATTCATCCCCGCATTGGTAAACAGCAAGGTTGGATTGTCTTTTTGTGGCAGAGGAGAGCTGCTGACGATCTCATGCCCGACATTCTTGAAATAGTTCAAAAACGCGCTACGGATTTCATTGCTACTTTTCATATCGTCTCATCCTTTAAAAAAGGGAAAAATGCTAGTACTGTCGGATTTGGTGGGAGTTGATCAATTAACGATTGTCATTCCCACGAAGGTG
>WTJY01000232.1 GCA_011524645.1 Anaerolineales bacterium | reverse complement strand
ACCATAGTCGGTACTAAATCGGAATTTCGGTAAATAAACCTCTACATCGCGCCATTTGAACTGTTGCTCCCAGCTGGAGAATCCGTGTTGCGCGATGTGTGCTTCGACTGTGTCGAGTTCTGCATGGTTTTTAGGTAAGATAACCAGCATCGATAAGGCGTGCCCTTTATAGGGCATTTCTAGGATTTGATTGCTATCTACTTGCGCATAGCGAAAATCGCTAGTCTGGTGCATCAATGGTACGTCAACACATTCTTCCGCTGTTAGCCAAAAGAGGTCGTCTATCGTATTGTGTTTACGAAAACGTGAATCCCAATTCCCTTTGAAATAGATCGCGTTGGTCAAAATCAGAGTCGTATCGTCTGAAACTTGGCTCGGAGAGAGGATATTTTTGATACGCCCTGCCGTTTGTTTGGTAGCCCATTTGTTGATTCGACCGACCGCCTTATCCGCTTGGGTGTAGTTTAATGGGATGATTTGAGCCCCAAATCGCTCCGTGACCGTTTCGACATAACTGTTGAGGATGTGAACTTGATGTTTGATCGCTGGCCACAGGGCATTCGCTGATTTCAGCTCGATTAGACCATGCTTTTCGAGAGCTATCATGTAGCGCTTGAGGATGTCGGCCGTTTGGAATAGGGTGTCATGCTCACGGGGGAGGTGGAGTGTCGTGGACATTTGCTCGGCCGTCTCCCGTTTTGCGCCGATATAAACAAGACCTAGCGCAATAAAGATGCTATGAGGGGAAAAAAATAGATTGCCCGGAGCCTCGCCCATTCGGCCGTACATGTCGCTGGCAAAGTGGTTGTTGGCGGTAACGATTTCCCGCACAAAATCCTGATCTAGCTCATTGACAAATTGTTGTTGAATTTCGTGTGGTAAATAGCCTAGTGGTGGTTTTTCCCGTTGCGATAGTGTGCTAAAAAAGCGTTTTAATTGTTGGAGCATAGCTGTTTTAAGTTGTGTGTTTGGGTTAGTGTGTTGTAGATAGCCATCTAGTTGATCTATCGATAAACACTATATGTGTTTTGCTCCCTTTACGCAATGGTCTGTCGTTCACTTCTTTACAGCCTGTGTTTGATTTCCCAACCTAAGGAATGAATGTTAAATAACTGTCATATGTGACTCGTCACCGCCTACGGCGGCTCGTAAAGTTGTTTGTTAGGTTTTTGGGGTGGCATTGCCACCCCAAAAACCTAATTTAACAATGGCTTGCTCGGCCGTAGGCCGAGCAAGCCATTAGACAGCACATGCGACAATTATTTAGCTGTTATTCCTAAGCTTACGAGAGCTGGGGGAGAATCGCTCTGGAATCGCAGAAACAATTAAACTTTATTCTGCATCGCCAGATTGCAACATATCGACCGGATAGAAAATCGCTTCCGGTACCACGCTAGCATTGATTTCTGGGCCAGTATCACCCCAATTCATCGATTCTTTGGTCATCAAGACGTTGACATCCATGTCGCCATGACATTCGATTTGGCATGACAAACGGAATTCGCCTAATTTGTCCCCGAGCTTTTCAAATTCAGCGATGGTCATGTTTTCCGGTTCGCCGCTATTAAAGGTCACGCGACAGGTGGTGCATTTCGCATTCCCACCGCAGCGGTGCCCGATATTGACCCCCGTTTCTTTGATTGCTGTGGTTAAGCGGGTGAAATCTTCAACGTCATGTGTGGTGCCATTTATAGTTACTGTGGCCATGGTGTCCTTCCTTTATTGGTTGTGAGGATTGATAAAATTTGCCAATACCCCATACGATACCGGAGGTAGATAAAATCAACGACAGAACAGGGGGTTTTAGATTTTAGATTTTGGATTTTCGGTTTTGGATTGGGTAGGGGCGCGCCCGAGGGCATGACGCGCACCGTGTGCATCAGTCATGCGCGTCATTTCATTCCAAACCGAACCATCACCTGTAGGGGCAAAATGAATGCGGAAACAGAAGCGATGCGCGGCCGGTGATCCGGCCGTCATTCATTTTGCCCGAATCTTTCCAGTGAGATGGTGATGGGGGGGGCACGGCCGTTTTAATCAGATATCTTACGGCCGTCGGACCCTCAACTTAGAATCGGTTACGATCACAAAGCATCCTTGCCACATTTCTACATCTTCCGTTTGATATAAGTGTAG
Organism: Anaerolineales bacterium; assembly: GCA_011524645.1. GTDB lineage: Bacteria > Chloroflexota > Anaerolineae > Promineifilales > Promineifilaceae > WTJY01. The sequence continues at coordinate 7,551 of WTJY01000232.1, read as the reverse complement.
AATTCGTTCCGTTAAGGCTTGTCGTGTTGGGTTGTTTAGCCGGATTAACAATATCCCATGATGTGTGCCCGGTTTAAATTGCCGAATATCGGAAAAATCTAAATCTTGCGTAATGAAAAAGCGAGCTTCTTGTTGTGTTTCTGCCCATACATCAGGGTCCGTAGCACCGCTGAGTCCCTCATCCATAACCGTATCAGCATTATGTCCTAACTCTGATAAGCGTCGAGCTAAACTGTAGGGCAAATTCTCATCTAATTTGATTTTCATCTTACAAAATAAGTGTAGAGCGTGGCATCAAGGTGAGATCTTCTTGAGCCGATGTTGCCGCAAAGGCGATAATGGCCCAGATGGCATCCTCTGAAACGGTAGGATAGTCTTCTAGAATTTCTGCTACCGAATCGCCGTCAGCTAGGCTAGCTAACAATGTCCGAATGGTGACGCGCGTCCCATGCACGATTGGTTCTCCACCACATATTTGTGGGTTACGAGTAATGTATTGGTGGAACTGATGCTTGTTGTTGATGTTTAACATAGTCCCAGTATAGCATTTTTTATGCTTTTTCAGTCAATTAGAATTTTGTGTTTTGATTCTAGTTTTGCCCTGTCTCTAGATTGACTTACTTCTTCAGATTCGGTCCTGTTTTCCCTACCAAAAGATATTGATTGGAGTCTCTATCAAAATGGTATATAGCATTTGAATGCACATTACCTAGAGACGCACCTAACATCAGTAATAATGACCCAGGGGCCGCTAGAAAAAAATGAAATGTAGCCTCGGGAAACAGGCGTCTGATTTCAGAAACACCGGTCGAGAAAACATTCACAATGGACTCTAATTCTTGTTCTCGAAGTGACAAGAATTGTTTTTTATTTTGATCAACTGAGTCAGATAAAATTGATATGTGTGCATCTAAACTGCGCTGTTTGCAATGTTTTATAACCTTTGGCAATGTAGTATGACCTGCTAGATCAATAATAATGACAATATGATTTAATTGTCGGATGTTTTTGAAAGACGATGGTGAATTTCTCTCCTGCGTGGCGATTAGGTAAAAAATTACATTTCGATCAAAAGCAAGTGGCCTTAACTCGATGTGCCTATCGTAAATTGATCCTAGTCTAAATATATCTTCATGGCTTGATAGGCTTGAATCACTATTGAGTAAGTCAATAATGTTTTTCACTGACTCTAACGTTAATACCTTATTTTTAATAATATCTATGTTGTACATAGACCATGTTACATGTGGATAGAAATCTCGACATAATTGTACTAGCTCCTCGAACATATCGAATTTTTTACAAGCAAAAATTAAATCTCGTAGTTTGTGATCTGGCGTATTACCTCTTAATTGGTCATAATCGATGCCTAAATCAAAACATAAAGTTTTTATTTCGTCTAATGTAAAGTAAGACGACATTTGTTGGGCGATGCGAAGGGAAATTTTGAGGTCTACTAGATGTACCAACTCCCCAACTCGGCCGTTCCTCTCCACCTCAGCCAACAAATCTTCAATAAACACCGACTTTGTCCGCTGGCGCAATTGTTCTGCATCAATGTGTAGCAAGAAACACAGCTCATCGATCTCTTCAAAGTTGAACTGCTCATTGAGTATTTCGCTCAACCGAGTCATATCAATATCTAGACTTTCGCCTGATTTATTAACCGGTTCTTCTGGGGCAAACAACTCATCCTGATCGATATCCGGCCGATCCTCGCGCAATATGTCTAGCAGTTCAGTAAGCTTGTTTTGCCGTTCGCAATGCAAAATCAGCGCACGAATTTTTGCCCGTTTAATTTCTCCTGCTAAATTGTCAAAATCGATTCCCAAATCGAAGATAAGGTTTTTGACCTCGCTAAAAGCTAGACGTTCGTCTAAGGTTTGGTAGAGCGCAACGCGATTGATTTGTTTCGGCTCGGCCGTGGCCGTTTCCTCCGCCGCTTCCTGCGCCACACTCTCAAAATCTTCAAACTGCCCTAAATCGATCTTCTGCTGTGGCTGTTGCTGTTGCCACGGCCGATCCTGACCCATCTTCTGTGCTGGTATCGGCTCCACGGCCGATTGTAATCGCTCCAGATCAATCAACTCGGCCGTGCCCGGTAGCTGCACCCCACCGATCTTTGGGGCGTGGTCTAACTCAGAAGCCAAGCGCGCCAGATCAACTTTGCGCTCCGTCAGCGCCTTCCGCTGCTGGGCGTATTGCCCCAGTGCGTTCCAGTCCTGCGCCTGTTGATCTTCTTCGATAGCGGGCAACTGCAAGGCGGCCGTTTCATGCAGGCTGTTCACCTGTGCGGTTAGACGGCGTACCTCACCTCGATTCATCCCTGTGCGCGTGAACTGTTGGACCAAGCTCTGTAACACCTGCTCCGGTGCCAGTACCGACAGGGACTGCATCTGTTGTCGCTCCGCTATCGCCCGCTCTTGTTGGTCCGCGCTACGAAGTTGCTTTTGCACATAAGCCTGCAAAAAGTGGGCCAGCTCTTCCAAACGGGAATGCCCTTGCGCTTCTTTCTTAAATCGCCCATCTTCCCCTAATTCCGCTAATAGTTGGGACCGAACCGGATCGGCCATCGCATAAAGTTCATCTCCGATCTCTTCGCACAGCACCGAGAGTAAGATGTCGGCGACCGCGACCCACGGGATGTTAAGTGGCTGTCCGGCCGTATCTCGCTGGAAATGGGCCCAGATTTGATAGGCCATGTCCGGTGTTAGCACCGATGGAAAGGCCAAATGGCGCGCCAAATCAAGATGGGACGGGCCGAATTTGGCGGTAAATTCCTGGAGATAGAGTTGGGCGGTTTCTTTGCTAATTGCCATGTTCAATTTTGGAATGAAATACCACGGGACGGCCGGAACGGCCGCGCAAGACATTAATCGCTTCAAATAAGCCGGTCTGATCCATGCCAAACATCGGGACGATCCGGGCGATTTCGGTCGCTGTGTTGGGTTGATAATGGATCCAACGCTCCTCTTCACGAAGCGACCACCGTTCGCGTGGCATCGGATTGAGCCACGCGATTTGGTTGAGTCCCAGTTGCGTCAGCTGATACAAAAAGCGGGCGGTGCTTTCTAGTCGCTCTTCGTCCCAATGACCACGGGCCGCACCCCCATCGCTAAAGATTAGTACACTTGTAAAGGCCGGATTAAAGCGACGTGCGATGTCGCTGACTTCGACCCCTTCTAAGCTGGCTTGGTCGGCGAACAAAAGATGGGGGCGGTATTTGGCCGATGCCGGTAGATCGAACGCCGTGCGATGGAGCGGGGGGACTTCGTTAAAATAGTAGGTTTCGATATGGCCGATCCGGCCGGAGGCCACGGCCGTTTCTTCGATACGCCGCCCCAACCCATGAAACGGGACCATGCTCCCCTGCCGGTCGATCAGTAGCAATAACTCCGACCGATTGACCCGTTCGGCGCGTCGTACCGGCTCTAACAAAAAGCGGTCACGCACCAAGCGGTCAACCGTGGCTTCGATATCGATCTCTCTTTTCGGGCCGGAGCGGTCCATGCGGCGTAAAAAACGCCAATTTTGCTTGAGACGCCGTCTGGTGACCGGAAGATAATCGGTTCGTTGCAAATATTTGGTGTAATTATTGGCACTGTCGCTGAAATCGAAGGTCAACACGGCCGCTTCATCCGCATCGAGATGACGGCTAATGATTTCCCGATCGGTCAAAACCGGTTGTTCTGTGACCTCTGTGCCTGTGACGATATCGCTATCTGCCAAAGAATCAGTCGCTTCTGCCGCTGTTTTCGGATCGACTTGTTCTCTAGGCTCGGTTAATGTTGACGGTTGGTTGGCTGTATTGTTCACCCCCTCGGCCGTGCTTCTCGCGAGATTAGAGTCCTCTACACTGAATGATGTCGGCCCGAGGGTAATCGTTCTGTCGAAAAAGTGATCAAACAACCCCTCTCGCTCATGATCACTGACCCAAATCAGCCGACACAGTCGCCGTAGTGCCTCCCGATCCTCTAGGCCAAACCCGCTTTGCAGACTTTGTACTAGCAATATGTATTGCTCAATCCCCAGCTCAAAATCGACTTGGCGCAGTTTGCCAAAGAGCTCATAAAGTTGGGCCAAGAGCTGTTGGGCCTGACGCAGTTGGGCGATCCGTTCGGCCTCTTGATCCGCCCCCCACACATTCCGAATATGGGCCAAGATTTGCTCGACTTCGGCCGTGTCTCGGCCGTGTAAGACCGCCGCCCCCAGCGTTTCTAACACGGGCGCGCCGGTCCATCGGCCGAGCGTATGCAATTCCTCAACAAGCTCTAAAAGTGAGCGATTGCTGAGCATGGGGGTGTTTAAATCAGACATAAAATTAGCTGTTTGGGGGCTGGGCTTAGATTTCCTAGCCCCCAGCCCTTAGCCCCAAGATGAGCATGAAGCGGTATCTCTTATCTCGCAAACCGCTCCTGCCCGCTGTATTGGGCGAAATCGGCGAAGTTTTTGAGCAATACCGAAGGGAAGAGCAGCTCTTGCGCCATCGCGGGAAAGGCGAACCCCTCTTCATCTTTCTTGGGATCATAATAGTTGCTTTTTAAGATTTTGACCCAATCGAGCAGTTCACTGGTACTAACCGTTTTGCTTCCCTGCGGTTTGTCTTGCTCCATTTTTTGGCGCAAAAGATTAAACCGATCGATCGCCTTGTGGTAAAAATCTTGGAACTGTGGGTCTTGCTCGGCCGGATAAATCTGGCTCATGTGGGCCTGAACGATTTTTTGCAAAATGTCAGTCTTGGGGAAATCGATATAGAAAAAGAGACAGCGGCGCAAAAAAGCGTCTGGGAGCTCTTTTTCATCGTTGCTCGTGATGATGATCAGAGGGGGGGCATCACTGTCGGCCATGATCCGATATTCCTGTTCACGGCCGTCAACCGTTTCGCTCACTTCACGAATGGCGAAATTCTTGCGGTCTAGCTCATGGAGCAGGTCATTGGGAAAATCGATATCCGCTTTATCTATCTCGTCGATCAGGACCACGGCACGTGATTTTCCCCCTAAAAAGCGCTTTTGAAACCCGCGCCCCAATTCCCCCCAGCGGATATAGCTTTTCGGCTCATTAAAACGGGCTTGTAGCTGTGCCCGTTCCGCTTTGGCTAGCTCTGGACTGGCGATGAGTTGGGCATCGCGCAAACGGCCGATTGTGTCATAGGTATACAGCCCATCTTGGGCGCGGCTAGTCGATTTGATCGACCATTCGAAATAAGCCAAATCAAGCTCGGCCGCAACCGCTTCCGCTAAGCGGGTTTTGCCACAGCCCGGCTCCCCTTTGAGCAAAAGCGGCCGTCCTAAGGAGATCGCGATATTGACCGCTTCCTTTAGCTCGGTGCTGGGCAGGTAAGGGGGAACCCCTTTTTCTTTTAACTTGTCTTGATCGCCTGTGTATGTCAAAAGGTTGCTCATAATTTTCTTATCCGTTCTTGTACCGCTGACCAAGGGTATTCACACACCGCGCAAATTTCGCGGATGACCTTAATCGGGTTTTCTTGTTGTTCTAAATGTTGTGAAAAACCGAACTTATCGTTTTGAATAATATCGTCTAGTTGATCATGCAGATCGGTCGCTGAATCGAGCCAATCGCTGACTTCGCTCAGCGTAACCGGTGTTAAGCGGTCCAAATGAACCAGCTTGTTCGAGGGCCACGGCTCCACCGCACAGTTGGCGGGATCGGCGATAAATCGCTCCACTTCCGTATTGCCTAATAATTGATGGTCAAATGTGCTGGGTTGAAATTCACCTTCTGAATCGGTCATGATCAGAATCAACCAAAAGGGGGCATGATCGGGTAGGTCTTGCAGAAGCGGGTGCCAAAACTCTTGTAGCACTTTTTGGGCAAACCCTTCTTCTTCATAGGCGACATCACGCAAGATGATGAGCACATTGTGGCTCTGTAACGCTTGTTTGAGGCTGTTTTTAATTAGATATTGGGATGCTGTGTTTTTCTTGGCGACTTGGGCTCCCACTTGTCGCCATATTTGGCTGATATCGAACGGTATATTGAGCTTTTCGCTCACCTCTTGAATCGAGATATCCGCTTTTTTCTTTTGTTGGCTATGAGGCAAATGACACACAAGACGGTGCATGAGCCAGCGAATTTCGTCTTCGCTTGAATCACTCAATAGAAAGGCTCCCGCTTTCTTTTGATGATTTAGGATCGGGGTAAACTGCTTCTTTTGCCGGATATAGTTGAATTTGAGCAATGCTTGATGGACTTTCGCTTGGGTCGGTTCAACCACCGTGGCCGTTAATCTGTCTGGTGCAAAAGCGATATCGGCCGGACGGTCACACATGAACAGTGAGGGCACAATCCACACCCCTTCTGCACTGTCCGGTCGGCTGTGCAAATCTTGGCGCACTTTGGTGACCGCCTGATCAATCCGCTCTCCCTCGATCAAGCTTTTATAGAATTGAGCCATTAAGTTGAGCGCGGCCGTATCTGGCACGTTAAACTGCATCGCCAAAACCGCGCCGATCCCCCCCTGTCGTACCAAATAGGGAGCCATGCCGACCATCGGTTCCGCATGACCGCCATGAAACCGGTTTAAATCATCGACTCCGCTCGCGGCCGTTTTGCATCCATTGAGCAAGACGAAATAAGGGGGGTGATCTAGCTCTAATTTTAATAGGTTAGCTAGCTTTGTGGCGCGTAGCGGGACAAAACCGTCCCCATCATCATTGCACAGCATAAACGCCCCTTCCCCCTGATCGATCTCGCCATGTCCCGAGAGGTGTAGCATATGGGGCTGAAATTCCGCTAGTGCTTGTTTGAAGCGGGCGAAATTGGCCTGTTTTTCGATCCGTAGCTCTAGTTTCCCCTGTTTGGTTAAGCCTGCCACCATTTGTGACAATTTGTTTCCTTCCTGTTCGACTTGTAGCTCGGCTAAATTATGGGGGCTGGCGGTGACCATTAATAGGCGAAACGGCTGGGGCATCGACGGCCGTGCTTCCCGTGGGGGGATAGCTGATGTGCGTACCAAACTGACGTTGCGCTCCATAAAGACAAACTTTTGCCCATCATGACAGCACTCCCACGGCATCGTGCTTAGTTCCCAATCGACATGCTGTTTGAGTTGCGCGCTGTTATCAATTTCGTCCACATATCTGTTGTGTTTCCAAATCAACCGCACCCGCAAATGGCCATCTTCGATCTGTTCTAAAGCTTGTTGATAAAGCAATAAAATATCATGCGGAAACAGAAAACGATAAAGCTTTCCTCCCATCGAGGCGATATTTTCCGGACTGGCGACAAAGTGATGGGTAAAGCGAAAATGATTCCCAAGCTGTTTTATCGGCAAAATTGAACGATCTGGGCCATGCGCCCAGCGTGATGCGAAACTTGCGAGTAGCCTATACTCCCCGAGTTCCCCTTTGCCTTGTAATACGATGTCAAAATCTTGGTGACCCATGTTCACAATCGCTCAATGTGTTACGCAATCAAACAAACCCCGCAACGATACATCAATCATCGCCCGCTGACAATGACACTATATGTTAGGGTGCACGAACAAGTTGTCATCAAAAAATTTTTTACCCACCAAGGGGGTTTTGC
>WTJY01000350.1:19553-27124 GCA_011524645.1 Anaerolineales bacterium | reverse complement strand
GTGGTGGGATTTTTTCTTCGATGGCGCGGATGAGCATGGCGGTGCTGGGGCGTTGGGTGGGGTTCGGTTTGAGCATTTGGGCGAGTATTTTGTCTAGCTTGAGCAGAATTTGGGGGTCGGTGTGGGGTTTGATTTGAGTGAGTTGGTCGAATTCGCCGCGAATGATGGTGGTGGTGATGCCGTTACGGAGTGAGGCGTTGGCGAGCGGCCGACCGGCGATGAGTTCAAAGAGGATCGCGCCGAGAGCCCAGATGTCGACTTTGGGGGGGATGATTTGCTGGCGCAGGGTGGGGTCTTGTCGTTGGAGTGCGAGCAAGACTTCGGCGGGGGAGTAGCGTAATGATCCGGCTAAGTGAACGGCCGCTTTGTCGGGCAGGGTTCCGGTGCCGAAATCGATCAAGATCGGCTGGGGTGGATGATCCTGTTTGGGGGCATGGGTCAAAAAAATATTCTGCGGTTTAAGATCACAGTGGGCGCAACGGTTGCGATGCAGATAATCGACAATGATCAGGATTTGGTAAAAGAGTTCGATGATCCAAGGGAGAGGCATGTTGGCGATCTGATTGATATAGGTGTCGATGGTTCGGCCGGTCAAATATTCCATGACAAAATACCAAGGCTGATAGGGAAGTCCGTGCGCTTTGGCTCGATAAACAAGACGGCCGTCTATTTCTTGGGGATAAATCCGTACAATGCCGGGATGACGTAATTTTTGGAGAAGTTCGATTTCTCGGTCCATTAAGTCGGCAAAGGCGGCGCTTTTCTCGCCCCCTGCGCGTTGAATTTTAAGCGCAACTTTGATGTATGGATCGGTATAGTGGGTGGCGAGGAACAGTTGGGACATGCCGCCGATTTCGGAGAGTGGCCGGTCGATCACATAATCGCCGATACGGGTTTTGGGTGGGATCGTGGATGGAATCATGGTTATAGCTCGTCAAGCCAAGAATCGTCTTCTTCGATTGGTGGCAGAGGGTCGTTTTTTAAGGCAGGGGGAGCGGGAATTTCAGCGACATTGGCTTGATCGTCGAGGAAAATCTCGGTAGCACCGAGGTCAAATGTCTGCGCGGCCGGATCGGCGGGGGGATTGGTTGAGATAAGCTGTGCCGCTGTTGCAAAACGCAACTGGGCACCCTGTCGGAAGAGATCACCGAGTACCAACACATCATTGTGCGTGAGCAGATAAGGCACGGCCGGATCGAGTCGCTGGCTGTTGAGCGTTGTGCCGTTGGCTGAATGATTATCGGTCACGAAAAAACGTTGCTGGGCGGGGTCCAAGTGAATTGAACAATGATGTCCGCTAACCGTGCTGACCACATCTTCGGCAAACAACTGAATATCGCAAAGCTTGGGATTTCGGCCGAGAGTGATTTTGTTGGTTACCATATCGATTGTTTGTCCTTCGATTTCATGGCCCGCTTTTTCGATTTGGATACGGGCGATGAGAGGTCGGCCATATGTATCCCCGCCAACAATCGTTTTGCGGGCGATGGCGAGTGGCTTTTGCACGGCCGTGATAAGCCGCTGGGTATGGTGTCTTGCGAAGAAGAGTGCCCCTCCCGCTATAAGCGATAGGATGATGAATGTGAGCCAAATTCGAGCGCGAGAATTTGAGGCGGGAGTGGCGTCAATCGTAATTTGCTGAGGGGGAAGGTCGATTTCACGGCCGAGATCATCGATTAAAGTGATTTCTAGTGAGGTTGGGCCGATTTGGCCATCGACAAAATCGGTCAGGTTCCAGGGGATGATGAGAATTTTGTTTTCTATTTGGGGATTGGGAATTGTAATGATGCGGTTATCGATGTTGAGCTGGGCAACTGTGATCGGCCGGATGCTTGCCCCGTCGGGCCAAGTGAGTGCCACTTCGATATCGATCCCGTTATGGCCGAAAACAAGCTCATTGTTCTCGTCATAAGCGGCATCCCGCGACACGGTCGCCCCATTTGGAGGGGTGATGATACGGGCACTCGGTAGATCGAGTTGGATCGCATATGCAAAGGTTTCTTGCTGAGGTGCGTTGGCAAACGACAGAACGACCTCACGGGGACCAGAGGTAATTTGGGGAGAGGTGTAGGCGAGCTGATAGGGTTGGGCATGGTCGAAAATCGCCTTGTAATGTTGGGTTAGGTCCGCCTCGGTTTCAAGATTGTTTTGGAGATGGAGATAGTGACCACCGCTGTTCTCGGTGAGCGTAATGAATGGCTCCGCATAGTCGGCCGTGCGCTCGGTGTGGATGACATGAATGGGGATTTGCTGCTGTTGGGCGTACGCCGCAATCGGTTCGGCGCGACGCGCGGCAGCATCGGTCCAGCCGTTGGCATCATCGATTAAGCTCCCAAAGTAGAGAATCGCTTTCTTTTGATCGGGTTGATCTTCGGCAAAGAGATCGATGGCATCTTGAATGGCGGCTAGGCCGTCTGTTTGACCTGTGTTTTGCCAGTTGATCTGGGAGACGGCCGTTTCAATCGCTGAGATCGATTGTGTCGGGGGTAGATAGTGTTCCGTTTTGTCCTCTCCATTGTTCACCCGTATGACGATCGATACGGTATCGATCCCATCGCGAAAAGAAGTTGCCGTATTTTGCCAAAGGTGGGTGATTGCTGATTCTAAATCGGTTTCATCAAGATGGTAGGGGGTAAAGTGTCGGCCCAAATCGATCACATAAATTAGATGGAGGGGGAAATGTTCGGCCGGTTTGATTAAGAAATCGGCAATGGCTTGATTGTCTTCTGTTAAGGTGAACAGATCGGCCGTGGGGGGGATCGGCTGATACGTGGCATCAAACAGTTGGAAACTGCGTGTGATCATAGGAAATTGGGTGATGTTGGCTTCTTCAAGCCACACAATCTGAGGGGTGTTATTTTGGCTGGGGGCCATTGCCAGCAAAAGCGGGAGAAGGAGCAATAGAATGAGTGAGCTCTGTTTTATTTTCATGGATAGTCTTGATTAGCGAAAGGGATTTAGTTTTCTTGCTTGCGATATTCAGGATCATTTGATATATTTTTGTTTATTAAATGAAATAATATGACCAATAGATACAAGTGTCAAGTGAGAATATAAATTGATGAGTCGGTTGTCTACTAAATTAGTTTTATCGGTCGGGCTGTTTCTATACATGATGTGGGTCAGTTGGATGAGTGTTGCACACGTGTCATTTGCGTTTGATGGGGCACAGCCCCAAATCCACATAGAGCCTTATCACTATGATGCCGATATTGATATGTACTTGATCCCCCTATTGCTGAGTAACACGGCCGAGATCGAGCGCGTAATTGCGCTCATCTCTTGGGATCAGCACTTTATTGCGGAAATAGAACTCGATCCGCGTGAGCAAACGGTGTTGGCACTGTCTGGAGCGGATTTAGAGCACGGCCGTGAGTACCTGATCGAGCTGCGCGCAGTAAGCCCTGCTGGGATTTACTGGCAAGATGAACGCGGGAATCTAGCGTTGGCGACGATGACCCTACGGCCGGAGCCACCGGCTCGTTGTGGCTTGTTTTGTCGTGCAACAGCGATGTGGCGAGAATGGCCGTGGCTATGGGTAGGAACGCTCAGTGGTATGGTTTTGGTCATGGGTTGGCTGTGGTGGCGGAGCCGATCTGGTCCGATGCGGTCAGGAAGCATGGTCGCGCCGGGACATACGATGGTGATGTATCGGCCGGAGGTGTCGGCCGACGCGGGTGACGAGCGGGATGATTTGGGTCAAGTGTTGGCGGGTGCGGCCGCGCCTGTTGTGCAATTGGTGGTTTTGCGCACGGTGGCAACACAAGCTACACCGTTTACGATTCAGAGCTATCCCTTTGTGATCGGCCGTGCGGCCGATTGTAATTATCAGATCGTCGAGGACCGAACTATATCGCGCCACCACTTACGACTTGATTGGGATGAAGATCAGGTCTGGGTGACCCAATTAAGTGGGGGTGTCACAGTTATTCGGGGGAAGCGTTTGGCTGAGGGACATCGCTTTGCTTTGCCGGGGCGAGTGTGCTTGCAAATCGGCCGTGAGGCGGAGATTGAACTGTGCTTAACTGAATTGCTATGACACGAGGATTTATTAGATTTAATTTTATGTAACCAAGTTGAGTGATTATGAAAAACAAAAAACTATTGTGGATATTAGGTGGTATAACTGTTTTCGCTTGTTCCATTTGTATGATTGGTATGGCTGTCGCATTTATGTCTTTGCCCACTGATATGGAAGTCGTTGGGGATAAATATTTGACAGCGGTGCAAAATCAGGATTATGCAGAAGCGGTTCGTTGGACCCATCCGGTTAGTAATATGACAGAAGATGTTCTGGCTGAATTTTTTGCTGGCATGAATATTACAGATTGGTCCTTTACTTCGTATAATGTAGATGGGGCAACGGCTACATTGGACGGGAATATTGTGGTTAATGGTGCGGAGCGCCCCGTGCATCTCTTTCTCTATTATGCTGAAGAGGATTGGTGGGTTGTTTCCATTACAGTTTCTCCCTAGAGGGTGTGCGGATTGATTTCGCTTGCAAAATAGTTTAGATAAGAAGAGATGCCTACACGACGCACATAGCAGGCTGATGATTTATTTAAATTGGACCAATTGAGGATGTTTATTGATGCGTGGTGTAAAAAAAGAAAATCTTCCTCAGAAAATTTGTCCCGTTTGTGAGCGGCCGTTTACATGGCGCAAAAAATGGGAGAAAAATTGGGATGAAATTAAATATTGTAGTGAGCGTTGCCGTCGTCGTCGGAAGCAGAAGTAATCGCTTCATCCATGATGCGACATAATAGCTCGACCATATGGACCTGTCTGGCGGTATATTGCAAGCACATACGATGCACATGGCGTGCGAGATGACCTTCTCGGATAAAGTGGGTGAGCGTTGCTTGCTCGAGGAGAGACGCGCCACGGTCCGCATGGGCACGAGCGGCGTGAAATGGCTGGACAATGCGATCTCTATTTGGTTGCAGATTGTGATTTGGACAAGCACAAGTCTCCACTATATATAGTTTAGGACGACATGGGAAACACGAACCACTTGTCACGCGTGGGCGCGTGGGGTCTAGAATCGCAGAGAGGAGCAGGAGAGGGTGTCTGTGGGTTGAAATTTATAAATGATAGCCAAAATGGACCTATTAACATGGCTGACAATGGACCTTTACAGTGGTCGATTTTGCTTGTATAGTTTGCACGGAATTGGGATAAATGCCCTAGTCATGTTATACGAATTACTCTCCTTTAATTAAATTTTGCTACAAACAAGCATTTTTGCCCTTAAAGTCCTGTTTTTTGCGTTTTGTGTTTTGCCGTTAGCGCATTAAACTATCCTATCGTCTCACTGGTTTGGGTGAGATTTTTACAAGTGGTTCAGGCAGGAATCATGTTGCGTCTGCCCATAATGTCCTTCTCTGCAGAGCAATACCGGCCGGACCTGTACAATAAGGAGAAGAATGATGATGAAACGGAAACTTTTGCTTGTTTTGCTTGCTTTGGGACTGTTGACCTTAGCCGCTTGCTCTGGTGACACCGAAGAACCCGCAGAAGAACCCGAAGTGTCTGAACCGGCCGAAGAAACGGCCGAAACCGCAGACGAACCGGAAGAAGCACCCGCTGAACCGGTTGAAACCGATCTTGAAGAGCTTACCGTAGCTTACTTCTTAGAATGGCCTACCCCCAACCAAGTTGCACAACTTGAAAAAACATACGACGACGTTCTCGGTATTCCGGTGAACTGGGTATCTTTTGATACCGGTGTGGCGATGTCAGCGGCGATGGCGTCTGGTGACGTTCATATCGCTTATTCGCAAGGTCTGGTGCCATTCGCCAATGCGGTTACCTCTGGTATTCCATTGCAAATGGTTGGTGTGGCCGTAACGTATGCGGAAAACGACAACTGTGTGGCGCATACTGATTTGGGAATTACCAAAGAGAATGCGACTGATTTGCACGGTGAAAAAGTGGCGGTTCCTCTTGGTACCGTGGCGCACTACAAAATGTTGCGCGAAATGGAATTCCTTGGTGTCGATGTCAGTCAATTGGAATTGGTTGACCTGCCACCAGCTGACGGCGCGGCCGCATTGCAACGTGGCGATGTCGGTATGGCCTGTGGTTGGGGTGGTGGATTACAACGCATGTTGGAATCTGGCAACATTTTGATGACCGGTGCGGAAATGGAAGAGCTTGGCTTGTTCGTTTTCGACGTGGTTTCAGTCACCGATGATTTCGCAGCAGAATATCCAGAAGTGATTACCGCATTTATGCAAGTCACCGAAGATGCGAATGCGGCTTATGCGGCCGATAAAACCGCTAACTTGGATGTTATCGCTGAAGCGGCCGGTATGGATGAAGAATCTACCGCTAGCGTTCTCGCTAACTTCGGTTTCCCAACTGCAGAAGAACAACTTTCAGATGCATGGATGGGTGGCGCGGTACAAGAGTTCATGAAAGAAGTGGCTGACTTCTTCGTTGAGCAAGGTGAGCTTGAAGAAGCTTTAGCTGACTACGACGCGGTTGTTAACACCAGCTTCCTAGAAAACGTTGACTCAGCTCCCATGATGGATGACATGATGGAAGAGACGATGGAAGAGACGATGGAAGACGACATGATGATGGAATCAATGGAACGCCCTGATGAAATCACAGTCGCTTACTTCTTGGAATGGCCTACCCCTAACCAAGTGGCTCAATTAGAAGAAACCTATGACGAAATCATGGGCTTGAAAGTGAACTGGGTTTCATTTGATACCGGTGTTGCGATGTCAGCGGCGATGGCTTCTGGCGACGTTCATATCGCTTACTCACAAGGGTTGGTGCCATTCGCAAACGCTGTAACTTCCGGTTTGGAACTTCAAACGGTTGGGATCGCCGTTTCTTATGCGGAAAACGACAACTGTGTGGCACACGCTGACTTGGGTATCACCAAAGAAAACGCAACTGACTTGCACGGTGAAAAAGTAGCGGTACCGATCGGGACTGTGGCGCACTACAAAATGTTGCGCGAAATGGAATTCCTTGGCGTTGACGTAAGCCAGTTGGAATTGGTTGACTTGCCACCAGCAGACGGCGCGGCCGCATTGCAACGTGGCGATGTCGGCATGGCCTGTGGTTGGGGTGGTGGTTTGCAACGCATGTTGGAAGCGGGCAACATCATCATGACCGGTGCGGAAATGGAAGAGCTTGGTTTGAAAGTATTTGACGTGATTTCTGTCACCGATGACTTTGCGAAAAATCATGGTGACATCATTGTTGAATTCTTGCAAGTGACTGAAGATGCGAATGCAGCATATGCGGCTGATAACAGCGCTAAATTAGACGTGATCGCTCAAGCGGCCGGTATGGAAGAAGATGCGACCGCTAGCGTTTTAGCGAATTTCTCATTCCCAACTGCGGACGAACAACTTTCCGACGCTTGGTTGGGTGGCACCGTTCAAACCTTCATGAAAGAAGTTGCTGACTTCTTCGTCGCACAAGGTGAATTGGAAGAAGCGTTGGATAGTTACGACGCTGTTGTAAACACCAGCTTCTTGGAATTGGTCCACTCGGCTGACTCTATGATGTCTGATGACATGATGGAAGAAGAGGTGATGGAAGAAGAG
>WTJY01000350.1:0-19453 GCA_011524645.1 Anaerolineales bacterium | reverse complement strand
GGCTGACTCTATGATGTCTGATGACATGATGGAAGAAGAGGTGATGGAAGAAGAGATGATGGAAGAGGAGATGATGGCATTCCCTGAAGATCAAGCGGAATTGCCTGACGAAATCACTGTCGCCTACTTCTTAGAATGGCCAACTCCTAACCAAGTGGCTCAATTAGAAGAACTTTACGACGAAGCGATGGGCATCAAAGTGAATTGGGTTTCATTTGATACCGGCGTAGCGATGTCAGCGGCGATGGCTTCTGGCGACGTTCAAATCGCTTACTCACAAGGGTTGGTGCCATTTGCGAATGCGGTAACGGCCGGTTTGCCACTCCAAATGGTGGGTGTCGCTGTGACTTATGCGGAAAACGACAACTGTGTGGCACGCGCTGACTTGGGGATTACCCGTGACAACGCGACCGACTTGCACGGCGAAAAAGTAGCGGTACCGATCGGGACTGTGGCGCACTACAAAATGTTGCGTGAAATGGAATTTCTTGGCGTCGATGTAAGCCAATTGGAATTGGTTGACCTGCCACCAGCTGATGGCGCGGCCGCGTTGCAACGTGGCGATGTCGGTATGGCCTGTGGTTGGGGGGGTGGATTACAACGTATGTTGGAATCTGGCAACATCTTGATGACCGGTGCGGAAATGGAAGAACTTGGCTTGTTCGTCTTTGACGTGGTTTCTGTGACTGAAGAATTTGCGGAAACTTACCCAAGCTTGGTCTTGCAATTCATGCAAGTGACCGAAGATGCGAATGCGGCTTATGCGGCTGATAACAGCGCTAAATTAGACGTGATCGCTCAAGCGGCCGGTATGGAAGAAGAAGCAACCGCTACCGTTTTGGCCAACTTCGGCTTCCCCACCGCAGAAGAACAACTTTCAGACGAGTGGATGGGTGGTGCGGTTCAATCCTTCATCAAAGAAGTTGCTGACTTCTTCGTTGAACAAGGTGAACTCGAAGAGGCACTTGACAGCTACGATGGGTTTGTTGATACAACCTATTTGGAATACGTCGAATAATCATTGAGTTGATTTAATCGGGGTGGGGTGGTGTTTCATCATCCCACTCTTTTAAAAAAGGAGCGATTGGTAATTGATGTTAGTTTTGAATGATCTGATTTGCAGGATTATCCAAAATTTAGGTTAATGACCAATTTAAAAGGAAACTTGGATGCAAAATTTAACGGCAAACAATGTCGGCATGATCTATAAACTGCCCAACGGAGGATCGGTTGAGGCGTTAAAAGATGTGTCGTTTGACTTAGAGAGAGGGCGAATCCTGACGCTATTGGGTCCATCAGGATGTGGTAAGACGACACTGCTCAATATTTTGGCGGGCTTTTTGGCCCCGACAAGTGGTTCTGTTAGCTTGAGCGGCAAAGAGATTCGTGGACCGGGGCAAGATCGTGGCATGGTTTTCCAACAAGGGGCACTATTTGAGTGGCTGAGTGTGGAGAAAAATGTCGGGTTTGGGCCAAACATGAACGGGGTTCCGGTCGCACAAACGAAAAAGATTGTGGATGATTTGCTCGCAACGGTCGGTTTAGCCGGTTTTGGGGACAAAGCGGTTTATGAACTGTCTGGTGGTATGCAACAACGTGTGGCGTTGGCTCGTTGTTTGGCCAATGACCCAGAAGTGATCTTGATGGACGAGCCATTGGGGGCGTTGGATGCGTTGACCCGTGAGAAAATGCAGGGGCTTATCCTGAAATTATGGAATGAAACGGGTAAAACGATTATTTTGGTGACGCATAGTGTTGAAGAAGCCCTTTTCTTAGGGGATCGCTTGTTTGTGATGGCCCCACGGCCCGGCCGTATCGAGCGGGAATATGA
The DNA here is from genome assembly GCA_011524645.1 of Anaerolineales bacterium. Lineage (GTDB taxonomy): Bacteria > Chloroflexota > Anaerolineae > Promineifilales > Promineifilaceae > WTJY01. Next base: position 17,622 of record WTJY01000350.1, on the reverse strand, counting down.
ATTGCCGTTCGCCAAAATGGGGTTGACCGCAAATGTACGTGAGCTCAAAACATCGCCTGAATTTATTGAAAAGCGGGAAGAAATCCTGTCTTTGATTTGGGAGATGGAAGAAGAAATTATGGGTAGCCGTGGGGAGGTGCTGTAATGGCTGAAAACAAAACAGATACTGAAAACACAGGTGCAAATCCGATTTTGGTCATGCTTGGGCTGGCCCAAGTGGGAACGACCGAGCGGAAAACGGTGACCTTTGGTGATGCTTCGGCGATTACCGGCTCTCGCTTTTGGAGCATCGTTTCGGTTGTGGTGTTGATAGCGTTGTGGTTTGTTTCGGCCGCATTTGAATGGACCGACTCCACATTCTTACCGAGTCCGCAATCCACTTGGGCTAAGTTTTATGAGGTTTTCCAAGAAGGGTATCGAAATGTATCACTTTGGGAAAACATCTGGTCGAGCTTGCGCCGTGTTTTGTACGGGTTTGGCTTGGGTTGTTTGCTCGGGATTCCGATCGGTTTTGCGATGGGGTTGTCTAATACACTCCGTGGCATATTTGACCCGATCGTTGAATTTTTCCGGCCGATTCCACCACTTGCCTTCATCCCACTGTTCATTTTGTGGTTTGGTATTGGTGAACAATCAAAAGTCTTGTTGCTTTTCTTTGCCGCTTTCTGGGTCATGGTCATCGCTGCCCGCTCTGGGGTTTTGAGCGTAAAGCTTTCTAAAGTACGCGCCGCTTACTCACTTGGGGCATCGAAACTACAGATTTTGACTTATGTGATTTTGCCCAACGCATTACCCGAAGTGTTTATTGGGATGCGGGTGGCTCTCGGTGTGTGTTGGGGTACGCTCGTCGCGGCCGAATTGATTGCGGCCCAAGAAGGGTTGGGTCAAATGATTTGGGTGGCTCAAAAATTCTTCCTGACCGAGATCGTCTTTTTCGGGATTATTTTAATCGGTGTGATCGGCGTCATTATGGACTTGTTATTGCGTCTGTTGGAACGCTGGTTGATTCCTTGGCGCGGTAAGGGATAAACCGATTTTGAATTTTTGATTTTCGATTTGCGATTGTTCGTTGACGGCCGCGAATCCCTGGTACAGACCATAAGTTTGTACATTAATGAGGCTGGGAGCCTCTCACAAACAGTTTGTAAATTTCCATTGTACGACTCTAACAATTTGTGTCTTTCCCAGTTGGCAAATATTGGCTGATTGGTTCAAGCATCCTCAAAGAGGAAAAGGTAAAAATTATGGGGTATGAAATATGAACTATGAACCGGTCTATCCCGCGAAATTTTAGAGAAATTGCTAAATATCGTTAACAGAGCGATTCATACCTCATACTTCATACTTCATATTTGATACTTGATATTTATTACTTTAAGTTCATGAAGTTCAAGAATTAGGATAAAGGTGTTTTATGGCTAAGATAAAAATGACCCCCAGCGAAGCACTGGTGGAAACTCTGGTTGCTGAAGGTGTCGATACCATTTACGGGATCGTTGGGTCCGCATTTATGGACGCGCTAGATATTTTCCCACAAGCGGGAATTCGTTTTATTTCTGTGGCGCATGAGCAAGCCGCTGCCCACGCGGCGGATGCACATGCTCGGATTACCGGCCGTCCTCAAGTTTGTATCGCACAAAATGGTCCTGGGATTGCGAACTTTGTTTCTGCGATCACGGCCGCTTACTGGGCGCACTCACCTGTTGTGGCGATCACCCCAGAAACCGGTTCAATGGGGATTGGTAATGGTGGTTTCCAAGAATTGAACCAAATGCCGATGTTCCAAGAACAAACGGTTTATCAAGTACGTGTTAATCGGTACGAACGTATGGCGGAATTGGCTCGTCGCTGTTTCTATATGGCGAAAGTTGAAAACGGACCAACCCAATTAAACATTCCTCGTGACATGTTCTACGGTGAAGCTGAATACGATGTGTATCCATCACCGGTCGTCAAACGTGGCCCTGGTCCAAAGAGCGCGTTGGAAGAAACGGTTCATTTGATCAAAAACGCGAAGAATCCGGTTATCTTGGCCGGTGGTGGCGTTTCCCAAGGGAATGCGCTTGAAGAAATCAAAGCATTGGCTGAATATTTGACCTTGCCCGTGGTGAACACCTACTTGCACAACGACTCATTCCCGAACAGCCACCCATTGGCGGTTGGCCCGATCGGTTATTGCGGTTCAAAAGCGGCGATGCGCACGATCAAAGAAGCGGACTTGGTTTTGGCACTTGGAACCCGTTTGGGGCCATTCGGTACCTTGCCACAATACGACATGGAATACTGGCCGAAAGATGCCAAAATTGTTCAAGTTGACATCAACCACAAAGTGTTGGGCTTGACCATGAAAGTGGACGTGGCTAGCCACGCTGACGTGAAAGAATTTACCCGTGAATTGTTGAGCATGGTACATACCGCGATGCCTGGGTTGACTCCTGACGAAGCGAAAATGGATGACATTAACGCGGAAAACCAACGTTGGGCTGAAGAAAAAACCAGCTGGGCGAGTTTGCCAAGTAAACAAATGCATCCACGTCGTTTCTTGACCGAATTGAGCAACGTTATCCCTGCTGACGCTATTGTCGCTACCGACATCGGCAACACCTGTTCAATGTCAAACGACTACTTCCACTTTAGCGGAACACGCCAACATTTGGCGGCGTTGAGCTGGGGGAACTGTGGTTTCTCTATGGGTGCGGCTATCGGTGCGAAAGTTGCTGCGCCAGATCGTCCAGTATTCGCCTTCTCGGGTGACGGTGCTTACGGTATCGGCGGTTTGGCTGAAGTAATGACTTTGGTCCGTGAAAACATCCCTGTCATCGGTATTGTGGCGAACAACCACGAATGGGGTGCTGAAAAGAAAAACCAAATCGACTTCTATGGCGACCGTTTCTTGGGTACTAATTTACGTGAGAATCCTGACTATGCTCAGTTGGCGCGTGATATGGGTGCGGTTGGTATCCGTGTGGAACGTGCTGAAGATGTGGAAGATGCGATCCAAGAAGCGATGGCTTGCGGCCGTCCATGTATCATCGACGGTGTTATCGAAGGTGGCGCAGACGTCTTGGCTGAACCATTCCGCCGTGACGCGTTGAAATTACCGCATCGTCATTTGGACAAATACAGCGAAACGAATATGGCTTAAAGGCAAAAGGAGAAAGGCAAAAGGAGAAAGGGTTTTCTGTGAGATCTTGACTTCTTTTTCCTTTCTGGATTTATGTAAAAGGCAAAAGGGAAAAGGCGAAAGGAGAAAGAGATCGCTATGTGATCTTAATTCGTTTTGTCTTCAGCTTTGTCTATGGCTATTTATGGGAAAGTGTGAATGGAGGGCAATGTTATTTTGCCTTTTTCCTTTCACCTTTCTCCTTTAAAAGAGTTATGAAAGGCATAGAAGAAACAATTGGAGAAATCGGGGCGCGTTCGTTGTGGCATCCGATTAAGCAACATCAGGGTCTGCAAGAAAAACCGATGGTGCCGATCACTTCGGCTGAAGGGAGCTATATCTATGCAGAAGATGGTAAAAAATATTTAGATGGAATTGCTGGGATTTGGTGTGTCAATGTGGGGTACGGCCGTGAAGAAATGGCTCAAGCCGGATATGAACAACTCAAAAATCTTTCTTATCTATCCCCCGCGATGACCGCTCCCTCAACTGCGAAATTAGCGCGAAAATTGTTAGACACATTAGGGATGGAAGGGCGTGTTTATTTTACCTGCTCCGGTTCGGAATCGAACGAGGCGGCGTTTAAGATCGCGTGGCAATATCATCAACAGTCTGGCGAACATGGTGGCTGGAATCGTAAAAAGATTATTTCTCGCTATCGTGCCTATCATGGAAACACTTTGGCGGCGTTGAGCGCGACCGGCCAAGCGGAACGTCGTATCGGTTATGGGTTGAATGCGCCCGGCTTTTTGCAAGTACCGCCCCCCTATCCCTATCGCCGTGATGAGCATCACACGGTTGAAGAGCATGGGGAAAAAATGGCCCAATGGCTCGATGAAGTGATTAACTTTGAAGGGGCACAAACGGTTGCGGCCTTTTTGATGGAACCGATGATTTCTGGTGGTGGTGTTTTGATTCCACCGGACAGCTATATTCCTGCGATTCGCAAAGTGTGTGATAAGCATGGTGTTTTGTTGATCTTTGATGAAGTGGTCAGCGGGTTCGGCCGTACCGGTACATTCTGGGGACATCAACATTGGAATGTCAAACCGGACATTGTGACTTGTGCCAAAGGGTTAGCAAGCGGGTATCAACCGATCGGGGCCACGATTGTTAGTGAAAAGATCTTTAATGCTTTCCTGAGCAGCGAAACGGACTTGAATCATTTGCGTCACATCAATACCTATGGTGGTCATCCGGTGGCAACGGCCGTGGCTTTGAAAAATATTGAAATCATCGAGCGTGAAGGGTTGGTCGAAAACGCGGCCAAGATGGGCGCGTATATGCGTGAACAGCTCGATGAATTGATCGAACATCCGATGGTGGGTGAAGTTCGGAGCAAGGGATTGTTGTTGGGCGTGGAAATGGTGCAAAACAAAGAGACCAAAGAAGCGGTTGGAAGCGATGTGATGAATAAAATCTTGGGTAGCATGAAAGAAGACGGTGTGATTATTACCAAAAATGGGAATACGATCCCGAATTTGTGTAATGTGTTGGTCATGTCACCCCCATTGAGCATCGGGCAAGCGGAAGCGGATCAAATTGTTGATACGTTGAAGAGTGCGTTGTTGAAATTGGTTTAATTTTACTGATACTGCCGAATTTGGTGGAATAAGCGTAAATCGTTCAAAAATAGTCGATTTACAGGGTTGTCATCCCCGCGTAGGCGGGGATCCACCGCTCAAGCAGAGTTGGATTCCCACCTTCGTGGGAATGACAATCGTTAATTGATCAACTCCCACCAAATCCGACAGGAGTAGTAATTTTACGAATCTCCACGAATCCCGTAGGGTCGAAAAGGGCGGGGGCCAACTCCACGCTTTTACCGAATCACTAATTCACCCGCCTTTTCGACTACGGGGGCGAGACAAACGACGGTTGGCTTGATCATGTTGGTGATCGCCGTTCGTCGTTTGCCTAGCCCGTACGGGTGAGGCGCGGAGTTTTTTCTCATTTGCCTTGTTTTGTTGGGAAATCTACATGGTTTAGTTGATTGTATAACTCTATTTTGAATTAATTTATGTCTCAAATTCCATCTCAAACACAGGTTGTGATTATTGGTGGGGGAATTATCGGTTGTTCTGTGGCATATCATTTGGCCCATTTGGGGGTAACAGATGTGGTGTTGCTAGAACGAAAAACGTTGACAAGTGGTACGACTTGGCATGCGGCCGGTTTGGTTCCCCAACTGCGCGCCACGCAGAATCTGACGAAGTTGGCGAAATATACATCGGAGCTTTTGAAGAATCTTAAAGAGGAAACGGGTCAAGAAACCGGGTTTAAGCAGCCGGGATCGATTACGATCGCCAACAACAAAGAGCGTTTCGAAGAGCTCAAGCGGGGTGCGTCGATGGCGCGGGTGTTTGGGGTTGAAGTTGAGGTGATTACTTCTCAAGAAGCGGCCGATATTTGGCCGTTGATGAACGCCAAAGATTTGGTGGGGGCGGTATGGTTGCCGAATGATGGGCAGACCAACCCGACCGACACGACACGTGCGTTGGCAAAAGGGGCGCAACAGCTTGGTGCCAAAGTGATTGAAGGGGTCAAGGTGACCGAAGTTTGCCATGCGAACGGCCGTGTTACAGGTGTGATTACTGATCAAGGGGCGATTAAAGCGGACTTTGTTGTCAATTGTGGCGGTATGTGGGCCCGTGAAATCGGCAAGTCGGTGGGAGTCAATGTGCCTTTACATGCGGCCGAGCATTTCTATGTAGTCACTGAACCGGTCAAGGATTTGCAACGAAATTTGCCGACTTTGCGTGACCCAGATGGGTACACCTATTACAAAGAAGAAGTGGGGGCGATTTTGGCGGGGTTCTTTGAACCGAACGCCAAGCCGTGGGGGATGAAAGGGATTCCGGAAGATTTTGAATTTGGGACACTGCCGGAAGACTGGGACCACTTGGAGCCATCGTTTGACAAGATGATCCATCGAATGCCGATTATGGAGCAGATCGGGATTCATACTTTTTTTAATGGGCCGGAAAGCTTTACCCCTGACGACAGCTATCAATTGGGTGAATCGCCTGAACTAAAGGGGTTCTTTGTCGCGGCCGGATTTAACTCGATCGGGATTCAATCATCGGGCGGGGCGGGTAAAGTGCTCGCTGAATGGATTGTCAATGGGCATCCGCCTATGGACTTGTGGGATGTCGATATTCGACGGAATATGCCTTTCCAAGGGAATAGCAAATATCTCTTTGAGCGGACCACCGAATCATTGGGGTTGCTGTATGAAATGCATTGGCCGTTTAAGCAATATAAAACGAGCCGGAACATTCGAAAGTCGGCACTGCACGGCCGTTTAGAAGCGCAAAATGCATGCTTTGGGACAGCGGCTGGCTGGGAACGGGCCAATTGGTTCGCACCGGCTGGGGTTGAACCGAAATATGAATATAGCTACGGCCGTCAAAATTGGTTCGAGTATTCGGCCGCAGAACATATGGCGGTGCGGGAAAATGTGGGCTTGTTCGACCAATCATCCTTTGTGAAATATTTGGTGCAGGGGCGTGATGCGGGCAAAGTGTTGGATCGCATTTGTGGCAACAACGTGAATGGTGAGATCGGCCGTGCGGTCTATACCCAAATTTTGAACGAACGGGGGACGATTGAAGCGGATGTGACCGTGACCAAGATCGCCGAAGACCAGTTCTGGGTGGTCAATGCGGTCGCGGGTCAGGTGCGTGATTTCCATTTGATCAAGAATCATATCGGTCGAGATGAATTTGCGACGATTACCGATATTACCTCGGCTTACTCGATGATTTCGATCATGGGGCCCAATGCGCGGCAGGTGTTGAGCCAGATTACCCCGGCCGATTTAAGCAACGAAGCGTTTCCATTTGGGACATCGCAAATGATCGAAGCGGCGTATGCCCATGCGCGGGCCACGCGGATGACCTATGTGGGTGAATTGGGGTGGGAGCTTTATATCCCGACCGAATTTACGCTCCATATCTATGACGCGTTGGTCGAAGCGGGGGGGAAATATGACCTCAAGCATTGTGGGATGCATGCGATGAACTCTCTTCGTTTAGAGAAAGGGTATCGCCACTGGGGGCATGACATTAGTGATGAAGAAACCCCTGTGGAAGCGGGCTTGCGCTTTGCGGTGAAATTTGACAAAGGGGATTTCCTCGGCCGTGAAGTGTTACTTAAGCAAAAAGAAGAAGGGGTGACGAAACGTCTGGTGCAATTTGCGTTAGAAGACCCGGAACCGTTGATGTATCACAATGAGCCGATTTATCGGAACGGAGAATTGGCGGGGTACATCACCTCTGGTATGTATGGTCATGCGATCGGCACCTGTTTGGGGATGGGGTATGTGAACAATCCAGATGGGTTGGTTAACGCCAAATATATCCGCGAAGGGTCGTATGAGATCGAAGTTGCTGATAAGCGATATGCGGCACGAGCGTCGTTACGGCCGTTTTATGATCCGAAGAGTTTGAGAACGAAAATGTAAGATTGCGCAGATACGGGTAGAAGCTAGGCAAATCGTCGAACAGTCTTAACAGTGTGCTGTGATAATGCGATTTGTCTCGCCCAGAGATGACACGCTTTGCTACTTTGGGCGAGACAAACGACATTAACAAGATTCAAGAGCGAACCTTTGGTGGTCGTTTGCCTAGCCCGCTTGACATCTGACACGGTATCTACGGTGTGGTTCTGTGGCATGATGATGTTTTTGTCCCTGCATTTGCCAATAAAAAATCACCAAAACATTATGAAAGATAAAGCACGTTTAGTCGTTATTGGCGCAGGCATCGTCGGGTGTAGCGCCGTGTACCATCTGACACAGATGGGTTGGAAAGATATTGTTGTTATCGACAAAGGGGCATTGTACGAGACAGGGGGGTCTACCTCACATGCTCCTGGGATCGTATTCCAAACCAATACATCGCGTATGTTTTCTGATTTCGCTCAATATACGGTCAAGACGTATGGGAATTTGGAATGGGAAGGGGAGAAAGTTTGGTATGGCGTTGGCGGTATCGAGCTGATTGATTCGGAAGCGCGTCGCTTGGAAACATTGAAGCGTTACAATGCGAATTTAGCCTTTGGGTTGGAGTCATACATGATTTCACCGCAAGAGGTCAAAGAGAAAGTCACGCTGATCGATGAAACCAAGATTTTAGGCGGGTTGTGGAGTCCAACCGATGGGGACTTGAAATCTTGGCGGGCGGCCGGGGCGATGGCGAAAAAAGCGATTGCAACCGGTGGGGCTGAATTTTATGGCCATACGATGGCCCAAGATTTTGAGCGAGAGGGGACGGGGCGGGTGACGGCCGTGTTGACCGACAACCCTGAATTGCCTCGGATTGAATGTGAGCAGGTTTTGCTGTGTACCAATATTTGGGGACAGGTTTTGGCGGATAAGTTAGGGATTTCCCTGCCGTTTCGGGCGTGCGCCCATCCGGTGGCGATTACCGAAGATTTGCCACAATATGCCGATGTGACGGAATGGGTCGAAGAGCCCTGTGTGCGCCACCCGTCATACAACATCTATTATCGTCAGTGGGATAAAGGGTACAGCTTGGGGTCTTATAAACATGCGGCCCGTTTGGTTAGCTCGTATGATATTCCGCGTAAAGATGCGTATCACGAGTGGGATGATGCGGAATGGCATGAAGGGGAAGCGGAAACCTATCGCTTGTTCCCTGAGTTGAAAAAGCACCCGTGGGGGCGTAAATTCAACGGGATGTTTGTCTTCTCGATTGATGGGTTCCCGATGATGGGACCGACCCATATTCCGGGCTTTTGGACGGCCGTGGGGATTTGGGTGACCCATAGTGGTGGAGCTGGTAAATCAATTGCCGAGTGGATGACCCACGGACATACTGAATGGGATATGCGCCAAGCGAACGTGATGCGCTTTGCTGAGCATCAAGGAACAAAGCGGTTTATCACGGCCCATGTGAAGCAAAATTACGAAGAGCTTTTTGATATCGTTCATCCGAACCAGCAACGGCCGGACCCGCGCAATGTCCGTTTGACTCCTTATCATCAACGGTTAGTAGAGCAAAAAGCGGCGTTTGTGAGCGCGGCCGGATGGGAAGTGGCCAACTGGTACGAAGAAAATAGCCGCTTGCTCGAAAAATATGACGATCAAATCCCACATCGTGAAGGGTGGGCTGCGAAATATTGGTCACGGATTCAAGGGGCGGAGCATTTAGCGACCCGCGAACATGGGGCACTATACAACATCGGCAACTTCACCAAAATCGAAGTGAAAGGGGGGGGGGCGCTCGATTTCCTTGAATATATGTGTGCCAATCGGATCGATAAGCCGGTGGACAAGGTGGTTTATACCGCTTTGTGTGACAGCAAAGGGGGGATTCGGGCTGACTTGACGGTGACTCGGCGCAGTGCAGATACCTTTTGGATTATGACCGGCGGTGGGACTGGGCCTAGCGATTTGGCGTGGTTGCAACAGCATGCACCGGCCGATGGCTCAGTAACAATCAATGATATTACGACTAGCTATACCGGTATCGGTCTTTGGGGGCCGAAAGCCCGCTTGGTGCTCGAAAAACTGGCCGATGAAGATGTGTCGAATGAAGTGTTCCCCTATTTCTCTGCTAAGAAAATCACGATTGATACGATCCACTGTTATGCGTTACGGATGTCGTATGTGGGTGAACTGGGCTGGGAAATTTATTGCCGCTCAGATGTCGGTTTGCGCTTGTGGGATTTGCTTTGGGAAGCGAGCCGCGAGCATGAGATGATCGCGCTCGGGTCGGGTGGCTTTAACTCGCTACGGATCGAGAAAGGGTATCGTAGTTGGGGGACGGACTTGCATACCGACTACAATCCGTATGAAGCGGGCTTGGGCTTTGCGGTCCGTTTGAAGAAAAGTGATTTCTTGGGGCGTGATGCGTTGGTCGCGGCGAAGAAGAAGGGGTTGAAGAAGAAGCTGTGCTGTATGGCGTTGGATGATCCGGCCGTTGCGATCCTCGGGTATGAACCGATTATGGATGGGGATACCAATTTGGGGTATGTAACGAGTGCTGATTACGGGTACACGGTTGGGAAGTATCTGGCGTATGGGTATCTGCCGATCGCTTATGCGGAAATGGGGACAAAAGTTGAGATTCGCTATTTTGACCAGACTTATACGGCGACGGTTGTGCGTGACCCGCAGTTTGATCCGAAGATGGAGCGGTTGAAGGCTTAGTATTGAAGTGGCAAAGCATAGCCCTGCTACATGTAGGGCTGTACTTTTGGATTGTTAGGAGATTAATAAGGTGAGCTCTGGGTAGTTGTCGCGAATATACCAGCGCTTAAATGAAACAAAAGGTGAATCGATTGATAGGTGTTGTTGAATGCGCACATGTAATTTTGAATGCCATGCTTCAGGTGTTTTTTTATCCAACAATAGTTTCAAATCACCAAGTAGTAGTTTCATGTCTTCCATTAGTAAGTTGCGCAAGTTAGCAGCTTCGGCGGTTTGGCGAACATTGTCTTTTCGCCCATTGAAGACGACATCCAGTAATAGCTGTGTGTTAGCTGTTTTTTCATCTAGGGACATAGCTTCTATTTCTACACCATCTGCGGGAAAAATTGGATCTATAGAGTAGCGCAAACGATTTTCTACTTGATCTTGATAAGTTGTGCAATTGAGTAAATTTTTTCTTAAATGCTTGATTCGATTACATCGTTCACACGATAAGAATAAATTCTCCCATGAGAGCCTTAATTCCTTGTTTTGTTCCTAAGGAACAAAATGCTCAATGACCAATGAGGGCAATCGCGCCTCGCAAATGTAGCATTTGTTGTGAAAGTCTTGTTGCAAGCGCTTGAGTACATCACCATCCCCGCAATCATATGTACCATGTGTTTTGAGTCGCTCGTCTTTCAGACAAGGTGGTTCCGGGTGGGATTTAGGAAAGTGTAGCATGTGTAGGCTTTATCCTTGGCTATTTTGCCGAGCTTTGTGCTTTAATTCTTGGTATTTGACTTTGAACTCTATAGACCCATACTCGGGGGCTTCGGTAACAATTTTGCTTTCTAAGTCGCAGATAACAGTATTTTCAATCGAAGATAAGACGAATGGAGAGTGTGTAGAGACTATAAATTGAATATTGGGGAAAAGTGTCGTTAATGAGTCTAGAATTATTTTTTGTAGATCTGCATGCAAATGAATGTCAATCTCATCAATTAAGACAATCCCTTGCATATTATTATTTCGTCTTCCATGAGCAAACATACGCATGATAAGCTCAAATATAATGATTAAAGCTGATGCATGCCCATCGGCTAAATTTTGTGCTGTAAAAGGGTATGGCTCTTGATCATTTTGCTGAATGGAGTAGCTTAAAGACTGCCGATTGAGGATTAAATTAACAGAGTCGGCCTCAAAAATTTGAACAAATATTGATTCGATTGATAGGTGTTGTTGAATGCGCACATGTAATTTTGAATGCCATGCTTCAGGTGTTTTTTTATCCAACAATAGTTTCAAATCACCAAGTAGTAGTTTCATGTCTTCCATTAGTAAGTTGCGCAAGTTAGCAGCTTCGGCGGTTTGGCGAACATTGTCTTTTCGCCCATTGAAGACGACATCCAGTAATAGCTGTGTGTTAGCTGTTTTTTCATCTAGGGACATAGCTTCTATTTCTACACCATCTGCGGGAAAAATTGGATCTATAGAGTAGCGCAAACGATTTTCTACTTGATCTTGATAAGTTGTGCAATTGAGTAAATTTTTTCTTAAATGCTTGATTCGATTACATCGTTCACACGATAAGAATAAATTCTCCCATGAGAGCCTTAATTCCTTGTTTTGTTCCTAAGGAACAAAATGCTCAATGACCAATGAGGGCAATCGCGCCTCGCAAATGTAGCATTTGTTGTGAAAGTCTTGTTGCAAGCGCTTGAGTACATCACCATCCCCGCAATCATATGTACCATGTGTTTTGAGTCGCTCGTCTTTCAGACAAGGTGGTTCCGGGTGGGATTTAGGAAAGTGTAGCATGTGTAGGCTTTATCCTTGGCTATTTTGCCGAGCTTTGTGCTTTAATTCTTGGTATTTGACTTTGAACTCTATAGACCCATACTCGGGGGCTTCGGTAACAATTTTGCTTTCTAAGTCGCAGATAACAGTATTTTCAATCGAAGATAAGACGAATGGAGAGTGTGTAGAGACTATAAATTGAATATTGGGGAAAAGTGTCGTTAATGAGTCTAGAATTATTTTTTGTAGATCTGCATGCAAATGAATGTCAATCTCATCAATTAAGACAATCCCTTGCATATTATTATTTCGTCTTCCATGAGCAAACATACGCATGATAAGCTCAAATATAATGATTAAAGCTGATGCATGCCCATCGGCTAAATTTTGTGCTGTAAAAGGGTATGGCTCTTGATCATTTTGCTGAATGGAGTAGCTTAAAGACTGCCGATTGAGGATTAAATTAACAGAGTCGGCCTCAAAAATTTGAACAAATATTGATTCAACATGGGCAAACCAGTGGTCAATACTATGTGCATCGTTTAAATCACCATCCTCGGATGCTAAGGCTCTTACAAATCGCTGATTCATCATGTGCTGTATAAATAATTTAGCTAGAGTAGGATTAGAATCATAAGATGGTTTAAATTGAATGGCTTTTGGCCCAAGTGGCTGATGTAATTCAAGTTCACGTTTTGCTTCGAAGTAGACTATTAAAAAATTCCCACTAGAGACTTGCTCTACAATGTCGTCTGGCTTGGAAAATGAAGGTTCTATTTGTCCAAATCTTTCCACATGATTTTGTGCTTGCAAAATTGATTGCTTGAGCTGTGCAACTGTTAAGCTTGGGGTTCCCTTGGGATGATTAGCAAGGGTTTGTGATAGTGCGGATAGACTGTTTTTGTGTGTCTCTAATCGAACATACTCGCCACGAAATACTTCAGTTAAAAATTTATTGAGTTCGCGTAGAAATGTTGTTTTGCCCGAGCCATTTTTTCCTGTGATGATTAGATGCTGACGTTTTTCTTTGTTGAGAGGAATGGTGAAGTTCTCGACATCAACAATTTTCTTGATGTGAATATCAGTGATGAAAATATCTTTGTTTTCGCTCATGGGTTTATTACTTGTTGTATTTGGCCTGCAATTTTTCTTTTAGTAGTGCCTTGCGATTAATTGATAAATTCTCGTGCCCGCTACTATGTCTGCCGAAAGTTCCATACTCGGACACAGTATTGTTTAGATAATTTGTAACACAGATTTGGATGAACTCAGATAGACTAATTCCCATTTGGTGGGCGAGTTGGCGCGCTACTTTTTCTTGTTCTGGATCAAGATTGAGTGTAATCATGATAAAATTTGGCTAGATTGATTTAGCTGTTAATCGTATGACGATCTAGCTGGTTAATCAAGTTTGATTTATCTATTACTATAAAATAAGCGCATGTTTAAAATTGAAAAAGCCACGGCCGTAGACGCCCCACAAATCACCCAATGTGTACAAGACGCCTATCAGCACTATGTTGCCCAAATCGGATCACCCCCAGGGCCGATGCTAGACGATTACGCCGCGATGATCACCGAGCATGGCGTGTGGGTGATCCGAGACAACGGCCGGATCGCCGCCTTGCTGGTGCTGATCGATCAGCCGGAGACGATGCTACTGGATAACGTGGCGGTCCATCCCGATTATCAGGGGCGGAAGCTGGGGAAGCGACTGATGGCGTTTGCTGAAGAAGTCGCGCGCGAACGAGGCTATGGGGCGATTCAACTTTACACACATGAAATGATGGCCACCAATCGAGCGATTTATGCAAAAATCGGATATGTAGAGTTTGCACGGAAGCGGGAAAAGGGGTTGAATCGAGTTTACATGAAAAAACAACTGCTTGCTCAGTAAATAGCAAGAAAACGGAACCGATTAAATTAGGATAACGATATGAATATTGTAGGACGTTTAAAGGCGCGGGCGCGAGAAGTTGGGGCGCGCATTGTGTTGCCGGAAGGGGATGACCCACGGGTACAGGATGCGGCCGTGCAACTAGCACATGAAGGGCTGGTAACACCGATCTTGCTAACACTAGCTCCTGATGAGTTGCCGGAGATGTTGTCTGAGGTTGTGGTGATTGAACCAACGGCCGATCCCCGATTTGAGTCGTTTGTACAAGCATATGTGGAAAAGCGGAAGCACAAAGGGATGACAGCCGAAAAAGCGGCCAAGATTATGGGACAGACGGTACCGTTTGGGGCGATGCTGGTGGCCCGGGGAGATGCGGACGGCTGTGTGGCGGGAGCGACCCATGCGACGAGCGATGTGTTGCGGGCCGGTTTACAGATTATCGGGATGGCGGAAGGGGTGAGCGTGGCAAGCAGCTCGTTTTTGATGATTTTGCCGGATGGACGGCCGTTGACCTACGGTGATTGTGGTATGGTGCCCAACCCCAATGCAGAGCAGTTGTCCCAAATCGCGCTAGCAACGGCGAAAACCCATGAACTTTTGACCGGTGAAGAGCCGGTGGTGGCGATGTTATCCTTTAGCACCAAAGGAAGTGCCAAGCACCCCGATGTCGATAAGGTACGCACGGCGACCGAACTGGCGCAAGCGGCCGCGCCAGATATGGCGATTGATGGGGAGTTGCAATTTGATGCGGCTTGGGTCGCTTCGATTGGGGAGCGAAAAGCACCGGGATCGAATGTGGTCGGCCGAGCCAATGTGTTTATCTTCCCAACGCTAGATGCGGGGAATATTGCGTATAAGATTACGGAGCGGTTGGGGAATGCACAGGCACTAGGACCGCTGATTCAGGGGTTGGCCCGGCCGATGCACGACCTGTCACGCGGTTGCCAAGCGGAAGATATTTTCGTCGTCAGCCTAATCTCCGCGATCCAAGCTCGCTCATAAGGCTTCTCCCGCTCGTCATTCGTCACTCTAACGTCCACATCAAATACCAACCTTCAAGGAATCGCCTAGATTAGGTTGGGGATTTTTATGTTGGCTCTTTATGTGTTTTAAGGTGTTGAAAAATCCTAGTTCTGTCGGATTTGGTAGGACACAACCGATTAACGCTGGTCATTCCCACGAAGGTGGGAATCTAGGTCTATTTGAGCGATGGATCCCCGCCTACGCGGGGATGACAGCCATGTCAATCGACTATTTTTGAAAGATCTGCGCTTATCCCACCAAATTCGACAGTATCAGGAATTGGACTTCGGTCTGACAATTGGGTGTGTTATACAGTCTCTGGCTCTTGTAACATGTAGGTCGTCACAAAAGTAAGAGCGATCCACATCGCATCGGCCAAAAATAAATGGACCAACTGCATCCAAACCGGAACAGCAAGCAAGACATTCAAACAACCGGCCGTGATTTGAATCGCAACCAGCCAGCCGGTCATATGACGCCAGAAGCGCGAGGGGTCGTGGTCCCGAAAAAGAGGCACATAATAAAACAAAACAATTAGATAAGCCGAAGCCAAAATCGCCATTGTGGGGTGCCAGATGCGGGCCCGAACGGTAAAGTGGGATTCTGGGTCAAATTTTGCGGCCGCACCTTCGGCGAAAGAACCGACGGGGAAAAGGGTATCTCCCAAAGCGGTAATCGCACCGGCCGCGCCAACCGCCATCAGTGCCAGAAACGCAATAAGTAGATAGGTCGATTGCGGCGTTTGGTTGCGCCAGCGAATCGGCCGGCCGCCGCTGGCATACCATGTCGCCAATGTTTGTACCCACAACAAAATTAATGTATTCACTAAATGGGCCGCTAAAACATAGGCTCGTTCCGTGCTGACATTATCGGCAACCAGCTCAAATTTAACTAATCCGGCCCCGATAGCCCCTTCGACAATAGTAAAGAAAAGGGTCCAGAGAGCCATTCGGGTCGCCCCATGTTTTGGGCCATACACCCGCCACGACCAAGCGACCATGACAATGATCAGCACCCCCATAAGAGCACTCGTAATCCGGTGGGTAAATTCAATGACCGTTTCGACCTGCTCCGGCCGAGGAATAATATCCCCATTACAGGTCGGCCAGCTACTGCCGCACCCAGCACCAGCACCGGTCGCCCGAACAAAGACGCCGATCAAAATAACCACAATCGTATAGGCGAGTAAAAACCACGCATACTGTGCGTAGCGTTTGGACTTTGTATTCTCAAAATTCATAGAAAAGTTGGGGATCTTCGATTTTCGACTTCCAACTTAGGATTGAGCTCGTACACGAACCGAATCAAAAATCGCCAATCCAAAATCTAAAATCGTACATTATTTCATCCAAGTTTCATGGACGTGAAGCCATTTTAAGGGATATTGAGGGTGATCGAACGGTTGGAAAATGACTGTGCTTACGCGACTTGTTGTTTTGCCATCCCGTTCTTGCCACTCTTCATAGGTCACAATTGAAATATCTCCGATTTGTTGTTTTACAGTGACATTTTTAATCCAAATACGGATATTGGGGATAAGATTGTGGGATTTCCACAAACTATCCACAAGTTGCCCACAGCCTGTGGATAACCCTTGTGGTGAAATGATAGCAAATTGAGGTGACATCGGCTCTTTAAACGGGGCAAAGGCTTCGGCCGTTTGTGGGACTGTACCGGTAAACCAATCCACAAAAAAATTGTGGAGTCGAACAATTTCAGTTTCATATCGATTAGACATAAGACTATTAGACTCGAACCGAAACAGATTTGTATCAGTTTTGTAACTATTCAGTAGCTTTCTTGACCCCCTCTCCCTTGAGCGTTCAGGGGCGGACAGCCAAATACTTTACCGGTTTTTCTTGGCATTCAGAGGTTTTAAGCCGCTACCTATTTTGAATCTTCCTGCCGACAAGCGGGAACGGTTTTTAACGGCCGTACTTGACGAATTTGCTGACAACGACTACTACAACGCCTTGATTTTAAGATTATGTAAATAAGTTGGGATCGCTAAGGGGAGTTTTTATCAGTACTTTGCTGACAAGAAAGAGTTTTTTCTGTATCTGATCGAAATCAGCATGGAAGAGAAAAAGGCACTCTTAGGCAGTATCGAAATTCCGGACAGCTCGGTGGGGCTATTTGACCGACTCCGCTGGATGTTTCGCTTACAAGCCCAGTTTGAATTACAGCATCCCCGACTGGCGAAAGTCGCCTATCGGGCGTTGTACCGCGAACTTCCTTTTCGTGATGAAATGCTGGAAGGATTATGCGCTTACGGCCGTGCCGCCTATTGTGAAATGATCGAGCACGGCATCTGCGAGGGCAGTATCCGCCCCGATATCGACCCCGATATTGCGACCTATATGCTCAGCACCCTATTCGGTGAGCTGAGTCGCTATTTGACCAGCAGCTTGCAGTTAGATGAAACACAAATGTTGACCCGCAAATTAAGTGACGATCAGTGGGATCGCGGCCGGAGGGGCGCTTTTATGGCTGGTTCCGCCATTGGTACTTTATTCGATCATATTGAAATTTTTCTAGTCCTGTCGGATTTGGTGGGAGTTGATCAATTAACGATTGTCATTC
>WTJY01000443.1 GCA_011524645.1 Anaerolineales bacterium | reverse complement strand
GAACCCAATCTGAATGACCTTGGAGAATAGTTTGCCAACTGGGGCGGTAATTGCGGTCGAGCATATTGCGCAATTGGGTGTCACTCAGGTTGTGGACGATATCGGCTGATAGAGCCTCATTGAGTCGTATCGCTTGGACTCCCATCAGCAGTGATTTTTCCGTTTCAGTAATAGAGGGGGAACTGCCGTTTTCGATGAGGACGCTCGATAGGGCAAGCATCGATTGGGCATCAGATATTGTTCGCTGTCGGTCGGCAATCTCTTCATTCGCTACTGCTGTTTGTTGCGCTTCGATCGCTTTTGTTGCTTCGGCAAAGGCTTGCGCTTCATTCCTTTCGGCCTCAGCTTGACTGGTCGCGGCTAAATTGGCATTGGTTAAAGCTTCTGCTTCTTTGGTTGCCGCATTGGCGGCGTTTACATCAGAGGTTGCCTGAGCCCAAACCGCCTGTTGCTCATTTTCAGCCGCGATTTGGGCACTTTCTTGGGCACGCCCAAACAAAGCGAACGCTATAACCGCTAGGATTAGGGCGATTCCGGCGAGACCAAAGGCGATGTTGCGCCGTTGACGCAACTGGGCGGAAGATCGCTCCGCTTCTTCCGCGCGCATTTGGGCTTGCTCACGGGCGATTATCTCCGCTTGTTGTCGCTTTTCCGCTTCTGCGGCAAGTGCTTTAGCTTGGGCGATTTCTCGCGCTACCCGTTCTTGCTCCTCTTGTATCCGTTTTTCTTTGGCTTGCTGGCTGGCTCGTAAAAAGGAGGTTTCGAGTTGGGAGAGTTGGGGGGCACTGTCCGCTTCCCATTCGAGTGCTTTGTCGAGTCGCGTGCCGCTATAGAGATCGCGATCTTGTCGCTCCTGTTCATCCCAGAAGGTAGCCGCTTTGTTGAGTTGTTCCAGTAGGCGTAACCCGTCACGGTCCGCGTCGAGCCATTGGCGCAAGGTGTGCCATTCACGAATCAGGGCTTCATGGGAGACATCGACGGTGTGGCGGTCGGTGGTGATTAGGCGTGCATCGGCTAGCTGGGCCAAGACGGCGAGAACCGCTTCGCTATCGCTATTGTTGGGAATTAGTTCGGATAAGCGGGCGCGGCGGCGGGTGTCTTCCGCCCCTTCTCCTAGTTCGGTGAGGCGGGTGAAGATATTGCGGGTGATCGCTTGCGCGCTGTCGTTTAGCTGGGCCAGTTTCGCATCGGCCGTGCGGGCGATGGCCCCTTTCACCCCGCCCGCTTTTTCATAGCCAGCAAGGGTTAATTCTTTGTTGTCTTCTCCTTCGCGATGCTCCCATGTCTTTTGCAGCGCGTGGGAGAGCAAAGGGAGGTTGCCCGGCTCATTGCCGACATCGTCTAGGATGCGTTTGACCAACCCCTCTTGTAAACGATAGCCATAGAGATGGGCGGGCCCTGCGATGGTTTGTTGCAGATCGGCGCGGGCCATACGGCCGATATATTTTTGCTGATTTTGCAGGATGTGGCGCAGGCCGTCGGACCAAGCGACGCGGTGATAGAAGTCGGCCCGTAGGGTGAGCAGGACGACGAGCTGGCTGTGCGGCTTGGCGTTAAGCGCAAATAGCAGATTGTCGATAAAGTGGTCTCGCTGGGTTGGGTCATCACATAAAGTAAAGAGTTCTTCAAACTGGTCGATGACCAAAATGAGATGGTCTTTGGCTCCTTGGTGTGCGGCTAGGATGTCGGGAATGTAGCTATCGAGGCTGCGTTCATTTTCGGCCAAGTCGTCTTGCATGTGGAGGACCGCTTTTTTGCGATGGGCATGGCTCATGAGGGCGCGGGCCATACTTTTTAGGGGATCGGCCGTGGGGGTCATGACAAAGATGGGCCAGCCCTTTTGGCGTATTTTGGGGAGCATACCGGCCAAAACCAGAGAGGATTTCCCGCTGCCGCTGGCCCCGATAATGGCGAGGAAGTTGGGTTGATCCCTTTGGCTGAGGGTGAATTCGAGGGTTTGGATGAGTTCGCTGACGAGGGGGGCGCGGCCGAAGTAGAGATGGGTGTGTTCTTCGTGAAACGCTTCTAGGCCGCGATAAGGAGATTCGGCCGTGTCTGCGCCGGAAATGTCCCGCCGTTTGAGGTCGAGTTTTTCGGCGAGGTAGGCTTCTTTGACGAAGTTAAAGGTTTGCTCAGTGAAGATATAGTCTTGAAGTTCGGGGAGACGGCCGTCTTTGGCTAGGTAGTCGAGTAGGCTGAGCAGGCGCCCGTTAATTTCATCCCCTTTCAGGGCATCGTAATGAATACCGAGATCAAAGACGAGGGTGCGTAGCTCGTTGTCGTCGAGCAGATGGAAAGCTTTGCGCCAAGTGACTTTTTCTTGTTGGGTTTGCTCGCCTGAGAGGGTCATAAGGTTTTTTCTGTTAATAAAAGGTGTTGTGTTTATGGTGTCGCAATTGTAGGGGGTTTTGTGGGGAAGGCAATGGTTGGAAATATGAAATATGAAGTATGAAGTATGAAGGGGGGGGCGCTGGAATTTAGGCTTGAGTTATTTCCGCCTTCCGCCTTTTTTTATTTTGGCGTGCGCACCATGCTATGAAATTAGGCGCGATCTTGGGGTGGGTGAGCAAGTGGAGATGCATGTAGGAGGCCCAGATCGAGCCATGGCGAATACCTGCGCTTCTTTCTTTTTCTTGGGGGCGACGGGGGAGAACGGTGTAAGCGGGGTCAGGGGTGTCTGGGCGGTTGGACCATGATGAGTAGTGAAATTCATGGGCGCGTAGCTCGGTGCCGGCCGGAAGAATCGGCCCGTGGGCGGCGGTGCGGAGTTGGCGGTAGCCTAGCGTGACCCGCTCTTCCATTTGGCAATGGCCTGCTAACAGGTTTGCCATGGGCCAAAAACGGCCGTCTAAATCACGAATCCCTTCGGTTAAGACCATTAGCCCGCCACACTCGCCGTAAATCGGGATGTTTTGCTGATGCGCTTGGCGTAAATCATCGAATAAAGATTGATTGGCACTGAGTGCTTCGGCATAGAGTTCGGGAAAACCGCCGACGAGGATCACCCCATCGACATTTGTGGGCAAGCGATCCCCCGCAAGTGGGCTAAAGCGAATAATCTCAGCCCCAGCTTCTTCGAGTAGCTCTACATTTTCGGGATAGGTGAAGGAGAAGGCGGCGTCGTCGGCGAGGGCGAGGCGAACGGTTGGTGCTGTTTTCTGGGTTTGAGAGGGTTGGCGTTGGGGGTGGGGGAGCGGCGTGGCGGTGGCGGCGATGGCCATAAGCCGCTGGAGATCGATCGTTTGGCGGATTTGAGCGGCCGCAAGGTCGATGACTTCGCGCCACGGGCCGTTTTCGGCCGTGGGGATTAGCCCCAAGTGGCGTTCCGGTAGCACCAGCCGTTTGTCTTTTTGCAGATAACCTAGCACCGGCATGTCTGGCATTTTTTCGTGAATGGCGGCCGTGCATAATTCGGCATGACGGGCACTGCCGACATTGTTTAAGATGACCCCCGCTATTTTTACCGTGGGTTCGAAGGTCGCATAGCCGTGGACGAGGGCTGCCGCGCTGCGGGCCATGCCACGGGCGTTGATGACTAAGATGATCGGGGCACCCAAAAGTAAGGCGATTTCGGCGGTGCTACCGCTTAGGCCACCACCGCTGGCCCCATCGAAAAGCCCCATGACCCCTTCGACGATGGCGATGTCGGCCGTTTGAGCGTTACGGCTGAATGATTCACGCACGTTGTCAGTACTGATCATCCATGTGTCGAGGTTGCGGCAAGGATGACCGGCCGCTAGCGTGTGGTAGCTGGGATCGATATAGTCGGGGCCGACTTTAAAGGGGTGTACGCGGTGTCCTTGCTGCGTAAGGGTGGCGATTAGACCGGCCGTAACGGTTGTTTTTCCGCCGCCGCTGAACGGGGCGGCGAGAACGATTGTGGGAACTTGTTTGGGTTCTTTGTTTGACATAAAGTTCGCTTGGTCGGTCAAAAATGAGGGGGTAATCATACCACAAGGCAAAAGCGAGATTCTCTTATTCTTACTCTTACTCCTGACTATAGCGGGTTGATCCGATTCGTTCCAGATGAGAATGATAAGTGGCGGGGGGAGGGAATGGCTTTGGGAAATTAGGCTTGTTATAGTTCCGGTATGATTGAAATACAGGTTCCTGATTCAGATTTGCGTTATTTTCGATTTAATGGCTTGCCCGAAACGGTTCAGCATGGGGTGTTGACCCGTCTGGGTGGTGTGAGCCAAGAGCCTTTTGTTTCCTTGAATATGAGCAGTTACCGGCCGGATCATCCCGACCATGTGCGGGAGAATCAAGCGCGTGGGTACGGGGCGTTCGGCCGTACGGCCGATAGTTTGGTGCATGCCCGTTTGGTTCATCGGGCCGATGTGGTGCAGGTGACCCAAGCTGAGCAGGGGGAGATTGTGCCGGATTGCGATGCCTTGATTACGAATGAGATCGGCTGTGGCTTGACGATGAATTATGCGGATTGCGCCCCTATCTTTGTGTATGATCCGCAAAATCACGCGATCGGTTTGGGTCATGCCGGTTGGCAGGGGACGGTACGTGATGTGCCGGGGGAGATAGTACGGGCGATGCAAGCATCGTTTGGGAGTGATCCGGCCGAGTTGTGGGGGGCGGTAGGACCGTGTATTAGCGGGGCCGTTTATGAAGTGGGTGACAATGTGATTGAAGCGGTTCAGGCGAACTTCGGTGAGGATGCGAAGCGGCTATTGATTCCGCAAGCGGGTCGTGTGCGTCCTCATTTTGATTTGCCCTTGGCTAACTGGATTAATTTTGAGCGGGCTGGGGTTAAAACGATTGAGCTTTCCGGTTTATGTACCGGTTCGCGAACCGATTTATTCTTTTCTCATCGGGTGGAGCAGGGGGCGACCGGCCGGTTTGCGGCCGTGATGATATTGACTTAGTTAGATAGTTGTGCAATGTGGGTTTAAAATGAAAAAGGTCAGGCGATGCCTGACCTTTTTTCGTGGGGGTGTCTACGAATAGACGGGATAGCTAATCCTGGTTGTTTACATACGGTGTGGCGCTTGGTGAAGCTTCGACCGTGTTGTATTTATTTCGAATCGCTTCCATACGTGCGAATGAACGACGTAGGGCGCGCATTTGTAATTGAACTTCCACTTGTTGATCTTCCAAATTGATTTGGTTAAATTGTGGTGTTGTATGATTTATGTGTTGTTCCATTGTAATCGCCCTTTTTCCTAAATACTTCCTTACTTCTTGTAATCAATTAAACAAAATTTTGATTGACTATACCCATACTATAAACTTTTTTTTGTAAATACTCAATTTGTCATTTTACGATTGGAGGGTAAGTGTTGTCACCGGCCTATTGTTTGCTGAGCCATAGCAAAAGTGTAATCACAATTACACTTAGGACCAAAAGCATAATGAGTTTCCAGAGTCCTGTGCCGTAAATTGCGATGAGTCCGAGAACGGCCGCAATGGTGTAATAGGTGAGAACGATGGTGCGTGTGGGTAAGCCTCCATCAGATAGGCGAAAGTGGAGGTGGCCACGGTCCCCTTTGAGTGGGGAATTGCCGCGCCGGAGCCGGTCAATGATTTGCCACGCGACATCTAGGATAGGAACAGCCAAGACCAAGAGAGCGGTGGCGATTTTGGCGGGGGCTAAGATGGCGAGGGTGGCTAGGCAGTAGCCCAATAGCGAGGCCCCTGACCCGAGGAAGATTTTGGCGGGGGCGAAGTTAAAAATGAGCAAGCCGATTAGGGCACCACTGAGGGCGATGGGAAAGGCGGCGATGGTGATTTGGCCGAGATTATAGCTGTGCCAAGCGAAAATCAGGGCGGCTATCATGGCGACACCGGCTGCTAAGCCGTCTAGCCCGTCGAGCCAGTTGACGGTGTTCATCATGCCGGAGACCCAAAAGAGGGTGACGATGGGGACGAGCCACGTGGCGATGTGGATCGGTTGGCCGGTTAGGGGATTGGTGAATATTTCAAGAAAAAGCTCGTGATAGACGACAACAGCCGTGGCGAGGAATTGGACTGCAAATTGGGGCCACCAAGGCCAGTCATAAAAATCGTCACCGAGTCCACCGGCAAAAACGATCACTAAGCCGATGAGTAAGCCGCGCAAAAGTGTGGCATCGGCTGGGTTGGTGGGGGGGAGGAGCCAGTAGATCAGCGCAATTCCTACCGCAAATGCCCCAGCAAGGGGGATTGTCCCAAGCTTGGGGATACTTCCCTGATGTCGCCGACGGCCGCCCGGTTTGGCCACGATCTCCCACTGGAAGGCGAGCTTGCGAGCCAGCGGGGTGAGAGCCACAGCGGTAATCAGGGGAATGAAGAAAATCGTTAGGAAATGATTAGGCATGGTGAGTCATGGGTGACGAATGGGGCCATGGGGTTTGGGGTTAGTTGGGTTGGAGGAAGGTGGGGAGGCCGAGGTTGGGCATGGAGGTGTTGGTGAGGAATGCTTGGAGGGCTGCGCGAGTGGCGTCTCTGTCATCCCAAGGGTATTCGGTGGTGCCGAAGCACATCGATTGTTCGTGCCCTTTGCCACAGACCATGACGATGTCGCCCGGTTTGGCGAGGCTGAGAGCGAAGTAGATCGCTTGGCCGCGATCGTGGATGCGCCAGAAGGTTTCGTTTTCGATTCCGTTATAAGCACGGCATCCTTCGGCCATCATTTCTAGGATGTCGTCTAGTGATTCATTGCGCGGGTCTTCGGCGGTGAGAACGGTTAAATCGGCATGTTGGGCGGATATTTCGGCCATCATGCGCCGTTTGACGACATCCCGTTTGCCAGCACTGCCGAAGAGGGCGATGACACGGCCGTCTGATCCGTTGAGCATGGTTCGGGCCGATTTTAGTGCTTTTTCTAGCGAAAATGGGGTGTGTGCGAAGTCGACGAGGACGAGGAACTCTTGCCCTTCATTGATCCGCTGCATACGGCCGCTGATCTGACTAATCGTTTCGAGCCCGCGTTGGATTGAGTCCGGTGTGATACCGAGTTCTGTGCCGATGAGTGCCGCAGCGAGCATGTTGTGGACATTAAATTCGCCGACCAACTGGGAATTGATCGATACAGTTTGGGTTGGGAGATTGAGCTTAAAGTGGGTGGTGGAGGCGGTATATTGAATATCGTTGGCGGTGACTTCGGCCGGTTGATAAATCGCATAGTCGTGCACGAGTTCGGGGGCGATTTCTTTTAGCTTGGTATAAGAGGCATCATCCCGATTGAGGATAAACCGGCCGTGTGGTTTGCGGGCTACCATGTTAAATAGACGCACTTTGGCGGCGAAGTAGGCTTCGTAGCTGCCATGATAATCGAGGTGTTCGTGGGTAATATTGGTCACGGTCGCGATGTCGAAATCGATGGCGTCAACCCGATACTGGGCGAGGCCGTGAGAGGTGGTTTCTAGAATGCAGTGGGTGAGACCTGCATCGACCATTTGGCGTAAATAGCGTTGTACATCTGGGGCACTGGGGGTGGTGACATGGAGCCCTGTTGAAACCGCTTGTTCACCGAGAACTGCGTTGATGGTTGTGATCATGCCGGTTTTTAGCCCGTGGGCGCGCATCACTTCATATAGGATGTTGATCACGCTGGTTTTGCCATCGGTGCCAGTGATGCCGATCATGGTCAGGTGTTTGCTGGGAAAGTCATGCCAAGCGGCCGCGAGATAGGCGAGGGTTTCGGCCGTGTCGGCGACTTGTAGATAGGTCACATGGTTGGGGATCGGCTCTGGCAATTGATCTGGATGGCGTTGACCGAGGATTAGGGTTGCTCCACTGGCGATCGCTTGAGGGATGAAGGGATGACCGTCGCTGGTATTGCGGACCCGCGCAATGAAACATGAGTTTCGTTCTACTTTGCCGGTGTGTTCAACTAAATTGGCGATTTGAATATCTGGCCCCGCGTAGTGTGGTGGCTGTGGTAGATCGGTTTGAGTTACGGCCGTTTGCCAGATTTGAAGAAGCGTCTTAAGAGATTTCATATCGTTTTCGGGAGTTTTTTTTAGCGATGAATCGGAATTTTTGGCGCAATTTCTACCAAAGTCATCTTTCTTGCCCTACAATTCTTTAATTGTTCGCCAAATTGGTGCGGAAAGCAATAAATATGAGTTGGGAATAATCTCGAAATGGCTTCAGATAAACATCATACAGACGGCCGACGCAAGTCACATGGACGACGGTCGAAACACAACAATTATAAACAACGGCAATCTCGGCCACTTCCACGGGTCTCCTATGAAAACCTGTTGCAACGGTTTACCGCTTGTGTCAATTGCGGCTATTTTATTACCTCTTATCGGGCGCATTATGGCAATGATGTGCTGAAACAAGCCCTTAGCCAAAGCAATGAACGGCGGGATGGGTGGCTTCATTTGCCGTGGGATATTGTGACGCGCCAATTGGTGCATCGCTTCTTTGGGGTGCGTTCCGATGTGGGGCCGGTTCATTTGGAATTTATGTGCACCACTTGTCAGCGGAAGTTTTTGTATACGGAAGAGGAGGTTGAAGTGCCGGTGGCGACGGCCGTTGTGCCGTCTGTGGATGAGGCGGATGCTGTGAGAGATACGGCCGTGGAAGAATCTGCTGTAGAAGAAGGGACTGTAGAAGAAGGGATTGTGACCAAGCCAGACGAAGAGGGTGTGGTGGATGGGAATGAAATGCATGAGGCTCAGGCTGAGGGGGTTGATTTAGTAGCGGTTAAGATAGAACACGGGGATGAGGTTGTTTCTGAAGCTGGCGCGGGTGTTACGGTTGAAACGGTGTTGGAGACGCGGGTTTTGTTTCAGGTGGAGTTGAAGATTCGTTAGGTGGGAGCGTTTTTTGAATAGCCCATAGCCAATAGTCAATGAGGGGTGTGCCAACTGCTCTGATTTGATTTTAATCTTTCGATCTACTTGTTTGATCTATTCTTCGACGACAAAGCGGAAGGTATAGAAGCCTGCGAGTAGCATGAGGACATCATATAGGAAGACGAGTGAGACGGCGAAGCCGACATCTTCCCATGTTGGATTGTCGAGAAAGACGAGCTGGGCGGTGGCGAAGGAGGCGGCAAGCACGGCCGGTAGGGTGAGCGGCAGGAGCAAAATCGGGAGCAAGACCTCTTTTGAGCGGGTTTGGATCGTCATGGCGGTGACGAGCACACCGGCCGCGACAAAGCCGAGTGAGCCGAGGGCGATTAGCCCAAGCGCGGCCGGTCGTAGAAACGGCCGGTTGAAAAAGACGGTAAAGAGGAGGAGCAAAATCAATTCTAGTAAAAAGGTGAAGGTGAAAATGCTGGCAACTTTGCCTAAGTAGATTGCTCCTCGGTCGGCAGGGGCCATGAGTAGGGCATCGAAGCTGTTGTTTTCATGCTCGACACTGAAGCTGCGGTTGAGACCTAGCGTGCCGGCCAGCAAAATAGTGACCCAGAGTAGACCGGCCGAGACGTTTCGTGCGGCCGATAAATCGATGACGAGGGCGAGATTAAAGGTAACAACGGCCGCGAGTGAGAAAAAAACCATAATGCTGATCGTTTGACCTGTGTGTCGCTCTAAAGTAATGTCTTTCCAGAGGATTGCTCGTATGGTGCGCCAGAACATGATGTTTTTCGTGAATGGTGTTTGCTTTAATCGATAGGGACAAAAGATAGGGATAGAGATGTGTCTCTGCTGAGGCGATTTCCCGATCTCTATCTTCTGTCTCTATCCTAAGATTGGTTTAAATGGTTGTAGTATGACTGATTGAGTCCAAGTGGAGCAAGTATAACATCTCGATAGG
>WTJY01000513.1:12765-27213 GCA_011524645.1 Anaerolineales bacterium | reverse complement strand
TCCACCTCCCCCACCTCTCCTGATAGGAGGGGAGCAAATCCAATCAGACCGTTCGTATTGGCGAAGGTATTGGGTGTGGGAGTTGGTTTTAATATCCCTATTTTAAGTATTTGTCAAACCAACGCAAGATGTGATTTAAGCGAGAGATGCGGCGATCTGTTCGGCCGCCTCGGGATAAACCATGATTTTCATCTGGGAAGAGGACCATTTCGGTGGGGATACCGCGCACTTTCAAGGCGACAAAGACCTGTTCCGCTTGCTCTTTGCTGCAGCGATAATCCGCTTCTGAATGGATGACAAGCGTGGGGGTTTCGACCTGACCGATTAGGCTCATGGGGGACATGTCCCAATATTCAGAGAGGTTGTTCCACGGTTCCCCTTCGATACCGAGCAGGTATTTGGCCCCCCAATTAAAGTCGGCCGTGCCATGAAAACTAACCCAGTTGCTCAGCATACGCTGTGGTACGGCCGCCTTGAAGCGTTGGTCTTGGGCGATGACCATCATGGTCATATAGCCCCCATAGCTCCCGCCGGTAATCCCCATGCGGTCCTGATCGATAAACGGCTTTTCGGATACATAATCGGCCCAAGCGCACACATCGGCCGTATCGACCGTATTCCATTTGCCATAAATCGCACCGGCATGTTCTTCGCCGTACCCTTGTCCGCCGCGTGGGTTGGACCAATAGACGACATATCCTTGAGATGCGAAGTAATAAAACTCATGCATGAATACACGGCCGTATTGGGTTTGGGGACCCCCATGAATCTCTAAAATAGAGGGATAGGTCTGTGATGGGTCGAAATCGGGTGGGGTTAAAATCCAGCCGTGTAAATTATTGTCATCGGGCCCTTTGAACCAAACCTCTTCGACTTCGCCGAAATTGATTTGATCGAGCAGTTCCCGATTGACGGAGGTGAGAGCTTTGCTTTCGTCGGTGTCTAGCTGGCGCAGATGAAGCTGGCATGGATCGAAAAGGGAGGCGTAGAAATAGGCGACTTGGCTATGGGTTTGATCAAAGCTAAAGAAGCCGACTGAGTTGCCGTCATCGATGATGTATTCGATTTCACCCGAGGCGACGTCGATGCGGGCGAGCGGATTCCCCCCGTGATGGGAGACATGGGCGTAGAGATAACGGCTGTCTGGTGACCATGTGGCCCTGCTTTCTGGTGCGGGGCTACCGAAGTCGCCGAGTGTGGTGTTGCCCATGTAAAGGTCTTTGTCTGCGGTGAGATTGCGATAGTCCCCATCGGCCGGATCGACCGGGGTCACAAATAGGCAAGGGTTTTGATACCAATGACCATTGTTGATCCGTGAGCCATGATAAGCGATATAGCGGCCGTCGGGCGAGAATGATGGAGAATATTTCCCCCCATGATGGGCTTTGACTTGTTGTGGATCACCACCAGTGGCCGGTATGAGATAGAGTTCGGAGCCATCTATATCGAACTCCCAATTGTCGGTGCGGGTGGAGACGAACAGGAGTTGTTGGCTGTCTGGTGACCAAGTGACCCCACTTTCGCCATAGATGCCATCGGTTAATTGTGATGCTTCGCCGCTGGCGACATCGACGACCCAGATATGGGGCTTTTCTTTGGGTAAATAGCCGACACCATCAAACCGGTACTGAACTTGGGTAATATGTCGGCCGACAATACCAAGGTTTTTCTTTTGCTCGTCTTCTTCTCGTTCTTTCGCTTCGGCATCTTTTTTGGTCAAAATCAAAGCGATTTTTTGTCCATCTGGGGCCCATTCAAAGTGACTAATGCCCCCTTCGAGCGAAGTGATCGGCCGTGCTTCGCCACCAAAGAGCGGGATCTGATAGATTTGCATTTGCTGCTCATTGCCGCGATTTGAAAGGAATCCGACCGATTGACCGTCCGGTGACCATTGTGGGGCGACATCATTTTGTTGGCCATAAGTGAATTGGCGGGGTGTGCCACCGGCTGTTTCGACGAGCCATAAATTGGTGTATTTCTTTTCAGTGGCTTTGTCTACACGTTGTTGACTATAGATGACGAAGCGGCCGTCTGGAGAGAGCTGGCCCCCTGTAATTAGTTGGAGCTGATATAAATCTTCGGCTGTAATCGGCCGTTTTTCATCTGTTTGATCGGTCATCACTTTATTCCTTTGATTTTTATTTCGTCAATGTTGGAAGGAGGTTGCTACGCTTGATTTTATTTTATCCATTTGAAAGGATGTTGCTACGGTAGCATAGGTGGGTTTGCAAAACGTTTTGGCTCTTTATGTGTTTCAAGGAGTTGCAAACTCACGCTGTTTTGCTCCCCTCTCCCTCAAGGGAGAGGGGCTGGGGGAGAGGGGAAAATTCCTTTAAATTCCACCTCCCCCGGTAAAACAAATTTGCTTTTATGTCAACTCCTTTGGTTTCCATTAAGAGCCAACGTTTTTATGGTGCTAGGAAGCTTCGTCTAAATTGAGCTGATGTTTGACACGTTCCCAGCGATAAGGTCCGACACGGCCGTGGTGGTTGAAAAAGAACTCTTCGAGATAGGGGATGATTTCCATGTGCCAGATGTCAGCTAGATCGGTTGCTAGGCGGGGGGTGAGAAAATAGGAAACCCCGAGTTCATAGTGATCATCATCGATATCACGATTGATTTTTTCGAGCAGTTGGCAGAGCGGCTCAACGTTGAGCCCTGTTTCGCGGCGATGATAAACGCGCAGAAGTTCGTAGTGGGGGGGAAGGGAGATAAAAGCGAAACGGCGACGCAAGGCATGATCGACGAGGGCGATAGAACGGTCGGCCGTGTTCATGGTGCCGATCAAGCGAACATTTTCCGGAATTTTAAAGCGAGTGCCACTGGCTAGTTGGACATCTCGGTTGCGATACTCTAGCAGATAAAAGAGTTCGCCAAAGACTTGAGAGAGATTGGCGCGGTTGATTTCATCGATGATGAGAACGCAAATGGCTTGTCGTTCGGCCGCTTTTTGGCAGAAGCGGACGAATAGTCCGGCCGTGTTTTGATAAGTCAAGTGGCCGTGATCATCTGTTTGCGGCCGGATGCCTTCGATGAAATCGGCATAATCATAGGCGGGGTGAAATTGGATCGTTTCGGAAAGCCCATCACCACCGCTTAGAAGAACGCGAGCGAGCTGCTCGGCGGTAAATGTTTTGCCTGTTCCTGGTGGTCCGGTTAGCACCGCCTGACCTTTGCGTTCGATCGCTTGAATCCAACGGCCGATTTCTGTTTCATCGCGGGCGAGCAAGTCAGCGCATTCTTGTTGGCTAAATAAGGGGTTATTCTCCGCTTTGGTAGCCACTTGATAGGTCGCTCCTTGCTCGCGTAGTTTGGGGGGGCGATCTAGTTCGACAAGCGCACGGGTGTTCATGCCTGCGACCCGATTTTGGCTTTCTCGGGCCGCGACCCAAATTAAACTCTGAATATCGATCATGTCTTTGACCCCTTGGGTGGTCAAATCTCCCTTTAGCCCATGACACAGCTTTTTGTACCGTTCATACATATCGGCCGAAGGCTTGCTGGTATAGGCTTCCCCATTCCCCATAAATTGCAAGAACCATTTGCCGATACGGGGTTTGACAAACATTTCGGCGTGTGGCCGTAAAATAAAGAGAAAGTAGGTAACAAAGGGCCATTTATTGGGTAGGTGATTGGTTTGGCAATATTCAGAAAAGGTGTCGATTTTGTCGGGGGACGGCCGTTTGTCGTAGATCAAGGCCCGCATTTGCTCGCAAAATTCCCATTTGTTGAGGTTTTCGGCATAGAGAATGGCGCAATCCCCCCGTTTGGGTTGGGCGGTCCAAAGTAGATTGGTATCACGGCCGATCTTTTGCATCCGGGTGACAATTTCGTCGTAGTCGCTGGCGCGTAAGAGGCGGTTGAACTCCCCTTTGTTTAAGAGTTGCTTCGCTTTTGCGGCCGCTTTGCGCTTGGGGGCGACTTCCTCGGCCATCATCTTGACATGCGCCATGTCTCGCCAGTTTGGATACCGCTCCCGTACCAAATCGACCAATTCTTGTACTTGCCAACCCATGCTCATTTGATTTTTACCGTTTAATTGAATTTTTGAGAGATTTTACCTGCTTTGAGCTATTGTCCCATAAGGTTTGTTATAATGCATGAAACAAGCAAAAATAAAAAAACCAAATATTTTAAATCCAATATACATCATTAGGAATGCACCATGAGAAATTATAAAACAACCATTTTGTTTATCAGCTTATGCATGACGGTTCTTTTGGTCACCGGTTGTGGCTTGCTCGGTGGTGGGGATGCTTCCTCGGCGGTACTGGGGTCTGATTCACCAGAACCGCTTGCTGGTAGTGTGCAAACAATCTGTAGTGAGACCTGTCAAAATCAAGGTCAGTGTGGCACGGCCGTGCAGCAGGCGGATCAGCCCCAAGTTGTGTTGCTGAATCAAAGCGGTCCGAACTTGAGTAGCCATGATATTTTGGTGGGGATCGGCAATGCGGCCGATGTGATTGATGTTCGAGATACAACTGTTATCCGTGCTGCCAATAATCAAGAGCAAACACAGTTGCGTTTTTACCAACTTTCGTTTCCACAAAATGGGAGTACCGGTTGGGTAGCAGGTTGGTGTATCCAGCAATAAAGGTTGAAGAGAAAGAGAAATTAGGGATCGGGCTTGAGTATAGATTTTGTCGATGTCCTGTTTCTAACTCTGCCTTTTATCATTTAGAGGTTTTATGAGTAACAACGATGATTATGAATTAGAATTTGCCCATTATATGGAAGATGAGGCGCCGGAAGAGGCCCCCAAGCGGGAAGGTATGGGGTTGGGTATGCGGGCGATTCTGCAAACGATTTGGTTTGGGATTACGGGAACGGCCGCTTATTTCTTGGTTCAATATTTAGTGGACGAACGGATTATCAATTTGCGTTCCTTGTATGACGCGGGTATTCCGACTTCCGTTCCAGAAGAAGTGTTCTTTTGGGTATTTGTGGTTTTATTGGTCGCGATCATGCAGTTTGTGCGCACGTTCGGCTTTTTATTGGCGAACCCCGAAGGGCGCAAAAGAACTGGTGGTGGTCAGCCGAAGAAGAAAGTCCGCAAGCGGCGGCGGCGTTAGGACTCGCTCTTCGTAAGACTCTTATTGAGCGTAAATAATATGGCAACAAGCAAAGAATCTGATTGGGAAGTTGAGATTATTCGAAGTCAGAAGCGGCGTAAGACGATTAGCGGCCGGTTGGTTGATAATCGTCTGGTGATTCGGGCACCGGCGTTTGCGACAGATGAAGAATTGGCCCCGTTTATTGATCGTTTGAAGCAGAAGATTGCGCGACGTAATATTCCGGATACGGATGAGGCGTTGGAAGCACGGGCCCAAGAAATGAATAAGCGGTATTTCAACGGCCGTTTGCGCTGGAAATCGATTCGGTATGTGACCAATCAAAATAGTCGCTTTGGGAGCTGTACACCCGGCCGTGGTACGATTCGCTTAAATCATCGGCTGGCGAAAATGCCCCGCTGGGTACGGGACTATGTATTGATTCATGAACTCGCCCATTTAGAAGAAGCGAATCATGGGCCGCGATTTTGGAAGTTGGTGAATCAGTATCCGCTTACCGAACGGGCGAGAGGGTATCTGATGGCGGTCGGGTTGGAAGAGCTAAGCGAGGGGGATTAGGTGGCTGTTATGGCTGCCGGTGGGAGTTATCTCACCGTTTAGAGCGGCGGCTTGCGGCCAGAATGGGGTGGTGCTCAAGTTGCTTAAGGAATTTAAGGGGTGAGACGGCCGATATACATTCTCGTTTCATAATCAAATGTGATTTGGCCATTGATTGCGTGGCGATCAAAGAGCATGCGCAATTGGGTTAGAAAAGCCTGATGCTGTGGGTGTCCGACATCTGGTGTGTAAGATGAAGAGAGCGCACGGCCCATTAAGCCCTCGAAATCGAAGAGTTGCTGGTTCGGATATGATCTAAGATCATAATCTCCCATAAAGTCTCTGATTGATTGATCGTCAGAGACTTTTTTGTGGCTGACTCGAGTGTACTCGGGGACGAGGGCTTGCAACATATTTTCATAGTCACCACCAAAGCTGTTGGTGTCCTGTTTGCGACTATTCCAAATGAGAACGACCCAGCCGGATTTTGGATTTAAGATGCGTTGGAACTCTTCTTTTGTTTGTGTAAGATCGAACCAGTGAAAGGCTTGCCCGACGATGATGAAATCGATACTTTTGGGGGGGAGATGGGTGCTTTCGGCCGTGCCATTGATGCTGACAAAATGAGGATAGCCAGCCAATAGCTGATCCCCCATTTCTCGCATTTCGCGATTGGGTTCAACTCCGTAAACCACATTGTTGTTTTCTAAAAACAGTTTGGCTAATAAGCCGGTACCTGCCCCGACATCGGCTACAATCGACTGTGGTTGCAGATGGTAATCTTGTATAAGGTCTGTGATGAGTTGCGGGGGATACCCCGGCCGATATCGTACATAATTGGTGACACGTGTTGAAAAGCGCTGTATGTTACCCATGATCGCCTCCAAGCTAATTTGAAATGCATACGAATTTCGTCATTGGATTCATCTTTGTATGATGTAAGTTTATTATAGTAGATTACATCTGAGAAATGGCACGTAATTTGATAAGAACGTGCCATTTCATATAAAAGTTGATTTTTACCGATTGTTAAGCAGGATTAAGCGATTATGTCTCAAACATATGATTATGACTTATTTGTTATTGGTGCTGGCTCTGGTGGCGTACGTGCGGCTCGCTTTGCGGGTGGATTTGGCGCAAAAGTCGCCATTGCGGAAGAACGTTATTTGGGTGGAACTTGTGTGAATGTGGGTTGTGTGCCCAAGAAATTGTTTGTGTATGCTAGCGAATTTGCGTCGGCGTTTACCGATGCGCGCGGGTTTGGTTGGAACGTCGGTGAAACGAGCTTTGAATGGAAGACCCTGATCGAAAACAAAGATACAGAGATTGAGCGGCTCAATGGGATTTATGGTTGGTTGCTCGACAACACAGGGGTGACACTTTATCAGTCACGGGCTACGCTAGTCGATAACCATACGGTGTTGGTCGATGGTGAGCAAGTCACGGCCGAAACGATTTTGATTGCAACCGGTGGTTGGCCACGACAACCGACCGTTCTGGGGGCTGAACATGCGATTACTTCGAATGAAGCGTTTTCGATTGAAGCGTTGCCCGACAAAGTGGTTGTGGTGGGGGGCGGTTATATTTCGGTCGAATTTGCCGGTATTTTTAACGGGTTAGGGGTGGATGTTACGCTTGTTAACCGTGGTGAGCAGATTTTGCGCGGGTTTGATGGGGATATTCGCAACATGCTGGAAGGGGAGATGGAAAAGAGCGGGATTACGTTGCTCAATAAGACGCAATTGACGGAGATTGTGAAAGAAGACAACGGCCGTCTTTCTGTCTCTCTCGACAATGGGGAAACATTGGATGTGGGCTTGGTGATGTACGCTATCGGCCGTGTGCCCAATACGAAAGGGCTTGGGCTAGAAAATACCGATGTGACCTTGGCTGATAATGGGAGCATCGTTGTGGATGAGTATCTAAAGACCACGGCCGATAACATCTATGCGCTGGGTGATGTGATTAATCGGGTGCAGTTGACCCCGATGGCCACGGCCGAAGGGATGATGTTTGCACGGAATTTGTATAACCCTGATATGGTGAACTATGTGGTGAGTTATGACAATGTACCGACGGCCGTGTTTAGCCAACCGACAATTGGCACGGTTGGGCTGACCGAAGAAGATGCGCGTCAACAGTATGAAAACGTCGATATCTATCGGGCAAATTTCCGGCCGATGAAAAATACGATTAGCGGTGCCGAGAGCCGTGTTTTGATGAAGCTTGTGGTCGATGCGGATAGTGATAAAGTGCTCGGGGTGCATATGGCTGGCCCTGATGCGGGTGAAATTGTGCAAGGGTTTGCGGTTGCGTTGAAAGCGGGGGCGACCAAAGCGGTGTTTGATAGCACGATCGGGATTCATCCGACGGCCGCAGAAGAGTTTGTGACGATGCGGACGAAGGTTGAAGATTAGAGTTTCTTGGACATAAACTGATAGGGATCGGTGATAGTGATAATAGGAGCTCTGCTTTGTTGAGGCGGTTTCGCTATCTCTCTCCTCAATCCCTATCCAAAAAATCGACATAAGAGTATTTCCGATGATGAACGGCCGGCGCGGGCTGAGTTACGCTTTATTTTGGAAGATTTGCTACCGAAAAAACCTAACAAATAACTTTACGAGCCACCGTAGGTGGTGACAATTCAGATACGACAATTATTTAGCTTTCATTCGTTAGCTGATATTCTAACTTAGACTGCTCACGATTTGTTCACGATTGTTGGCTATAATCGGCATTAGTTATTGTTAAACTGTGTTTATTAAAACCAATTCCAATATAGGAGACATGCTATGAGCATCTTTGAAGAAGTTGAAATGTACCCTGAACCAGAAGATATGGCCCCTGATGGGGAACCGGCCGGACCACCTAGCGAAGAAGGGGGGACAGATGCTCCGCCTCCGCCACCACCGGTTGCGCCACCACCACCGCCACCGCCATCATCGCCACCTGGACCTGGGGGACATAACCCAGATTAGGGACCACAAAAAAGTTAAATAGCTGTCATATTTGACTCGTCACCACCTACGGCGGCTCGGAAAGCTATTTGTTCTGTCTTTTCGGTGGCACTGCCACCGAAAAAATAGAATTTAAGAGTGGCTTGCTCGGTTGTAAGCCGAACAAGCCATTGGATGGCTTATTTAGCCTTTATTCTTTAGAGAGAATCTACACGTTGTTGAGCCATTTGCGTTAGTAGCCCATGTTTTAAGAATTTGCCTAGACGAAGTGCTTCATTCCATACCGGCCGTGCGTAGTCTATGTTTCCTTTGCCGATGTGTGCTTCTCCCAGCTTGAGTAGGGCG
The DNA here is from genome assembly GCA_011524645.1 of Anaerolineales bacterium. GTDB lineage: Bacteria > Chloroflexota > Anaerolineae > Promineifilales > Promineifilaceae > WTJY01. Next base: position 18,302 of record WTJY01000513.1, on the reverse strand, counting down.
TAGCCATAACCAAGCTTATCCCCAATTTCTTGATAAATATCGAGGCTTTTCTCTGTGTAGATAATCGCTTCATCAAAATCTTTCGTTTTGGTGTAAATTTGTGCGAGTTGATAGCATACCCAACCTTCTAAGAGGCGACGGCCGAAGAATTGCGCATCACGTAAACAACTTTGAGCGATCTGTATCGCTTGCCCATAATTTTCTTGTTTATAGTGAATAAAAGCCAAACTGCGGGCGATTGTGGCCCGTTCGACGGCGCGGCCGAGTTGTTCGCATAAGACGATCGCTTGGGCGAGAAATTCTTTTGCAGCGATATAATCTTGTTGACTAATTGCTACAAGGCCCTGAATTTCTTTGATCGAAATATGTACTTCACCGGCCGGTAAATCGGCGATGAGACCGGCCGCTTTTTTCAAGAGTGCATGAGCGGTGTCATAAGATTGTTTTTCGCGCTCTGTGAGTGCCAACAACACTAAAACTTGCGCTTCTTCTTGGGGTATGTCTTCATCTTGATAGAGATGATAGCTTTGCTTAAATCGCTCTTCGGCCGGTCTAAAATCCCCTTGTTCGTAATAGGTCCGCCCTTGGAAATAGAGTGTTCTCGCGACCCCTGCATCGTTTTCATGACGATAATAAATAGCAAATGCTTGATCGAGATGATGTAAGGCTTGATCGTAAACGCTTTGTTCAATGTAGATTTCCGCGTCTAATACGAGTAGCTCGGCTAAGTTTTCTTCTTGTTTCAAGACCGATGCGGCCGTTTGTGCCAGCTTAAAGCCTTGATGGGCATCGTTAAACCGGCCGAAGCCACGCCAGCTAGACTCTAACGCATAGGCGAAATTGATGACCGTTTGTTGGTCTTGATTGTTTTGCGCGAGCGTCATGGCGGAGATGAGGTTTTCCCATTCCAAATCAAGCTTTAAGGCGTTGTTTTTGTTTTCTTGGGCGAACTTGCTGTAGAAGGCGATAAAGCGCTGGCGTAATGGTTCTGGGTTGTCGAGCTTTTCAGTCGCGAAATCGACTAGCAGGGGGTGTTGTTGGTAGTGGATTTCCCCAGATTCCCGAGCAAGAGAGAGGGCTGAGAGGGAGTAGAGATTGTCTTCGACATCGAATTCATCTTGGTCGAGTACGGCCGCTAACGCTTCGGCCGTAAATGGACACCCCTTGAAAATGGCGATTCCGCAGAAGGTTTCACGCAAATCATCATCTAAAATGTCCCAGCTGACTTGGAACGACGTGCGAACCGCCTGATCGCCGATTGATAGACCGAGGCGATTTTTGACAGTGTCTAAGCGTTTGGCCATCGCTTGAAGGGTCATGCGGGCCCGAGATTTGAGCCGCTGGGCGGCGATTTCGACGGCGAGGGGGAGGTGATGGAGCTTTTGGCAAATGTCTGCGGCCGCTTCTCGTTCGGCTGTAACACGTGTTTCTCCCAAGATTTCGACTAGAAGCTGGCGACTGTCTTCCTCTTTAAGCTCTGCTAACTGGATGACGTGGGCGTTTAGTGTCGCGGCTATATCTAAATTCCGCGTGGTAATCAGAATCGCCCCTTGGCTACCCGCTTGGAGCAACGGCCGTACACTAGCGACACTTTCGACATTGTCGAGTAGTAGCAGGCTTTCTTTGTCGGCCAACATGGAACGGACGGCCGTGACGCGGCTATCGAGATTGGCCATGCCGCTAAAATCATGATGATAGGCACGTCCCCAGCTTTCTAAGATGGCGGCCGGATCGCTTGTGTGTGGATTTCCCCACAGAATGCCGTCGCGAAATTGATCGCGCAATTGCAGGGCGACCTCGGCGGCGAGTGTTGATTTGCCGATGCCTCCCATGCCGACAAGGGCGATGATGACGCTGTTTTTGGCGCTTAAATACTCTTTGAGGTGGTGGATTGTTGCGGCACGGCCGACGAAATGAGGAGGGACCGTTGGGGCTTGGAACGGCTTGATCGGTTGTGTTTCTGTCAGTGAAGCGGTGAAATCATCTTGAGACGGTGGTGATATGGGGGGTGGCTCAAATAGTGCGCTGGCCTCAAAGGGGGTATTGAGATCATCTCCATGCAAGATCGCTTCGAGAGCCGCCGCCACCTGACGAATCGATGTGACTCGATCTTCGCGATCCTTGACGAGAATTCGGTGTAACAGATTGGCCAACGGGGTGGGAAGGTCTGGGCGAATGGTGCGGATATCTGGAATGTCATCATGGAGGATCGACCGAATGAGGGCGGAGAGATTTTGGACTGGGAATGGGGGATGTCCCGCTAATAACTCATAGAGCAGAACGCCGAATGACCAAATGTCGGTCCGCTTATCGAGGGTGCGCCCTTCACATGCTTCTGGGCTAATGTAAACCAAAGTGCCGAGCACGACCCCATCATCTGTGAGGTCGGTCGCGCCACCCAAACGGGCGATCCCGAAATCTGTCAGGCGGGCCGCTCCATTCTCGTCGATGAGGATGTTGCCCGGCTTAATATCGCGGTGCAAAATATCGAGTCGATGGGCGCGGGTTAAGGCATCTGCCAAGTCGAGACATAGGGTGATGATTTGTGGAATGGTAAATTTTTCCCCCTGATTCAGCCGATGGCGTAAATCTCCCCCCGGCAAATATTCCATGATGAGATAATTTTGACCATCGCGCTCGTCGGTCGCCAGTAGCTGGACAATGTTGGGATGATTGAGGCGACGTAGAGCATCCCCTTCACGCAAAAAGCGGGCTAAGGCTCGGGGTTGGGAGATGGTCTGCGTTTTTTGTAGGGTTTTGATGGCGACATTTTGGCCGGTTTGCTGGTCTTTGCCGAGATAGACGACCCCCATTGCGCCACGGCCGATCTCTTCCCCTAACGAGTACCGACCGGCGATTAAATTGGGATCGATCGTTTTAATCTGATTGTTTTGGACTTGTTCGACCAAGGTGATCGTTTCGGGGGAAGGTTCAACGCCGAGTTCTTCATCTAGGATTTGGCAACATTGTTCGTATTGGGCGAGCGCGGCCGTGCGTTGTCCGCTACGCGCTAACGCTTCGATGAGTTGACGATGGGCGCTCTCGCTCCACGGCTCAAGGCTGAGTTGTTGGCGGGCGATCGCTTCCGCTTGGCCCATATGGCCGCTACGCAAATGACGTTCCCCTAGCTCGTCGATCGCTCTTAGGGCGGCATTGTGTAGGGTTTCCCGTTCTTGACGTAGCCATGATTCAAATAGTTCGCTTTCGGCCGTGAATCCTGTGAGCAAATCCCCCTGATAAAGGACGGCCGCAATGTCGAGCTGATCTTGATCGAGTACGTCCCAAAATTGAACCACATCGACTTCGTAGCTACTGGCCGGATTCATTTGTACCGTTTGTCGATTAACCAAGAGATAAGGTTGATCATTTTCATCGGTGTGGTTAAGCGTTTTACGTAGCTGATAAATCGTTTGGCGGAGATTTGTTTTGGCCGCATTGTCGGCTAAATCGGGCCAAAAAAGGGTGGCAAGAACCTCTCTTGGGTGGGGGGAATTGGGTTGCAGGGCGAGATAAACCAATAACCCGCGTACGTTGGCAGAACGGAACTTGGTTATGGGGGTGCCGTTCTTTTCTACTCGAAATGTGGGGAGAAAAGATAGTTGAAGGGCTGACATACGAGAGGCGATCTAAAATAAGCGACTGACCCAGAGGGGGCCGGAACGATGTTGATTATATCGGATTATTCAAAATTTAAGACACCATCATCTAAACTTTGCCGTAGAAAGACGCGTTTATCATGACTGTAGTTTTGTGGATTGGTCCACGGTTCATGATCCCCTTGTTTTGGTAATTGATGGAGGACGCGTTGGATATAGCCGGAAGAAAAGTCATCAAACCACGGCCGTTGGCTCATTTCTTTGTCGGCGGGTTGCAAGCGCGGGGTGCATTGCTTCGCTTTTTTCTGGTCCATTAGATTGAGCAAGCGACAGACGAATTCTGAAATTAAATCGGCCCGTAAAGTCCATGAGGCGTTGGTATAGCCGAAAACGGAAACGATATTGGGAATATCTGAGAGCATGACACCACGATAGGTGTAATGGTCGGAAAAATCGATGGCACGGCCGTCAATGCTAAACTTTGTGCCCCCAAGTACAGTGACATTGAGACCTGTTGCGGTGATGATCATGTCGGCATTAAGTGTCTCCCCTGATTTTAACAAAATCCCATTTTCTGTAAACGACTCGATATGATCGGTCACGACAGAGGCTTTGCCCGATTTAAGAGCGAGAAACAGATCGCTGTTGGGTACGAGACAAACACGTTGGTCCCACGGATTGTAGTCGGGGGTAAAATGTTTTTTGACATCAAATTCTGGGCCAAGCTCCTCTTTGACCCCGTTGATCATAAACCGTTTCATCATCCTCGGTCGCCAGCGGGTCATGTTATAAGAAAATTGACTATAAACGATGTTTTTCCAGCGGGTGATTCGATAGGCGAGTTTTTCTGGTAGGAAGCGGCGTAACATATTGGCGACTTTGTCTTCATCTGCCATCGAGACGATGTAGGTAGGAGAGCGTTGGAGCATGGTGATATGTGCGGTTTGTTCCGCCATAGCGGGGATGAGGGTGACCGCTGTGGCTCCTGATCCGATGACCACCACTTTTTTGTCCCGATAATCTAGCGTTTCGGGCCAGTGCTGTGGATGGATGATTTCCCCCTGAAAACGATCACGGCCGGTAAATTCCGGCGTATACCCTTGCTCATAATTGTAGTAACCGGCACACATAAAGAGGAAGTTCCCTTTGATTACAACCGGTGTGCCGTTGTTATCGGCGGTGAGGGTCCATTGTTGATCGGTGTTGGACCAATCGGCCGCTGTCACCATATGGCTGTAACGGATATGCTGGTCGATGTTGTGCTCAACGGCCGTTTCCTGAATGTAACGCAAGATTGAGGGGCCATCGGCGATCGCTTTCGCTTCGCGCCACGGCTTAAATTTATAGCCCAAGGTGTGCATGTCGCTATCAGAACGGATGCCTGGATAGCGAAAGAGATCCCATGTACCGCCCATCGCTTTTCGTCCTTCCAGAATGACAAAGCTTTTATTGGGGCATTTTTCTGCAAGATGAACGGCCGCGCCGATTCCGGATAGACCGGCACCGACGATGATGACATCGAAATATTGTTCAGACATGGTTATCCTCAATCTGTGTTCAGGTGAGCGACTAATTCTACACCTAAACCATCTGCGAGTCGGTTAGCAAATGCGTAATAGATGTGATGATATAGAAAATTAGGGGAATCGCCTAGCGGTTGGGAGATGGGTGATTGTGTGTGTGGAGGCAATTGATGTGATGGAGATTTGTGTAGGGTGTGGGATAAAGATGATGATTGTAGGGGATAGGTAAATGGCGGTCCCATGTCAATTATGTAATTGGATCACTGCCATTTGTCTCTCCCCGGGCTGTATGTGTAAAACGATGTGGCTGGGGGAGAGGGAAATGATGGTTGTCTGGGTGTTGGGTGGTGGTGTGATGGGTCTGGTACGTGGGACGTGGGTGGTGTGATGGGTCCGGGGAGAGACAAACGATGGTTGT
>WTJY01000513.1:0-12665 GCA_011524645.1 Anaerolineales bacterium | reverse complement strand
GTGTGGGAAGGGTGGTTCATCGTTTGCCTATCCCCTACGTGGGACGTGGGTGGTGTGATGGGTCCGGTACGTGGGACGTGGGTGGTGTGATGGGTCCGGGGAGAGACAAACGATGGTTGTCTGGATGGTGTGGGAAGGGTGGTTCATCGTTTGCCTATCCCCTACGTGGGACGTGGGTGGTGGGGGATTATCGGGTGATGAATGGTAGGTATAGACGAACCGTTGGTTCGGTCGGGTCTGTGGGGTCGGTTGGATCGGTGGGTTCGGTATTGACCCATTCTGCCACGCTGAGGGTGAGGTCGGTATGTCCGCTTAACAATGAGTCATTGTCGAAGAGGATGTCGCTGGCTGACCCTGTGGCGAAGGTGAAGCTGATGTCGCTTGATGTGGTTGTTGTGAGCGGCGTTAGGGTGACTATGGCCGCGCTAAATGTCCCGCTAGGATAGGGGGCGGTGGCGGTAGCGACGAAGTTGAGGGTTCCGGCCGTGTTGTCAACCGTTTGGCTGATTACGGTAGCCCACATCGTGCCCGCTTCGATCTGACTGACTTGGAAGATGGTGGGATCAAATTGGAGCTGTGCCGAGATTTGATCGACTTCTACCGCATCACTTTGTACATCGATGGTGATTTGCATTGTATCGGTCAGGTAAACGGTGCTGGTGGGGGCGGTTAGGGCCAGCTGGACGTCGTCTGTGGCGGTAAAGATCGCTTCATCGCTGTATGCTGAGGTTGAACCGGCCGCATCGACCGCTTGAATGGCGTAGTAATAGGTGTCGGCCAGTGCCGCTCGCACATTGGGTTCTACGCTGAGATCGTCGGTAAAGCTGGTGTTGCCGGTTTCACCCACAAGCTGATAGTTGGTACCGCTGGTGGTGCTACGCAAGACCCGATAGGTGTCGGCCGTGCCGGTTTGAGGTGCTTCCCAGCTGAGTTGAATTTGGGTGTCTGAGAAGTCACTGGCGATGGCGGTGACCACGGTGGGGGGGGACAGCGGCCGGAGCGTTGTGCTGATCGTGTTGTTGCTGTCTGTGGTGTCGGTTACCGGGCTGGTCACTTGCAGATAGAGGGTCTCTTCTGGTGTGAGCGTGGTGACGGTAAAGGACAATTGTTGGCTATCGCTTAGGGCGAATGGGCCGTTGATCAGCTGGCTGGTGACCAGATTGGCCCCATCGATTTGGTCCCGATAGAGAGATACGGTCATATCACTGGCGGTGCCACGGCCGAGGTTGATCAGGGTGGTGGTTAGGGTGACTGTGTCACCGACCGGCACATATTCTTGGGACAAGATGATGTCCGCTTCTAGGGCGGGATCGGCCGTTTCAGCGAGAGACACAAGCAAGGTGTCACTGCTGTAGGTGGGCCAACTGGTGGTGCTGGGGGCACGTTGATCCGAGGTGGCGCGATTAAACCCTTCGAAGAAGCGCTGCTCGCTGGCCATGAGTGCCCCACCGTCACGTGGGTCGATGGCTAGACTGACGGCCGCGACTTCACCAGCGATGTCGGTAATGGTCGCGGGACGGAAATCGGTTTGATGCATTTGCCGTGTTGCCATAGCCATTTGTCCCAGACCGGCGCGGGTGCTGGGATCACCAAAGCGACGGAATAAAATGACCGATTCACCGGTCGCTTCGACTGTATCGATACGAGGGGCTTCACCACGGACCAGTTCGCCGTAGTTTTCACTTTGCATCGGGCTACCCTGTTGCCAACTGCCATTGTCCGGCTTTTCGGCCGTCCACACCTCCGCTTGGTCGGTGAACACACCGGCACGGGTTTCTCCATCTGGAAGCAGGTTGTGGTACAAGAAGACAAGCTGGGTGGAGTTGGCGTGGCTGTTATAAGCGATGTCGGCCGAATCGACATGATTCGGAAGCGCCAAAGGCATATCGACATCCCATATGTCGGTTAGGTCGTTCCATTCGGCGACCATGAGGCGGCGGTCAACGCTGGTTCCGACATTGCTGTCCGCATCAACGGTCCAAGCGAGGACGATTTTGCCACCACGGCGATCCACGCTCGGTTGGGTGTTGAGCGCATTGGCACTAAACGCTTCGTGTGCACCGATGTCACAGCGGTTGGTGCCATCGATGGTGCCGTCGATCAGCATGCGGACCCCACGTTGATCGTGGTATTCGCAGGTAAAGACATTCCCCATATCGATGGCGGGGCTACCCGCTTGTAGATCATAGTTGAGGGTGGTGCCATCGTGGTAATCGAGCGTGCCGAGCATCGGGTCGGTGGTTAGTTGATCGAGCGGGTCGCTGAAGCAGCTGTTGTCATAGTTGATATTGCTCCCTTGAGAGTCGAGCAGTACACCACTACAGTTGCTACCGGCGTTGAGGTTAAAGCCGATAATCGAATTTTCGATTTGGAAGGTTGTGCCGTTGTTGAGATTGACGATGGCACTGCCCCCGTTTGTTTGGTTGTCGGCGATGGTGACATTGTTGAGGGTGATTTGACCGTCGGTATGGTAGATTGCGCCCCCTTCAAAGGCCATCCCGTTTTGGCTGAAGGTGGTGCTGGTGATGACGACGAAGGTGTTCCGGCCGTCTTGGTATAACCCTGAGCCATTGCCCAGTGAGTTGTTGCGTACGATGGCACTTTGCTGGATGTAGATGTTGCGGGCGAGAGTGCTGAGGGTATTGCTGATGTAAAGTCCCGCCCCGCCGTCAAAGTTAGCGACATTGCTGTCGATGGTGGTGTTGCTGATTTCGACACGGCCGCGCTCACTGTAAATACCGCCCCCGTTGTCGGCGAAGTTGCTGAGGATGGTCACTTCGTATAAGGATAAGTCGGCTCGGCTGAGAATGCCCCCGCCGTTGCCAAAGACATCCCCGCCGGTTAGGGTGAGGTGCTGTAAATCGAGATCGGCGGTGCTGTCGCTTTGTTCAAAGATACGGTCAACGAAGTTGCCTTCGATTTTGGTTGCGTCTCGACCGGCCCCGATAATGGTGACCGGATTGCGAATATCGAAGTCACCGGTGGCGGCGAGGTCTTCATCACGGCCGTTGAGGGTCATGGTGATGGTGCCGCTGGGGAGATAGATCGTTTCCATATCGGCCGAAGCGTTGCTCTCCTGAATGGCGGCACGTAGCGTACAGTGGCCGTTGCTCGCCATACAGATGCCATCACCGAGCGCCATGTCGGCTAGGTCGGCGGTGCTGTTGACTTGGAAAGAGCGGGGGGAGTCGGCCATGATGCTTGAATTGAGGGCAGCATCGGGGCTGGTGGCATTGAGATAGCCGCCAAGCTCAGTTTCGCTGCCTGTATCCCAGCTAAAAGAACCGCTGTTTTCGATGCCGTGAATCGCCATGATCCGCTTGTCATCGTTGGTGCTGGCGTCGCCGTCGGTATCGCGCACCCAAACGGCGGTGACCCCGCTGCTGTCCGCACTGAGATCGACACTGCCATCGGCGTAAGGGGTGGTGGTATCGACTTTGAGCGCGGCCGGTGTGCTCCAACTGGTGCCATCGTAATAGCTGTACATGAGGTCTTGATAATTTAAGATGCCATAGATGTCACTGGGTTCTGGGTCGGTTTCGCTTAAGCTATTTTGGGTCCAGATAACGATGGCGTGGCCGGTATTGCCAAAGACGGCCGCGACCGGATCGAGGACCGATTCTCCGGGAGTCGAGACGAGTTCGATGTTGCCAAAGTCGCCGGTATTGGGATCGGCCCATCTGGCGACGACAATCGGGATAAAGCCATCTGCGCCCGCTTGGTTGATCACTTGGACTTGGAGGTGTCGGCCGTCTGGTGAAGTGGCGACAAAGGGTGAGGCAGATAGATCAAGTTCTGGATCGAGGGTTTGCATGGCACGGCCGCTTAAGCGACAGCCATTGCTATCGGGATATTCGAGTAGGTTGTAGGGGCCGGTACGCCATTTCGATTTCCAGAACCAGAGATTGACGCGTGCCCAGGCATACAGGTCCATGGCCACGGCGAGGCAGTGATCGCCAAAGGCGACCGTTTCCGGCTCTTCGGCCGTAGATGGCCTAATGTCCGCTTTTAATGGCAGGCCTAAATCGATGGTTGTGACGACATTGGCCCCCGCTTTGGCGACCCCGAGCAGGATATCGACATAGACGCTCATATCGGCCGAAGGGGTGGCGACCGGGTTCATCGTAATATCGGCTTCTCCGGCGAACGGCCGGACATCTCCTGCTAGTTCGACCGTCCCTTCGATCCCTAGATCAAGGGCGACATTGACATCGACAATGCCCCAGCCGGACCAGACGGTCCCTTCGTAAAGGGACATCGCATCGGCGAAGTTGGCGATTTCGGTCACCTGGGTCTCGCCGTTGGGACCGAGCGGGAATTCGATATATTGCGGGCTATATTGGCGTCCTTCCATGTAGGTGATCGGCACATTGCGGGTGCCGTCCCACAGATCAAAGCCCATGAGGGTGCCACGACTGTCGGCCGTGACTTCTAAGCGCATGAGGCCTGAATCGACAAAATAGGTTCCCTCAAATGGAAGCTCGATATCGATTTCGTTCGCTAAAAAGCCGAAATAGCTGATGTCCCAAGCGTAGTCGGCCGGTAATTTATCGCTATCGAGAATCCCGCTAAATTCATAGCGATTATCGACAAAGCTGATTTCCCCGTTGCGGATCGAGTCGGGACTGATCGGGCTTTTGAAGAGGCGGAAGCGGGCGTTGGAGCCACAGACCTCTTCGCGATCGCCGTTGGTCGAGACGATGACCGCTCGGACATAGTAACGCTGATCGAGAAACGGGTTTAGGTCGTTGTCGATGGTGAGCGGGGCGATATTGAATGAGGTTTCATAGGGGGCTGAGCTGTCGGTGGTGACTTCGCTGTACCCCGCATCATTGGTGACGATAAATTCAACATGGGCGATATCGGCCGCTTGGACATCGGCTTCCATGAAGATGTCTAGGGGAACCCCTTCGATATAGTCGTGGAGCTTTTGTTTGGTCAGGTTGAGATAGCCACCGCGTAGGTTGGTGACACGGCCGTAGGTACAGGCTGGGGCGAAGTCGTCAGGGGTTTCTCCTTCTGGCACGGTTGTGCGGGCGATTGAGAGCAAGTCGGTGACGACATCACCGGAAAAGACGGTGAAGCGATCCCAGCCGAGGGTTTGGCTGATCACGCCGACCATTTCCGCTTGATAGGCACCCGGCCGGACGCTGGGAAAGTTAAAGGAGCCATCTGGGTTGATCTGGGTGCTGTATTTGATACTGCGTTCTCCGGGATCGAAAATAATGATCGAGGGGAGTTCGCTGGGAGAGAAATAGGTGGTAGAAATGACCCCAGAAATGGTGGCTGGCTCGATTTCGGTGACGCTGATCGGGGTGCAATATAAAGAGCTATCGGCCGTGGGGAGGGTGGCACAGGCTTGGACCGACTGGCCGGGAGTGGCATCGGCCGGAATGCGGGTGCTAAAGCTATAGGCATAGTCACTGTCAGGACCTTGGGGGATGTTGACGACGGCGATCGGGGTTGACTTATTGTTGTAACGCCAATGGAGGCGCAGGGTGGTTTGGCTAATGACTCCCATACCAGAGAGCGTGACCGCTTCTTCTGGCGGGCCACTGGCTAGGCTGGCGTTGATTGTGGGGACAGTATTGATAGGTGTGCGGGATTCAGGCTCTGTTTGTGCAGCGGTTGGTTGTGTGGGATAGCTGAGAAATATTGCGATAAATATGGTGCTGGTGCATAGAAACAGCCAGACGACACGTTGCCAAGTTTGGGACGATCTCATAGTCGGTTTTTACTCTCCTGTCGGGCCGGTTTTGGACAGCACACATCGCCAAGTACCGGCATTTTCTGATGTATACGATGGTTGAGAGTAGTGTAGGAAATAGATCGTGATTAAATCGTGATTGGGGAGATGTAAGAAGTATGAGGTATGAGATATGAAGTATGAAATGGGGCGCGTGTGGTGGTTATGTGCGGGTGATTTCCGCCTTCCGCCTTTGGCTTAGGTTTGGATATCGTTTCGGGTGAAGAAGAGAAAACGCCAGTAGGAGATCGTTTCTTGGAGCAGGGCGCGCCCTTTGGTGAGGGGGCTGATCCATTGGATGGTGCGGGTCGGGGAGGTGTAAGCTTCCATGCCGAGGTCTTGTGAGATTAAGATGGCCCGTTTCATGTGGAAGGGGGTGCTGACGAGGAGAAATGTGTTGAGGTTGTTTTCGGTGGCGACCGTTTGGGCGTTTTGTAGGTTTTCGATAGTTGAGGTGGAACTTTCTTCGATGAGGATCGCTTCGGCCGGAACCCCGTTGTCTATCGCATAGTCACGAGCGACGGCCGCTTCACTTTCGGTGTCTCGATTTCCGATGCCACCTGTAAAAACGAGATAATCGACTAAGCCTTGTTCATAAAGCAAAATGGCGTGGTTGATGCGCTCGCGGAAGACGGGAGAGGGACGGCCGCGCCAGACCCCAGCACCCAAGACGATTGCGGCATCGGCCGGGCGAGATTCGTCTAGTTGGGCAAAGCGACTAATTTCCCATGCTTGTAAGATCACGGGGATAGTGAAAACAAGACCGACAATTAAAATAATACGTTTCATGGACCTATTTTCTGGTATGTGGGGGTGTTTTACCGTTTATTTGGGTATTTTCTAATGGTTGGCGTTTATTTGATCGTTGCTCGGAGGGCTTCGAAAAAGGCTGTAATGGGTGGTGAGTTGTGCCGCTCTAACGCGATGGCGACGCCGATTAGATTTTTGAGATTCTGCGAAAGGTTTCTAAAATTATTCTATGACACAATTTCAGGACGATAAAACCGGATGGACTAAGCTAAAAATAAACTTGCTAAATATGGAAACAAGACTATTCCCTTCTGTTTATGAACATGAAGACGAAGTCGATATTCAGTACGTTCGGATCGTGTGGTATTCCTATTTATTGGCCCTGATTCTTTGTTCCCCGTTGGTTGTTATTTTTCTTCTGCAAGTCCCCCCAGACTGGCCATTGATCGGGGCTTTGTTGTTCTCGGTGTTGGCCAGTTTGATCGGACTCAGTCTGGTTAAGCGACAAAAAGTTCAGATGTCTGTCTCTTTGGGGCTGTCACTGATGTATACATCTCTCTTGCTGGGGGTGCTTTTTGAGAGTGGGTTGAATGATATAGGGGTCCAAGCGTTTTATCCGCTATTGATTCTTGTTGGTTTATTGATGAGTCGACGGTCGCTGGAGATATTTGGCGGGGTCACCTTTATTTGGCTGATCGCTTTGATTTATTTAGAGTCGAGCGGCTTTTATAGTGATCGTGTTGATCCTTATTCTCCGTTGATCAAAGGGCTGATTATCAGCTTCTGTTTTATGTTGAATTTGATCATTATTCGCTTTAGTGTTCAGCGGATTTTATTGGTGAATGATCAACTGAAGATCGCAAAGCAAAAGGCGGAGAATGCGAACCAACTTAAGAGCCAATTTCTGGCAACGATGAGCCATGAGCTACGGACCCCGCTTAATGCGATTATCGGCTATAGCGAGGTGATTCTCGAAGAGGATAGAGATGATCCGTTTTTGGGGGAAGATACGGTTGAGGATGTGACACGTATTCGCAAATCGGGCGAGGCGCTTTTAAGTTTGATCAATGATATATTGAATTTGTCCCGAATTGAGGCGGGGCATGTCGATTTTAATATGGAAGAGTTTGATGTAGCGTCCCTGATGAAAGATGCGATTTATATAGCACGGCCGATGCTGAACAAAAACGGGAATTCGATCACATTTACGAACGAGGCGGCCGATACTGTTATTTCCTCTGATCTGCAAAAGGTGTACCAATCGTTGCTGAATTTACTGAGTAACGCGGCGAAGTATACGGAAAATGGGGCGGTGGCGGTCTTGGTGTCGGCCGATTCATCCCATGTGGCGGTTTCGATTTCTGACACAGGAATCGGGATTGCGGCGGAAAAAATCGAGCATATTTTTGAGCCGTTTTATCAGGAGGATGGGTCGTTGTCGCGTGCTTATGAAGGGTCCGGTTTGGGGCTGGCGATTACGAAAGAGTTTGTGGAGATGTTGGGGGGAGAGATTTTGGTTGAGAGTGAAGTGGGGAAGGGGACGACTTTTACGGTGCAATTGCCGAGGGATCGGGATGGGGATAGGAAGGTTGCCTGAGGAAAGGCTTTTCGCTGCCCCTATCTGTTGTTTTGTCTTTGTTTCTTGAGCACGGTTCGCGGCTAAGACCCCAAGGGTTTTCGTTATAGTCAAGAGAGCACGGTTCGTGCCTAAACCCTTGGGGTCTGGAACCGTAGAGGCTGCTAGCTTATTTGATCTGCACGTTGGCGAATATTTCTTGCCAGTTCCAGACGAAATCGGGGTCTTGGTTAATCCGGCTGAAGAGGGAAACAGCACTAATTACCAACCATGCGAGGACAAAACCGGCCGCGATGGTTAAGCCGAGTGCCAGCCAAGCACGACGTTGCAGAACCGGCCGAACAAGTTCGTCAAACTCAGCGGCCGTGCCGCTAAACATCATCTGGGTTTGGCTCAGTCGATAGGCGGTTTCCGGCCCAGACTCGGTGGTGATGTCTTGGATCGCGGGGTTGCCAATGACCATGACCGGAGTGCCGTGCTCAAGATAGTTGACATAATATAACCCTTCTTCGATGCGCGGCCAGTTATGATAACCGGCGCGGGTATCGTCGCCTTGTTCAACAAAGCTGGTGTCGGCATCTACAGTGCCGGAGCCGGTGAGGTCGATCAAGAAGCGGGATGGATAGGCGAAGGTGCTGTCTGTGGTATCGGCCGGATCATTCCCCTGTTTCGGGTAGCGCAAATAAGCGACATAGTCATACCGTTGGGTGGTCATTTCGGGGCTGATACGCCCTTCGATGAGGACAAAGCGATTAAAGGCGCTGGTGTCGGCTTCGGCGGCCGTAAACGCTTCGAGCGATGTGATTGGTGACAATTGACTAAATGCTTGTTGCTGATTGCGAATCCCCCACGCGGCAAGGGTGATAATCGCCACCATGAGGGCGATTAGCCCAGTGCCGATGAGGGTGCGGGCGAGTGCCAGCGAGTTGGCTTCGGCCGGTGCGCCGAAGCGGATAAGTCCAAATGTTATGAGGGCCAAAATGAAGAGGAAGATGGTTAAAGGGAGCATGATTTTTTATTTTTTAGGATAGGGACGGGGGATAGGGATAGGGAGGAACCTTTGCCAAGGTGGTTTCCCTATCCCTATCTCTATCTTTTGTCAGACTTTGTTTATTGTTTGATAACGGCGAGGATGTAAGAGCCATCCGCGAGGGCGAAGCCGTTGAGGATGATCGAATAGGTGCCGGTTTCTTGTATGGTAATGGCCGCGAGTTCGGCCGTGCCACTCATTTCACTGTCCACCGAACCGAGGGTGAGGGATTTGCCTGCGCTATCTTGAACGTCTAGGACGATGTCTAAATCACCGAGCGGTTGGGCGGAAATGGTGACCACATCTCCGGCGGTGGCGTTAAAGGTCCACACGCTGCTTTCGCCGTAGGCGAAGCCACCTTGGATGATTTCGCCAAATTCAACTTGGCCGCCGGTCGTGGTGATGACTTCGAGCCCTGCAACGGTGGTCGCGGTAAGTATATAGTCGCTGGCTTGACCGTCATAGCCACGGATTTCGATTGAGTATGAACCACTGGTTGGGATTACCAGATCGGTAATCGCTTCTGGCGCGGTAAACTGTTGATCGATCGGGCCGTTGGTGATCGATGTGCCGGTTGCGTTTTGAATTACATTGAAGACGATATCGGCACCGCTGGTTGATTCGACAACGATGCTGATGGTGCTCCCTTCGACCCCGTCGAATTGCCACACGGCCGTTTCGTCTTGGGCGATTGATCCACTTTGTGGTCCGTCGATGCCTAGTGTGATGGTGCCGCTAGCGATGCTGGTGCTATCAGTTGGGCCACTTGTGCCGGTGTCAATCTCTTTGGGGGTAATAGTCAGGCTAAATTGCCCCGCTTGCTGATCATAACCGCCGACCAATATGTGATATTCAGCACCCGCTTCCAGACCGACATCTGAGATTTCTTCCGTTTCAAAACCGTAATCGATCGGGCCAAAAATGAGTGATGGGCCATCCATTGCGCCGAGTAGATCGATGACGACATCGGTTTCGTTTAGGCCGGTGACGGTAATGTCGACAATGGTGTTGGCGGCGACATTGAGCGGGATGAAATGGACTTGTCCGGCACCTAGTTCGTAGACAGTCGGTGTGCCGGCCGTAGCTGGGGCGATCGGTCCGTAGGCGGGTTGTGGCACAAGGACACCACTAAGCAAGCCGGAAGAGATCGTTTCGCCGTCTAGGGGGGAGCCGATTTCTGTGGTGACGCTATCAGATGGGGCGGCGCCGTTTTGTGGCGGGAACAGGTCGATTTGATTGACGATTTCATCGAATGTCGTCATGGTGTCGCCCGCTTCTGCGGTATGAGAGATGGCGGTGGCGGTGGCGAGTAGGCCGTCTTTGGCCAAAATCGACATACGCATAACCATGTTGGTTCCGTCCGGCCGGTCGTAGGTCATGACTGCGGTGAATGCGTTTAGGCCACTGACCGTGGTAAATTCAGTCACATCTTGGGCCAGTTGAAAATCGCTATTGTCCGGATCGCTAGCGAATTGGCCGATGGTACGTTCCAGACTTTGGCGTAGCGTGTCGGCCGGGAGCTGGTCGAGGGTGATTGAACTGACCGCCAACATGCCACCTGCTGCCGAGCGATTGACATCCATTGCCGCTTCGTCGGTGGCGAAGACAACGGTTTCGCCAAACTCTTCGACGACCCAGCTATTTGGATAGGCGATGGTGAATCCCGCTATGGTCGATTGGTAAGGGGTTAAGCGGTCGGCCGTGGTTTCGGTATTGTTGTTGCCACCATCTTCCTCTTGACTGACAGCGGTATCCACTTCTTCATGTGCGGCCGTTGGGGGGAAGAGTTCGGCCGACTCGATAATGGTGCTAAAAAGGGGGGTAATATCGGCCGCTTCGCTACTGGGGGTCATGCTAACAAGGGTTAACGCTTGGCCGTCTTGGGCCAAAATAGTCAGCTGGGTGGTGATATTTAGGCCGTCTGGGCGGTCAAACGTGGCGATGGCGGTGACACCGGGGACCCCGCTGGCGGTGGTAATTTCGGTAATTTCTTGCACCAGTGTGACTTCGCCGGTTTCGGGGTCGCCAGCCATTTCCGTTAAGCCGATTTCGAGACTGTCACTTAAACTTTCTCCTTCTAACTCTTCGGGAGGGACCGGCATGACGAGGGTCATGGCACCGCTGGAGATCGTTTCAATGTCCATCGCTTCTTCGCTGGTGGCGAGCAAGATCATGCCAAAGAAATCTTCGGCGAGCCAATCATTGGGGTGCATTAAGCGAAACCCTTCTTCGGCCGATTCAAACGGAGTGAAATCGCTGAGGTCTAGGGCGGGTTCCTCTGTCGGTTCGGCGGTCGGCTCGGCGGTCGGTTCTGGTGTTGCTTCTTCTGTGGCTGGGACGGCCGTGGGGTCCACTTCGCTGACTTCTTCGGCCGCTGGTTCTGGCTCCGAACCGCTACAGGCGATTAGCCAAATGGCGCATAGTAGAATGAATGAGAGCTGTTTTATTTTGTTCATTTGTTTTTTTCTCCGATAAGTAGGATGTAATCAATTGGCGTGTTTTGGGTTGGTTAGGGGCTGGCCTGTAGCGCAAGCTGGAAGCAGGTGTCTGCACTGACGGCGAGCCAAACGTGGTAGGTTCCGGCCGTGGGGATAGAAACGATATAGGCTGGGCTAGGTGAAGATTCAATTTGTTGTGGACCATTGATCGAGTTCCCTTGGGCATCGAATAGATCGATGGAGAGGCCGACGATTGACCCGACCTGCCGATTTTCCATTTGAATTTCGAGAGTAAGCGGGTCGGCCGTGCTGAAAGTAAACCGGCCGGGGTTTTGGCCTCTCCCGAGGCAGGTTTCTGTGCGAATAGTGCTTTGACTATCGAGAATGGTGTCTGGTGGGGCGAGTGAGAGAACGGAATACCCACCTTCTGTGAGGGAGAGTTCGATGCCGGAGTAGTCGGTCCGGCCGCTGTTTTCCTCCCAAACGGCAATCGTATAGGTCTCATCAAAGGGGAGTTGGATAAAGTAGAGGCCGCCGAAGCCGTTGGTTAGACGATAGGGGGTGTCGAGGATGGACAGGCCGTAACTGTCGAAGATATCGATGGTGTAATCGTGGGGGGCGATCGCTGAGAAATCGAGCGTTTGCCCTTGCTCTGCTTGGAACGTCCATCCGGCTGCCATGCGGCCGGGAACCACTAGTCGTTGAGCTTGGGGTGAGGTGGTTAGCTCGGTTTGCCCCAAGATATAAACCGGCCGTTCTGGGGCTCCCCAACGGCCGAGGGATGGGGTAATGTTTAGTGAAAAGTCATAGGTTGCACCGACTGCCGCGTGGTCGATTTCGATACGATGTGTGCCGCTTTCTGTTAAATGAATGCCGCGAATGTCATAAGCGAATAGATGGGGATCGTAATCGGAGTTGAGATCGCCGCCGAACGCTTTGTTTTGTCCTTGTTCGTTATAAACGTGGAGAACAAAATCGACTTCTTGAGCGGTGTCGATAGTAAAGTCGAGAAAGATCGGCTCGGTGACTTCTAGGGGGATGGTGATCCCTTGTTCGGTTGCAGTTCCGCTAAAGTGAAAGGTTTCTGTTTGGCTGTCTGGGGAGAAAGGGCCGAAGACCGGTATC
>WTJY01000432.1:1480-9763 GCA_011524645.1 Anaerolineales bacterium | reverse complement strand
AATTAGCAGAAATAATTTGCGCAACATTCAACAAAAAAGCCGGACGAGAAATAATCTCGTCCGGCTTTTTGTTTTAACAATTTGTTCTAAACTGTTTTATCCGCCAGGGATAACCAATAGTTGGTCTGGGTAGATAAGATAAGGAGAGACAAGTTCATTCGCTTCCGCAATACTGTCCCAAGTCAAACCATATTGCACCGCGATGATAAATAGGGTTTCCCCATCTTTAACGACATGGGTAAATTCTGGAGAGTCTCCGGGTTGGCTAGCTGGAATTTTCAAAATTTGCCCAACAGTCAATTGTTGTGGGTTCACAATCCCATTGGCCTCAGCAATTTGTGTCCAATCTAGACCGTATTGCAAACCGATGCGATAAAGATTTTCGCCATCCGCGACAGTGTGGGTTTGTTCATCCGTAGGTGTAGGGACAGGTGTTACCACCAGTTCTTCACTGGTTCCCGCAGGAATCTTAATTTCTTGACCAACGGTTAAACCTGCAACATTTCCGATTTGGTTGTATTCAGCCAAAACAAGCCACGAAACGCCATATTGCAAACCGATTCGATAAAGGTTTTCACCGGTTGCAACAACATGGACTTGCTCCCCCTCTACGGTTGGTACAGGAGTTGATTCAGCGGCCGTTTCTTCACCACCTTCAGATTCAGAGGCAACAGCTTCCCCTTCATCGACACGTGGAGCTTCTTCACCACCCTCGGTAGTGGTAGCCTCTTCGCCACCTTCAGTAACAACGGCCTCTTCGCCACCTTCAGATTCAGAGGCAACCGCTTCTTCACCACCTTCGGTACTGGTCGCTTCGCCCGCCGTATCGGCCGTAGTATCTGCGCTGGTATCGGCCGTAGCTTCGCCACCTTCGGCTGCCACATCTACGCTCGCATCCGCCACAGCTTCACCACCTTCAGTAGTTACATCAGCCACAGCTTCGCCACCTTCGGCAACAACATCAGTTGCACCTGCGTCGGTCGCAACATCTGCATTCGCATCGGCCACCGTATCGACAGTAGCATCACCACTACCATCAGCGGCCACTTCCGCACCAGCATCATTGCTGGTGGATGGAATACCACCTTCAGCGGGGGCTTCTTCACCACCACCACAACCAATTAAAAGCAATGATATTGCTACCAAGAGTAGGATCGCTTGCCATGAATATCGCTTTAAACTCATCTCCACATCTCCTTAATGCATGCAAAAAATAACTGTATGTAAACTAAACATAACGCTATTACTATAGCATGATTAAAAGTTGACGTAAAGTAAAACAGGGCACAATAGGCATACCCCCTTCTTCCATCTTTCTAAACAAGAAAAGCGACAAGTTAGGAAGGTAAAACGTCGGCAAAACGCTTCGCCGCGCGTGAGATCTCGTACAACGTCAACCCCATCTTTGTCGTCTTATTAACCAATGCGGACAAAGCCGCATTACGATTGATCGGATACACAATAATCGCCCCATCCCCCCCCTCAACCATGAGTCGGCTCATATCTCCTTGTGCCAAGCGATTTAGTGTTTGATCCCCTAACGCAATTAGCGCGGCAGCCATTGCTGCCACTTGCTGTGTGTTGTTGATAAGAAAATCGTTCATATCAGAATTAATCGCAGGGTACGAAGCTACCACAAATCCATCAGTGCTCACAATGACAGTTTGATGAATATCAGGAATTGCTCGGGTCAACTGTGCTAATTGGCTTTCTAAAATGTCAATACGGTATTGATTTGCCATGTACTTCTTCTTGACTTCTTCTTTACTTCTTCTTGTAGCAACACCTTCGCCAATACAAAACACCTGATCAGGTTTGCACCTTTCCTACCAGAAGGGGCTAGGGGGTGGATTACCCCTCTCCCCCAGAGTCTCTCCTGTGGGGAGAGGGGAGCTTTTGATCCGACGCGAATCAAAAATAATTGAGAGATCAGCCCGAGATATTTTTAATTCAAGGAACAAATTTACCTTAAAGGCAAATTATTGGTCACAGCGGTCTAAAAATGGCGAAGGTATTGTTGTAGGAAATCCAATTAAATATTTCTGAGGATTATAATAGGGGGGAGAAGAGTGTCAAACATTTCGATTTATTACATAAATGTTACATTCATGCCTGAACTGTAAGATTAATTATGATCTTATTCGTCAATATGCTGTACGATTCAATGACCAACGCAAAAAGACCCAAACAAACAGTGTGGTTAAGGAGACTTTGAGATGTTAATTAAACGTAAAAGCGATATTCATATTCCCTCATCAGAAATTACGCCCAAACATGTGTGGCTTTCACGACGCGACTTTATGAAAGGTATGGGAGCTATAGCCGGTGCCGGTTTGTTAACCGCTTGTCGGCCGGAACGGCCGCCCGAACAAAGTGCCGTAGCCACCTCTGTGCCAGATCCCCAAGGGAGCGCCCCGTCAGAAGTTGTCGATAGCGACGCTGCAATCGAACAGGTTCGCACAACCACCGACGAACTCGGTGATCCGCTCAACAGCTATCAAGATATTGTTAGCTACAACAATTATTACGAATTCACCACCGACAAAAGCGGTGTCGCCAGCCTATCAGAAAATTTTGTCACCAACCCTTGGCAAATCGAAGTCGATGGTCTGGTCAACAATCCTGGCGTTTATGATGTCAGCGATCTACTCACCAAATTCGATCAAGAAGAACGGATTTACCGTTTACGCTGTGTCGAAGCATGGTCGATGGTCATCCCTTGGATGGGCTTTCCCCTAGCGAAACTTCTCCAAGAAGTTGACCCTACAAGTGATGCCAAATATGTTCGGTTCGAAACACTATACGATCCAGATCAGATGCCAGGGCAAAAATCACGCTGGTATGAATGGCCCTATGTCGAAGGATTGACCGTCGATGAAGCGATGAACGATTTGGCCCTATTAGCAACCGGCATCTATGGTGAATCCCTTTTGCCCCAAAATGGTGCCCCGATTCGCTTGGTTGTTCCTTGGAAATATGGTTTCAAGAGCATTAAATCGATCGTCAAAATCACGTTGACCGATGTCCAACCAACCTCGCTCTGGATGGCTGCCGCACCAAATGAATACGGCTTCTACGCCAATGTCAATCCGGAAGTAAATCACCCACGCTGGTCCCAAGCGACCGAACGCCGCATCGGTGAAGTAACCCGTCGCCCCACGCTTATGTTCAATGGATACGAAGAACAAGTTTCCTATCTCTACGAAGGAGTAGATTTACGCGAAAATTTTTAACACGTGACACGGACGTATTACGCTAACGGCCGAGTCACGCATCGCGACCGAATCTAACGACGTTGTGGCGCATGATCGTGCGACACAATACATGGCTTATTAGCTTGAAGCCTCACAACAAACTAATCATTCTCTGCAACTATACGGGTGTTGAACCTATGGTTTTGGCGCCCCTCCTATGATGAGGGGGGAGAGGTAGAATTTAAAGAATTTCCCCCTCTCCCTCACCCCCTTTCCCTTGCGGCAGAGGGAGGGATTGTCGCTTCACCTGTATAGTTACCATTCTCTTTTTCTTTTGGAATAATCTCATGGCAAAAAAAAGTGCAAGCGGACTGTCACAAAAACAGAAACTGCAAATCGTAAAAATCATCACCCACATCGGTGCCTTGCTCCCACTCATCTTACTTTATATCGATTACTACACTTATAATCTTGGCTCTGACGAAATTCGCGCCGCTATTTTGCGGACCGGCAAACCGGCTCTCATCCTCCTCATTTTATCCTTGGCGTGCACCCCTCTAAATTATGCATTCGGCTGGAAATTATTGCTCCCGCTACGTAAACCGCTTGGCCTTTACGGCTTCCTCTATGTCGTGGTTCATTTGGCGATTTTTGTCGGCATCGACTATGGCAGTGACATCGTCCTAGCATGGGAAGAAATCGTACGCCGCCGCTACGCCCTTGTCGGGTTTGCCTCATTTCTTATTCTGATTCCTCTAGCAGCCACGTCAACCAAATGGGCCATGCGCAAGCTAGGCAAGCGGTGGAAAACCTTGCATCGAACCGCTTATTTGGCCGCTATTCTAGGGGCCGTACACTACCTTTGGCTCATCAAACAAAACTATACCGAGCCATTGATCTATGCCGCCATCCTCGCCATCTTCCTCGTTATGCGTTACGAACCGATCAAGAAGAAAACAATCGAACTGCGCAAATCGGTCAAAAAACGATTCGCCTAGCTCAATAACTTCGCCATTTTTAGACATATATGACAAAGGTCTTGCCTTCAAGATAAATTTGTTCATTGAATTAAACATATCTCGGGCTGATCGCTTAATTATTTTTAATTCGTATCGAATCAAAAGCTCCCCTCTCCCGTTGGGAGAGGGGCTGGGGGAGAGGGGTAATCAATCTCCCCCAACCCATCCTCAAAGCAAGCCGACCATCCACCCGATCCCCTTCTTACTCTTACTGTTATTCTCTTCTCTATCTCCTCTCTACTGAATCCGAGCCCCCTGCCGCTTCAACTCCGCTTGCACCAGAGCAATATCCACATCGGCCGCATTCGTTTTATGCTTAACAGCCATCGCCGCACCAGCACCGGCCCCCTGCCCTGCGACCGCACAGCACATCATATTACGCACCGATGCATGGGAAATCTTATCCCCACCAATCGAACGGCTTTAAGATTGTCGTCTATATGAAAAAAGTTTAATTCTACATTTTCATGGACTTGGCAAACTCTTTTTGGTAAGATTTTCGCCACGATTTTCATCTAACTACTGTAATGAAAAATAAACATAACTCACAACAGGTGAGATAGCAGGAGAAATACCATGGCAGATCCAATTAACTTAACCGATGGCGAATTTGACACAACCATTAACTCAGGGCAAGTTGTCCTTGTTGACTTCTGGGCAGAATGGTGTGGCCCTTGCCGCATGATCGCCCCTTCTATTAAAAACATGGCCAATGATTACGAAGGGAAAGCGGTTATTTCTAAACTTGACGTGGATACCAATCCAGCCACGGCCGCTAGCTACGGCGTCAGCAGTATCCCAACTGTCATGATCTTCAAAGATGGTGAAATCGCAGAACGTTTTGTCGGTGTCCAACCACAATCTGTTTTGGCGGCCGCGTTAGAAAAACACCTCGGCTAAGCGGTTACTCAGACAGCATTCCAAGCCCGTCTCAGTAATTTGAGATGGGCTTTTTTGTTTTAAAGACACACAGAAAAATGCGAATTATCTATCCATTCAACCCATTTAATAACCACGAAGCGGACATACCTTATCAACAAGTGTACATGGCCCTGCAAAAAGCGGGCCTTCCTTGCTCACTATTTGACTTCGACTCATTTGAGCGCCGCTTCCAACCGACTCCCGCTATTCAACAAAACGAATAATCGAAAAATACCATCAAAGGTTCCTTGATACGACCAACAGTACCCGCCGACACAACTAAATCAGAAATCGATTATCTCATTGACCCAAAACCTGATTTCCCGTTTAATCTAAAGCCAAAACACAACATAAACACAACACTATCTAACCTATGAAACAATTCACCTTTATCATTACAACTGCTCTCGTTCTTATCCTCGCCGCCTGCGGTTCGGCCGAACCCGCGCCGCGCCCTACTCCCACCGTGGAAACCGCCGCACCGGCCGCAGACCGCATCACCATCGTCGCCTTCGGTGACAGCCTCACCGAAGGGTTCGGCGTCGAACCGGGCGAAAGCTACCCCGCCCAACTCGGAGCCAAGCTCGAAGCCAACGGTTACGACATCGATGTGGTGAATGGCGGGATCAGCGGCGAAACCAGCTCTGGTGGCCTCAGCCGCGTAGATTGGATGCTCGGCACAGAACCGGATATCGTCATCGTCGAAACCGGCGGCAACGACGGCCTACGTGGCATCGAATTGAGCGAAACGGCCGCCAACATCGATGAAATCGTGCGTAAATTCGACGAAAGCGGGGTAATCGTCATCGTGGCCGGTATGCAAATCGTGCAAAACCTCGGTGAAGAATACACCACAGAATTTGCCGCCATCTACCCGACCGTCGCCACCAAGTACGGCACCATCCTCATCCCCTTCTTCCTCGAAGGTGTCGCGGCCGATCCCGATCTCAACCAACCCGACTTTATTCACCCGACCGGCGACGGATACACCGTCATCGTCGATAATATCTACCCATTTGTCGTCGAAGCGATCGAACAAGCCGAGCAACAATAAACGTTCCCCAAAACCACCTTATTCTAAAGCTAAGGCAATCGACAGAAGATAGAGATAGAAAAATCACCTTAGCCAAGATTCATCCCTATCCCTATGTCAGGAAAAATAACATTACAGCAACTCCATCTATTTGTTCAAGTCTGCGAAAAAGGGAGTTTTAATCGTGCTGCCCAAGCGGTTTATCTCTCACAAGCGGCCGTCAGTCAACATATCCATCGGCTCGAAAAAGCTTTGGGGTCTCAACTTTTCGAACGGACCCCACAAGGAACGAAACAAACGATTTCCGGTCGCACCCTGTATGACTACGCGACAAAGATACTCGACCTCACCGCCGAAGCAGAGCAAGCCATCTCCCAACTAAACGAAAAGGTCGAAGAGCCGCTAACCATTGGTGCCACCCCAGGTCTAAGTGTCTATGTCTTACCCGATTGGCTAAAAACATTTCAATCCCAATTCCCAAACACCCCACTCTCACTCCAAACAGATAGTACCCGAGCGATCTTACAAGAAATTCAAAACGGCCGTCTCGATTTCGCGTTCTTCGTGGGAAATGTCAGCGACCTAAACATCAATCAGTTCCAACAACTTTGGCTACAAGAAATCAGCTACAAAGTAGTGATGACCCCCAAGCACCCCTTCGCGCAAGGGGATACAGTATCGTTAGATCAGCTAGCCCAAGCCCCCTTTCTCGCCCGCCAGCCCCACAGTCGCTTTCGCGCTTGGCTCGATCAAACGATGAGCGAACAAGGAATAACCTTACGGCCGATCGCCGAAATGGACAATCCCGGTGTCATCAAATATGCGTTACTAAGCGGCTTAGGCATCTCTATTTTGCCAGAGTACACGATTCAAAGAGAAGTTGATCGGGGGGAATTATGTGCCAAACCGGTGTCCAACATCACCCTCACACGGCCGGTTTATTTGGTCTGGTCAGAAAAGCGGCCGTTTAACACAACCCAAAAATCATTCCTACAAGCCCTCGCCCAACAACTTCCCCCGCTTCAAACGATTATCAAATAAGTTGCGCAAATAATTTGGGAAACACACCAAACATCTTTCGATCAATTCAGCCATTACCTATAAGCGGCCGATCTCTCCATCAATTTCAGCACGGAGCACGGGTCGTCAATGCACCGGTTAACGCCGCTGAAAAAATCACTTTTTTAGACATCATTCACCTTTAAACTCCGGCCGCCGTTTTTCCATAAATGCAGCAATCCCTTCGCGTGCATCGGCCGTTTCGCTTACCACCGTCAACTGTTCACTCAAATAATCGAGCGCCTCATCAAGCGGCATATCCTGCATCGCCAAATAAGCCGCTTTCCCGATCTTCATACCGATCGGGCTCTTGCTCGCCAATTTAAGAGCGATCTCAGCCACGGCCGTGTCCAGCTCATCGGCCGGAACCAACTCGGTCAACAACCCCATCTGCATCGCTTTTTCAGCATTAAAACGATCCCCCAACAAAATCATCGGCACAGCCTGCTTCGGCAACAAATTCCGATAAATCAAAGCGCTAATCATCATCGGCCAAATCCCGACATTGACTTCCGGTGTCCCAAACTGAGCGCGATCACTGGCGACCACAATGTCACAAGCCAGCATCAACCCCATTCCTCCCGCCAAACAATACCCATCAACACGGGCCACCGTCGGTTTAGAAAAATGAATCAGTCGCTTGAGTAACTCAGCATAGTCGGCCGTCCCCTTCCCCCCCACACCGCCACCCAAATCGGCCCCAGCACAAAACGCTTTTTCTCCAGCACCGGTCAACACCACCGCCCGCACGGCCGAATCTTGCTCAGCCCTATCCAAAGCGGCCAACAAATCGGTAATCACGGCCGAACTCAACGCATTGCGTCGTTGCGGCCGGTTCATCGTTAAGGTAGCTACACCATTTTCAAGAGCAACCAACAACTCATCCATACACCAATCTCCTTTTCTGTCATACCGTTTAATCATACACACGAGGCACCGGCATCATACTTGCGTTTAACGTTAACGTCAATTATGATTCATCATGGCAAAAACACCCCCCATAACAAACGCGACAGCAGAAGAACATAACGCAGAAGAAAGTAACATAGAAAGCAAC
>WTJY01000432.1:0-1380 GCA_011524645.1 Anaerolineales bacterium | reverse complement strand
AACATAGAAAGCAACTTAGAAAGCAACTTCATCACCATCGGCGATCTCGCCAAACAATTAGGAGTCACCACCCGCACCATTCGCTATTATGAAGAGCGCGGTCTCATCAATCCACAGCGCAGCAATGGCAAACAGCGCATCTACACCCGACATGATCGCGACCGTCTCCAACTCATCCTCCGCGCCAAAACGGCCGGACTCGATCTCGAAGAAGCGAAAGAACTAGTCGATCTTTACGACCTTCTCTCCAGTGAAAGAGTCCAAGACACCCAAGCGGACAAACTAGAAAAAATGGTCAACAAACGGGTGGCCGAAATCGACGCCAAAATCACCGAAATGATCCTGATGCGAGACGATCTAATCGATCATCTAAAGAGTCTGCGCCCCAAAAAGCAGGAACCAAACTAAATCAGCAATTCTCAATCTAAAATCGATCATGAGATTTACCCCACAAGCCCCCAGAAAACATTAACGACCAACACAAATAACGATTCACTATGACACAACGCAAAGCCAGCAGTGCCGTCACTATAAACGCCCCCATCGACCGCGTCTGGAAAGTCGCAACCGATATCGGACACTATGCCAAATGGAACCCGTTCGTCATCGACGTAACTCCGGCCACGGCCGTACCCGCTGTCGATCTCCTAATGAAATTCGAGGTCCAGTTCCAAAATCGTGCAAGCACCGTCAGCACCTATGAAAAGGTAACAGTTTTTCAACCGCCTCACCTCTCAGCTGATCCCAACGGCCGTCAGACGGCCGTCTGGGCCTATGAGTACGTCTCATTCATATCCCGCATCGGCATGATTAGGGCCACAAGAACCCACCACTTCACCGAAACAGCGGACGGTCAAACCGATTATTTCACCGAAGAAATCTTCACCGGTTGGGGAGCCTCATTTGTCCCGCTCGCTGATGTCCAAGTCGGTTTTGACCAACAGACAGAAGCGATGCGTCGTACCGCAGAAATGTGATTTTTATACCCATAATAAAAAAGCCCCTCATCAACAATGTTGGCAAGGGGCTTTTGGTCGAACTAAAAAAAGGAGGAAACAAAAAACAAATTCACCGACTATTCAAGCAAACGGCCGTCAATCTCTAGCTCTTCATCATCCAACCAAGGCAACAGCTCGGCCGGAACCGGCTCAACCGGAACAGAGCGTAACACCTGCTCCCCTTTTTCATCCAAACCGATCACAAAATTAACCGCTAGCGACTCATCGATTTCAGGATAATCACTCCGTTGATGTGCCCCACGGCTTTCACGCCGTTCAATCGCACAGCGAACAGTCGCCTCGGCCGAAGCGATCGCCGAACGCAAATCCAAAGCCAGTGCCAAATCATGGAACCCTTCACTAGATGGCTGAACATCGACAC
>WTJY01000084.1 GCA_011524645.1 Anaerolineales bacterium | reverse complement strand
CCGTCACGAGATAACAGCAGAAGATATTCCCGCCCTCATTGACATCATTACCAACAAAGAGTTGCTTTATTTTGAGGGCGAAGCTGCGGCGGCCGAAGTTGTCATTCATGCCTATCGGGCATTGGCGCAGCTCAATGCAGCCGAAGCTCTACCCGCAATGGTAGGGTTATATCAATATGAGCCAGACGATGTTTTAGGGGATCACTTTACCGAAGATTTACCAACCGCGATTGAAATGATCGGAGAAAGCGGGTTGCCCTATCTCCAAGAATTTTTGCCTCGCGGTCATGAGATCGGTTTTTGGGGACAAAGTTTTGTCGCTCATTCTATTGGTGTTATCGGCCGTGATCACCCCCATCTTCGCGAAGATTGTCTTAATACACTGGCAGCTCAACTCGAACAATACTCGAATCAAGGGGATGATCTAAATGCCAAAATTATCGTTGCCCTATGTGAAATGAAAGCGGCCGAAGTGGCTCCACTCATAGAGCAAGTTTATGAGGCAGATCGCGTCGATTGGAGTATTGTGGGTGATTGGGAAGATGTGCAAGTGGCCTTGGGTATTTTAGACAAGCGAGAAACACCAAGACCACGTTATAATGGGTTTGGCAATTTGTTTTCTCGGGCGGATGAGGATCCGGTCGTGGCCGAAAAAAGGCGGGTAAAAGAAAACCGAACACGGCTTCATGCTCATGCTAAAAAGAAGAAAGCCAAAGCAAAGAAGAAACATAGACGATAGTTTAGATGTAGCTTTATGTTAACTATCTACAAGGCAGTCTCAAAAACTATTTTCAGGCAGTCTCAAAAACTCTGACTGCACCAGAATTTTTGAGACTGGCGCAGGACTCAACTTGAAAAAATAAAATCTGGTAGCCACTTAACGAAAGAACGCTTGAAATACAGCGTTCTTTTTGTTTGCTTCTGTCGCGTATAAATTTATCAGTTCTTATCAGAAAAGCTGCTTTTTTATCAAAAAACAAAATTGCGACAAAACCTTCATCCCAAAAACAAGCAACACGTTTAGAAAAAAGAGACCATTCCTCCACAAATAGGGAGGGCTTTTATGGCAACCTATCCAAAGCATTCACACCCACGGCCGAGATATAATTAACTAGAGTCATTTTTTGGCCCCCACGCAAAGCTAAATTCTTTCCATTCACCCAAAAAACTCCATTTACTTATGATTCGCGCCACAATACGGTGACATCGCCTGTTCCCGATTGTTCTCAGTCGCTATGTTTAGAGCCGTTCGTCACGAGCGAACGGGCTCGACCGATATCCATCATCAAATCAATAGGAACAGATATGTCTCTTTCTCTCTCTCATATTCAAG
Organism: Anaerolineales bacterium; assembly: GCA_011524645.1. Taxonomy (GTDB): domain Bacteria; phylum Chloroflexota; class Anaerolineae; order Promineifilales; family Promineifilaceae; genus WTJY01. Next base: position 1,635 of record WTJY01000084.1, on the reverse strand, counting down.
AACAATGGTTTAGCAACATTCGTGGCGACCTCCTCGCCGGAACGGTTGTCGCGCTCGCGTTAATCCCCGAAGCGATCGCCTTTTCAATTATCGCCGGTGTCGACCCCAAAGTCGGCCTATACGCTTCATTTTGTATCGCGGTAGTCATCGCCTTTGTCGGTGGCCGTCCCGGTATGATTTCGGCCGCAACTGGGGCGATGGCCCTCGTCATGGTCAGCCTCGTCCGAGATCACGGCTTAGAATATTTATTAGCCGCGACTATTTTGACCGGTGTCCTACAAATTATTGCGGGGGCGCTCAAGCTCGGTACATTGTTACGCTTTGTCTCCCGTTCCGTCATGACCGGCTTTGTCAATGCGCTAGCGATTCTCATCTTTTTGGCCCAGCTCCCCGAATTTGAAGGGGGCAATTGGATCGTCTATGCTATGGTCGCGGCCGGTTTAGGGATCATCTACCTCTTGCCCTATGTCACCAAAGCGGTTCCTTCTCCATTGGTCTGCATTGTCGCCCTCACCGCATTTAGCCTGTTTATGGGGCTCGATATTCGTACCGTCGGCGATATGGGGGCGTTACCTGATACATTACCCTTGTTCTTGTTGCCCAACATCCCATTGGCATGGGAAACTTTGGTCATTATTTTCCCTTACTCTGTGACCCTCGCGGTTGTCGGCTTACTCGAATCGCTGATGACGGCCGTCATCGTGGACGACATGACCGACACCACCAGTAACAAAAATCAAGAATGTACCGGTCAAGGGATCGCCAATATCATTGCCGGTTTCTTTGGCGGCATGGCCGGCTGTGCCATGATCGGCCAATCGGTCATCAACGTGAAATCAGGCGGCCGTGGGCGACTTTCGACCCTTTTTGCCGGTTGCTTCCTCCTCTTTCTCATCTTGGTCTTGGGTGATTTGGTCAGCCAAATTCCGATGGCCGCCTTGGTCGCCGTCATGATTATGGTGTCAATCGGGACCTTCGATTGGAACTCGCTGAAAAACTTGGCGGTCAACCCGAAACGATCCAGCTTGGTCATGGTTTCGACTGTGGTCGTCGTTGTATGGACCCATAACTTGGCGCTCGGCGTCGGTGTCGGCGTGTTGCTTAGTGCGCTTTTCTTCGCCCAAAAAGTCTCTAACTTTATGCCGGTCGAATCAGAATTATCGGCCGATGGTCAGCAACGGACCTATAAGGTTTATGGCCAAGTCTTCTTCGCCTCGGCCGAGACATTTAGTAGCGCTTTTGATTTCAAAGAAAGCATCGAAAAAGTGGTTATCGATGCTAGCCGCGCCCATTTCTGGGACATTACGGCCGTTGGCGCGCTAGACAAAGTGGTCTTGAAATTCCGCCGCGAAGGGATTCCGGTGGAGCTGATCGGGATGGATGAAGGGAGTAATGACATCGTCGAACGGGTCGCGATCCATAACAAGACCGACAGTGCAGAACTCGCGCTCGGACACTAGTCGATAAAATCACTTTAGTTTCGAGTCATGCCACCGAGAAACCGGAAATAGAATAGACATCAATTCTATTTCATGTTTTTTTCATGTCTCTATTGTAACGATTTCAGACATTTACCAACGGCCGTTTGCAGAGCAAACGGCCGTTTTATATTACTTCTATCGCAAATTGAAAAAA
>WTJY01000274.1 GCA_011524645.1 Anaerolineales bacterium | reverse complement strand
CCATACCGCCCCCCCAATGAGCGGCCGCATCACTCAAAATATCGCCAAACATGTTGGTTGTCACCACCACATCGAAACGAGTCGGGTCTTTGAGCATCCATAGTGCAGCAATATCTGCCAACAATTCATCCGTTTCAATCATGTCATATTGTGTGGCAACATCTGTCACAACTTGGCGAAAAAGCCCGTCACTGACCGGCATCACATTCGCCTTGTGCACCACAGTCATTCTAGATCGCCCATTCCGTTGCGCTACCTGATAAGCTCGTTCCGCGATACGTTGCGATGCAAAACGGGTAATCACCCGTTCTGTCACGGCCGTTTCCCCATCGGCCGATAGTGACTCACGGCCGCTATACAAACCTTCTGTATTTTCCCGAAAAATAATTAAATCAACCCCTTGGCGGCTCTCCGCCAGAGGCCAAGAGCGAACCGGCCGGACATTGGCATAAAGCCCAAGTGCCTTACGCATGGTCACAATCGCACTTTTATAACCTTCGACTTTATGGGACGGTGAAGAAACGGCCCCAAACAACCCGGCGCCACAATCGCGAATCTTTTGCAATGTTTCGGCCGGAACCGAAGCCCCATGCCTTTCAAAACAATCCCAACCCGCTTCAGCATAGGTCAACTCTAAATCGGGCAACACAGATTGCAATACATTTACGGCCGCTGGGACAACCTCATGGCCAACACCATCACCAACCATCACACATAATTTCGGCATCTTCTTACGTCCTCGTTAATTTTTCGCCAATCAGAAAATTATATTTTACCGCCAAGCTTGTATAATCAGCGTAATTTACCATAATCTTAGCGATATGATGTAGACAGTACTCTAAATCTGATTCATAATAGCAGAAATGATTCGTCCTTATTTTACGCCATTAACAATTGGTGCATTCGCAAATTTTCTAGTTGTGTTTGGTTTGTCCGCTTACCTCTTTAGCATCAAACCACGCGACACCTTACGCCGCCTGCTTGCATCAGAATTTCTTTTCGGTGCAATCTTCCTGCTTGCCTACATGATCGCCACAATGTATGTCGGCGTGTGGTCAAATGCAGTCATCCCCATCCAATTTTTAGCCAGCATTATATCGGCCGGCTTTATGCTCCAATTCGCCCTCAGATTTCCTCAAAACATTACCAGACCTACCACACAAGCCGCTTTTATATTTACCTGCGCCTCTGTTTTTCTGAGTCTACTGGCCACTATCTATTACCTTTACCAAGGCATCACTCTTAATGATTGGCGAGTTGAAGAGTTGTCTATCTTAGCTGTTCCAATTATTGCCCATTATGCATTAATTATCGCGACTTTTGTGCGTAGATCTATTGAGTTTTCGCGCATCCAAGTTCCAGACATCAGTATATGGCAAGCACTCTATAAGCCGGTATCAAAAAACAGCTTGGCAATGCGCAATTTCTTCCTACTTTACACACTCTTCGCCAGCTTAGCGGCCCTGAATGTCATTGCCAGTGCAGGACTTATCCCATCCACGCTCTATTACAATACCTTTAACTTATTACTCTTAGTGAGCTTAACCGGTCAAGTTTTAGTCTACTTAAACAACACGCCAGATCCAACATCGTTTATGCCCAAGCTCCAGCTAACAACCATGTTGATCATCATGGCAACATTAGGGATTCTTGGACAAACTGTGGCGACCAATTTAGTCAGATCTAAAAGGTTGGAAAAAACACACCAACAACAATTGCTACTCTCTCAAATCACAGATGGCACCTTACCGCAGACCCATTTTGACATCCCCAGCGCGATCGGCCTAGACTACATTATCAGTTATCCCCTCGATCAGGTAGATACACCAAACAGAGAGCTAAATACTATAAAAACGCTCTACAATCAAAGTCAAATAAGTGACACAAATCTGAGACTAGGGTATGTCGTCAATACGGAAGATGAACCGTTTACAATCTTGAATCCAGACGATCCTGCGATTCAAGAGCAATATTATCGATTAACCACAAATGAAATCCATCCTAAACGCCAAACAAACAATACTCACTTAGTCTTGTTCCAACAAATAGACAACCAAATTTATGAATTTGGCTACGAATTTGATTCATTCCGTCAAAAACAATCTAGAGAAATCTCATTCTTTTTAATCGCCATCGCCTTGAGTGCACTAACCGTTCGATTTTTATTCCCGTGGTTCTTCAATACGGTCTTAATCATTCCCTTACGCAATTTACTTGAAGGCGTGAGACAGGTAGAAGCGGGCGAATTTCAACAAACAGTTGAAGTCTCCTATTCAGACGAAATCGGCCGTATTACCCAAGCATTCAACCTAATGGCACGTTCTGTAAAAGAAAAGAATGATCAATTGGCCGATGCCAATCGAACACTAGAAGCCAAAGTCGCTCAGCGGACATCCGATCTAGCCCAAGCTACACAGATCGCTCAAGCCGCGCGCCAAGAAGCGGAAGACGCGAACAAAGCGAAAAGCTCATTCTTAGCCAACATGAGTCACGAAATTCGTACCCCACTCAATGCGATTATCGGCTATAGCGATATGCTAAAAGAGGATGCGGAGGCGGAAGGAGATACGATGACCGTATCTGACTTAACAAAAATCGAGACTTCAGGCCGTCATCTACTCAATCTCATCAATGACATTCTCGACATCTCCAAAATCGAATCTGGAACAATCGATTTATACTACGAAACGTTCGACCTAAAAGGAATGCTAGTCGAAATCGAAACCATGCTGGCTCCACTGATCAATCAAAATGGCAATCGATTGCACTTACAGTACCATACCAATACCAAGTCAATTACGGCCGATTTCACTCGGACACGACAAATTATTATTAATTTAGTCAACAACGCCACCAAATTCACCCAAAATGGTGACATCACCATTCGGGTCAGCACGACTCAAAAAGCAGGGAACACTTATGTCAATATAGATATTCAAGACACAGGGATCGGTATCGCACCTGATCAAATCACACACATTTTTCAACCATTCAGGCAAGCCGAAGAAAAAACAACTCGCCAATATGGTGGCACAGGTCTAGGGCTCCCCATCTCGAAACACTTCGCAAAATTAATGTCTGGGGACATCTATCTCACAAGCACGCCCGGCCAAGGTTCTACATTTACACTACACTTACCGGTCGCCCCACTAACGGTGGCCCCCCTCCCAGAATCGGCCGCTTGACACCCTTACACATTCAGCTACCATCCTACACAAAACTCATCTCCACCTATACAAAGAAGGACATATGACCAAAAAGTTTATCGTCGTCGCGGGCAACATAGGAGCAGGCAAAACCACACTAACTCAAAGGCTAGGTGAAAAACTTGCTTGGCAAACCGGCTATGAATCGGTCCAAGATAATCCCTATTTATCACGGTTCTACCACGACATGAAAACATGGTCGTTCCATTTGCAAATTTTCTTCCTCGGCCATAGAGCTGACCAGCATCAGCTCTTAGCAGAAGGTGAGAAAAGCGCCATTATCGACCGTAGTATTTATGAAGATGCCCATATCTTTGCTCGGGTCTTACACCACATGGGCAATCTATGCGAAACCGATTATCAAGCTTACCTATCTGTGTATGATAAGGTTGTTCAAGGCCTCCCACGGCCGGATTTGCTCCTCTATCTCCAAGCCCCTGTTCCTACATTAATCGAGCGTATTCGTAATCGTGGCAGAGAAATGGAAGCCGGTATATCAACTGACTACCTCCGCACGCTTGACTCGTTTTACATCGACTGGATCGATCACTTTGATCTTTGTCCCGTGCTGACCATCCCTTCGAACAACCTCAATTTCCTCAATCGCGAAGACCATCTCGATTTAGTTGTTGAGCATATTGAAGCGAAACTAGCGGGCCACGGACCATCCCTCTCACTCAATCTCCAATAAAGCATTATGCTCCTAATTTAGCGAAAACATCCCTTCGGACGCTGGCTGAATCGGCGGTGAAATCATCTGGCGCAAGAGCGGGATTTCGCGGCGACAAATATCGTAAACGTGGTTGACCAGTGTTGACACATCATCAATTTCCAAAATCTTTTGCTTATCATACGTGGGTGCCTGCAAGAGTGCGGCCGTCAAATAAGCCAATTCCAGCGGATCATCCGGCAATCGTGACAAGTTAAACTGCACTTCCCCAACATTGGACAAAACATCAAGATACTCTGTGAGCACCACACGCAAATGGTGTGACCGTTTCTCCGTCACAGCCGTCACATCCCCCTGAATCGGAATCGAAGTCACATTCCCCACCAAATAAGATTGGCTAAAGTCAAGCGAGTCGATACGAAAACGATCACTCCCCATCGCCACCATATTCATCCGGCCGTCTTCGAGCGGCCGTACTTGCGAAATTTGGGCCATACAACCGACCAAATGGGGCTGTGCTGGCGAACCAACTTCCTGCCCTTTCTCAATAAGGCAAACCCCAAACGGTTTCTTTTCCTGAATACAATAATTCATCATTTCACGATAGCGAGGTTCAAAGATATGCAAGCTCAGGGGCATGCCGGGAAAGAGGACAGTTCCCAACGGGAATAAGGGCAAATCAGTCATAATCTTCTACCTAAAAATTTCAACAAATAAACAATCGAACAAATGAATCATATCATAGAAGCGATACAAACCGGCCATCTTTAGGACAGATTTAAATGAAACGGTAATCACAAAACCGACATTGCACCAAATCAAATGGTGCGTATAATGCACAATAAATACGCCCTATATCCCCTCATTAAAATTCTTGACAAGCAAAACGTGAACTGCCCTCCAGCATGCTTCACGTTTTGCTTTTTCTATTCCAAATTTAGTTAAAGCTTCTATGACTCAACAAACCTATCGCATTCAAGTCTCCCCACGCCAGCCCAGTTCTGCCACAGAACTGGTTACGGCCGCCCATCAATTCGGTTTTACGGCCGTGAAAACGATCAAACCGACCAAGCTCTACTTTATCAAAGGAAACGACTTACAATCGCCAGAGGCGGAAAGGGTTGCACATGAACTGCTCTCAGACCCTGTCACGGAGCAATTCACCATTAGCGAACCTGACCAAGCCCCCGCCCATCACCCTGAAAAACACCATATCGATGTCACACTCTTACCCGGAGTGACCGACCCAGCGGCCGAAAACCTAATTCGCACGGCCGATGTACTGGGCATCGAATTGACCCAAGCGGCCACCGGCCAAAGCTATTGGCTTGAACTGGATGGAGACAACACGGCCGACCTTCAAGCACTTGCCGAAACGGTCCTCTGCAACCCCGTTGTCCAACAAGCCACCATCGACACCCCCATCACCCCACCACTTTTAACCCCAGCTCCCAGTGATGGACTGGTCGAAACGATCCCACTAAGCCAAGCAACAGATGAAGAACTAATCGCCATCAGTCAAGAACGACGGCTTTCTCTAAACCTAGCCGAAATGCAAGTGGTGCGGGACTACTATCAAAAAGAAGAGCGGGAGCCGACCGACATCGAGCTAGAAATGTTGGCCCAAACCTGGAGTGAACATTGTGTCCACAAAACATTCCGTGCCAAAATCACCTACACCGGACCGGATCAAGAGGAACCGGAAACGATTGACGGTATTCTAAAAACCTATCTACGGGCCGCCACCGACAAAGTAGCCAAACCTTGGGTCAAAAGCGCCTTTGTCGATAACGCTGGCATCGTCGCATTTACAGAAGAGTATGATCTAGCATTCAAAGTCGAAACCCATAACCACCCATCCGCACTAGACCCATTTGGCGGTTCAAATACCGGTATCGGTGGTGTCGTGCGTGACATCTTGGGTGTCAGCGCCCGGCCGATCGCCAACACAGACGTGCTGTGCTTTGGCAACCAAGATTTGCCTAACGAAAACTTACCGGAAGGGGTTCTCCATCCACGCCGTGTACAGACCGGTGTGATCGCAGGGATCGAAGACTATGGCAATAAGATGGGTATCCCCACCGTCAACGGGACAATCGTCTACCACGATGGGTATACAGCCAACCCGCTGGTTTACTGTGGCAGTCTAGGCATTTTGCCGATAGGCAGCCATCGCACCACCCCAGAAGTGGGGGATCTCGTGGTTGCTCTCGGCGGCCGCACCGGCCGTGACGGTCTACGCGGTGCCACCTTCTCCAGCATGGATATGGACACCAGCACCAGCGATATCGCCAGCACGGCCGTCCAAATCGGCCACCCGATCATGGAAAAACAAACCCTGGAGGTCATTCTCCGCGCACGGGACGAAGAACTCTATACCGCCATCACCGATTGTGGTGCAGGTGGCTTCTCTTCGGCCGTCGGCGAAATGAGCGAAGAGTTAGGGGCACGTATCCAGCTCGAAAACATTCCGGTCAAATATCCCGGCCTACGGCCGTGGGAACTCTGGCTCAGTGAAGCCCAAGAGCGCATGGTCATCGCCTTACCTCCGGCCAAAGAAGCGCGACTCGCAGAAATCTGCGCCGAGCAAAACGTTGAATATACGATTCTCGGTCAATTTACCGGCGACAAACGGTTGCAAATCTTCCACGGAGATCGGCTTGTGGCCGATTTCGATGAAGAATTTTTGCACGATGGCTTACCACAGCGAGAAATGATCGGTGTTTGGCAACGGCCGGAAACACCAGAGCATATCCCCCCAGCGCCACCTCTTCCGGCACAAGACGTGCTCCATCAACTGCTCGCCTCTCCCAATATCCGCAGTAAAGAAGATACGATTCGCCAATATGACCATGAAGTGCAAGCAGGCACAGCGATCAAACCGTTAATCGGTTACGCCAATCATGGACCAAGTGATGGCGCCGTTTTGGTGCCTCTCGATACGCAACAAGCGAAAAACGAAGGTCCAGTTCGCGCGGCCGCGCTCAGCAATGGGATTTGCCCCCAATTTTCGGCCGTTGATCCCTACAACATGGCTTGGGCCGCCATCGATGAAGCGCTACGCAACGCGGTAGCCGTCGGCGCAGACCCTGACCAAATCGCCATTCTCGATAACTTCTGCTGGGGGAACCCCAGTTTGCCGGACCGCTTAGGGGCTTTGGTTCGTTGCTCCCAAGGATGTTACGATGCGGCCGTGGCCTATGGCACCCCCTATGTTTCCGGCAAAGACAGCCTCTACAATGAATACCTCGGCGCAGACGGAGAAAAACATGCTATTCCCGGCACATTGCTTATTTCAGCGCTCGGCATCGTGCCAGATGTTAGCCAAACCGCCACGAGCGACTTCAAAGCGGCGTGGGAACAAATCTATGTCATCGGTGAGACCAAATCGGAATTAGCCGCGTCTCAGTATGCAACCTTGCAAAACATGCATCCCGCACTCTCTTCAGCACCCACACCGGTCCCTGATGCGCTTAATATTTTGCGCACGGTTCACCAAGCGATTCAAAATGGTTGGGTCACGGCCGTGCATGATTGCTCTGAGGGGGGGCTCGCGATCGCCTTGGCTGAAATGTCTCTATCCGGTGGCTTCGGGGCAAAAATCAATCTGGCGAACGTCCCAACCGATCAACCGCTTGATGACAACACCATTCTATTTTCTGAATCACTCACCCGTTTTGTGATCACCGTCAATGATGATCAGCAAGAGGCGTTTACCGCACTGTTAGAAGAAAACGGAATCCCACACGGCCATCTCGGTTTTACCACCAGTAGCCCCAACTTTAATGTCCGTGGCACAGATGGCTCACGCCTCATCAGCTCGACAATCGAAACGCTTGATCGCGCCTTCCGAGGGCACACCGAAAGCACAGATCGCGAAGCTACAGCTGACGTCGTGACAACGAGCGGCAGTGGCGCACTGCCAACACCAGCCGTACACAGCGCGCCGCCCAAAGTACTCATCATCCACGCCAACGGCACCAATCGTGATCGCGATGCCGCCCTCGCGTGTGAACTCGCCGGTGGCGCACCGGAAATCGTCCACATCAATCGCTTAATCAGCGGTGATTGCAACTTACTTGACTATCATATGCTGGTCATTCCCGGCGGCTTCTCTTATGGTGATGATTTAGGCGCAGGCGTTCTCTGGGCGGCCGATCTACGCCACCAATTGGGCAATCCGCTAACAGAATTCGCCCAAAGCGGCCGCCCCGTTCTCGGTATCTGCAACGGGTTCCAAGTCCTCGTCAAATCAGGCTTACTTGACCTGAATCAAGCCGCAGTTGACCGGCCATACACCCTGACTTACAACGAACGTAGCCGCTTCGAATGCCGTTGGGCCAAACTCATCCCCAACCCGAACAGCCACAGCATCTTCACCCAAGGATTGACTGAACCGATTTACTGTCCAGTTGCTCACGGCGAAGGACGCTTTATGGTACGGGACAGTGCCACAGCCGATCATCTCGAAGCGCAAAACCGGATCGCTCTAACTTATGCGGCCGATGGTTACCCGCTCAACCCGAACGGATCAACCCACAATATCGCCGGTATCTGCAACCAACAAGGCAACATCATGGGACTCATGCCTCACCCCGAAGACCATATCTTCCCGTGGCAGCACCCTCATCACCATCGTGGCGCACAAGGGATGCTCGGCCTAAGTCTATTTATCAACGGTATAAACAACGCTTAAATAAGCGATTATGAACGATGAAGTATGAATGATGAAAGACGTTTGGACGCTAACATAGAAAACAAACACCATTTCCTACTTCATACCTCATCTTTCATACTTTGAACCAATTTCATGTTGACTCAAGAACAACTTCTTCAACTTTTGCCCAACTGTCTTGCTGGTACCGATATACCCGACTTGGGGACACGGTATGATGGCAAGGTGCGTGATGTCTATTTACAAGACGGCCGTCGCGTTCTCATTACCACGGATCGGGTCAGCGCGTTTGACCGCATTTTGGGATTAATCCCCTACAAAGGACAAGTGCTCAACCAACTCAGCTTGTGGTGGTTCGAGCAAACGGCCGATATAGTCAACAACCATGTGATCAGTTCGCCCGATCCCAATGTGACAATCGGCCGTGAAGCGCAACCAATTCCGATCGAAGTGGTCGTGCGTGGTTACATTACCGGGGTGACGACCACCTCGCTCTGGTATCTTTACGAACAAGGGGAACGGCAACCTTACGGGATCGATCTACCCGATGGGCTACAAAAATATGATGCCCTACCGGAGCCGATCATCACCCCGACCACCAAAGCGGCTCAAGGGGAACATGATGAACGCATTACCCGTGCTGAAATTTTAGAACGTGAAATCGTCCCCCATGAGCTTTGGGAAGAGATCGAGAAAACAGCGGTAGCCCTCTTCAAACGGGGCCAAGAGATCGCCAATCGAGCCGGACTGATCTTGGTTGACACCAAATATGAAATGGGATTGATCGATGGCAAACTAACACTCATCGATGAAATCCATACCCCAGATTCCAGTCGCTACTGGATCGCTGATTCATGGGGAGAAGGACGTGAACCGGAAAACTTCGACAAAGAATTTTTGCGCAAATGGTACGCCAAACAAGGATACCGAGGGGAAGGGGAACCGCCAACGATGACAGATGAGTTCCGCGCCCAAGTGGGCGGTCGCTATATCTCCGCCTATGAGCGGTTAACCGGCCTGACCTTTGAACCGGCTGAACTGCCAGCCATAGAACGAATCGTACGTAACCTCACCCGATAAATGATTACGTCTAGTCACACCCGCTCATTGCTCGAAAACGGTGACTTGGTCACCGCTATCGACTCATTCATTTGTAGCCGGTGCGACCTGATCTTCCCTACACACATTTTCCACCCGACTCATTCCCAATCGAACAGTTCAATTTCCCTATCAAAACACCTCCTCATTCCCAATCGAACAGTTCAATTTCCCTATCAAAACACCTCCACAACCGGTGAAGAATGTTTTGATGTATCTCTCAACCTTTTTGAATAGGATTTCTTACCAAACCAATGAATACAGAAAACCCGAAAATCGGCATCATCATGGGCAGTACATCTGACTGGGAAACGATGCAACATGCGGTTGATACGTTAGAACAATTCAATGTTCCTTATGAAGCGAAAGTGGTTTCGGCTCACCGAACCCCCAACTTAATGGTCGAATATGCAGAAGCGGCCGAATCTCGCGGCCTCAAAGTGATCATTGCCGGAGCAGGAGGTGCAGCCCACCTGCCCGGCATGACCGCAGGTCATACCCTCGTCCCTGTGATCGGCGTGCCTGTCCAAAGCCGCGCCCTCAACGGCATGGACTCACTTCTATCCATCGTACAAATGCCGGCCGGTGTACCGGTCGCCACTATGGCGATAGGCAAAGCGGGCGCGATCAACGCCGCCTTACAAGCGGTCATGATCCTCGGCAATGAAGATCCTGAAATTCGCGAAAAAATGCGCCGCTTCCGCCAACACCGCGCCGAACAAGTCATATCATCCACCCTCCCGCCCCATTAATAAATGACGAATGACGAATAAACAGAAACCGTTTCGTCACTCGTTACTCGTCACTAAAGATTATGCCAATTCTTCCTCCAGCAACTATCGGTATTCTAGGTAGCGGACAACTCGGCCGTATGTTGGCCCTCTGCGCTCGCCAAATGGGATACCGCGTCCATGTCTTTTCCCCCGGAACAGACACCCCCACCGGTCAAGTGGCCGATGTAGAAATAACCGCTAGCTATCTCGATCTAGAAGCGGTGCGGGAATTTGCGAAAAACGTTGATGTGGTCACCTATGAATTCGAAAATGTACCGCTCGCCACCGCGATGACGGTCAATGAACTCAAACCACTTCATCCGAATACGGTCGCCTTATCAACTGCGCAAAACCGATTACGGGAAAAGCGATTCATTAGCGAACTCGGCTTACCGTTCCCCCCTTTCGGCGAAGTCTATTCTCTCGAAGCCCTCAAAACGGCCGCCGCTGAAATCGGCTTGCCGGCCGTGCTCAAAACGGCCGAATCTGGCTATGATGGCAAAGGGCAAGTCAAAATTTATGACACCAACGAACTAGAAGCGGCTTGGCAAAAAATTAACGAAAAACCGGCCGTGCTAGAAAAATTTATCACTTTCGAAAAAGAAATCTCAGTCGTCGGCGCGCGAGATGCTCAAGGGCAATTCGGCTACTATGGCCCAATAGAAAACGAGCATGTTAATCATATACTCGATATTTCCACCACCCCGATTGAAATTCAAGCGGAAACGGCCGAACTTGCGCGCAACTGCGTCCAAAAAATCATGGAAGCGTTTGACACGATCGGGGTTCTTTGTGTCGAATTCTTTGTCACGACCAACGGGGAATTGGTCGTCAACGAAATCGCGCCACGGCCGCACAACTCAGGCCACTTGACAATCGAAGCCCACCACACCAGCCAATTTGAACAGCAACTGCGAACGATTTGCGGCTTGCCCTTGGGCAACACGGCGCAAATCGCACCGGCCGCCATGGCCAATATTCTCGGCGATTTATGGCCAGGCCCCGCCAGCCAACCACCCGAACCCGATTGGGCGGCCGTTTGCTCCGATCCCAACATCAATCTGCATCTATACGGCAAAGCGGATGCCCGTATCGGCCGAAAAATGGGTCACCTAACCGTCTTGGCCGAAAGCACCGCCGAAGCCAGACAAACCGCCCTAAACGCCCGTATCAACGCAAACAAAACATGACAACATGTCCCTTAAAAAAGTGCGAAGCATGATCAAATTCATACTTCATACTTCTTATTTCATACTTCCCAACAACATGTCCCTTAAAAAAGTGCGAAGCATGATCAAATTCATACTTCATACTTTCTATTTCATACTTCCTACAGGAGATTCCCCGCAATGGAAAACTGGTTAGAAGAAGACAACGATAAATTTCATGATGAATGTGGTGTATTTGGGATCTATTCCCCAGCGAGCGATGTCGCGCGGATGACCTTTTTCGGTCTCCACGCCTTACAACATCGCGGTCAAGAAAGCGCAGGTATCGCGACCTACGACGGCCGTGCCACCTATATCCACAAAGGGATGGGGTTAGTCCCCCAAGTGTTTACCGAAGAAAACATGCGCCATCTAGTCGGCCATATGGCGATCGGACATACCCGTTATTCGACAACCGGTAGCCACCATATTCGCAATGCTCAACCCTACCTAATCGAAACGATTCATGGTCCTCTCGCACTCGGGCATAACGGCAACCTGACCAATGCGCTCGACTTACGCCGCAAACTGTTACAACGAGGGGTCGGCCTATCTTCAACAACTGACAGTGAAGTCATTACCCAAGTTTTGTCCTCACCTCCAGAGGTCTGGCAAACGGCCACGGAAGGCGAAGAGTTAATCCCTCTCAATGTGCTCAATGGAAACGGCAATTTTACCGGAAACGTTAAACCAGCCGCCCCGCTCGAAATCGCCGAAGAGCATAAAAACAGCTTCTGGTTACCACGCATCAAATCGTTTATGCAGGTAGCCAAAGGTGCCTATTCGCTGGTAGTCATGACCAATGAAGGGATTTATGGGATACGTGACCCGCTCGGATTACGGCCGCTTTGCTTGGGTGAAGTTGACAAAGGCTATGTGCTTGCCAGCGAATCATGCGCCATCTTAACAGTCGGCGGCCGTGTTATTCGTGAAGTCGAGCCCGGTGAAATTATCAAGCTCGACAAAAACGGATATAGCTCTATTAAGGGTACTGTGTCATCAAAGAAAGCGTTATGTATCTTCGAGTACGTTTATTTCGCTCGGCCGGACTCTGTCTTCGAAGGGCAAGTCATCCATGAAGTGCGCCAAAAAATGGGGATGAAGTTGGCCGAAGAAGCCCCAGTTGACGCCGATTTTGTCCTCGGCATTCCCGACTCCGCCATTCCGGCCGCGATCGGCTTTAGCCAAGCGACCGGTATTCCATTTAACGAGGGGTTGACTAAAAATCGTTATATCGGCCGGACTTTTATTCAACCCACCAATTCAATGCGTAAAGAACGCGTGCGGCTCAAATACAACCCATTGCCGAGCAACTTAAAAGGGAAAAAAGTGGTCATGATCGATGATTCAATCGTGCGTGGCAACACGATCGGGCCGATTATTCGCATGTTGCGCGAAGCGGGTGCAGCAGAAGTCCATGTACGAGTATCCTCTCCTCCGGTGCGCCATCCCTGCTTTATGGGGATCGATATGGCCACTTATAATCAATTAGTCGCCCACCGCATGGATGTCAACGGCATCCGGCGCAAAATCGGTGCAGATTCACTCGCTTATCTATCACTTCCTGGCATGGAAGATGCGGTTCGCGCCGGTGTCCAAGCGGCCGAAACCGGCCATTGCACCGCCTGCTTCTCCGGCGACTACCCACTAGACGTCCCCGACTGGCTCTTTGAAGAAGATCGCGACAAGAATGAATTTGAAGGGATGTGGGGGAGTTAAAGCAGAAGGCAAAAAGTAAAAGGCAAAAGGCAAAAAGTTGGTTCGCGATTTTAGTTCAATCGCGAACCATCACCCATCACTCGTGATTCGTCACTTGTCATTCTGGGCTATCCCTGAACTTTGCGGCGCAATAGTTCAGGATCAAGCACAACAATGTCTCCGTCGTCTTTACGAATAAGGTCTTCGCGACGAAAGATACTTAGCACTTTATTGGTGCTTTCGCGGGTTGCGCCGATCAAACTGGCCAGATCGGTTTGTTTTAGATTGGTGTTAATCCGGACCCCGGCCGTTTCAACCACCCCATAATCTTGGGCCAACTTTAACAACAAGCGGGCCAATCGGCTCGAAACACTCGTCAAAGCCAAGCTTTTCACTTGCTTGGTGTTATAACGCACGCGAACGCTCAATAGCTTCATAAAGTTGAGCGCGAGCTGCGGCGCGCGACGCATATGTCGCTGAAACGCTTCGCGACTGAGGGTGTGTACAATCGTGTTTTCCATCGCGGTCGCGCTCGCAGAACGGGGTAAACCATCGACGATAGCGAGTTCGCCAAAGATCTCGCCGGGTCGGCCGCATAAGAAAACCGATGTTTCCAGCCCTTTCCCAGACCCGTGCACATAGATTCGTACTTGTCCCGATTCAATCAGGTAAAGGACTTCTCCGGGGTCACCTTCTTCAAAAATTTTATCTCCGGCGCGAAAACGGCGCTTGGTCATATCTTCTGTGATCAAGCCTAGTTCAGATCCGGTTAGCCCTTCAAAAAGAGGGACATCGTGCAAAAATGCAAATTGCTGAGTCATACGTTGTTGCACAGGCTTACAATCTTTGGGTGGCATCGGACGGGTCGGATCGACAGCACCGGCCGGCCCGGCCGTTTTTCTCGTAAGTTGAGGGTCCGACACATGGGCACGGACCCGTTGTAATACATCAGAGTGAGTAGGTAAGGTCATCATAGCACCTCCAATCCAAGGACATTAAAGGGGGAATACCAGTCGCAACATTAACCCGAGCGCGACCGCCAAGCCGATACTGGCCAGCAACTTGGCTAAATAGACATGCAACCGAGGCTGTTCAAATTCGGCCGTGACAGTGGCCCGTTCCAATAAAAAGCGTGGTGTTGCCACCAAAGGAACCAAGATAAATTGCCCCATCAAAACACAGGTCATAATCAGCCAACGTTCCAAGCTACTCGTGTACTTATTGGTCGCCAGCGCAAAATTGGGTGGATCGCCGGTAACGAGACCGGCAACCACGATCTCAAGGATCACCCAAGCCGGCATCGCGAGGCCTGCATAGGCCAAAACATACGGCATCATCGGGTATGCGTTAACTTCCGCCATAATGCTGGCGATCGGGGCGGCAAGGTCTAAATAACCGCCCCAAGCCAACACGGCCGTCATCGTCAGCACATGGGCCAGTTGATCTAGGATAAAGCGGCTGACCGCAAATATCCCATTCGGGCTCGGCTTCTTCGTAATCGGCAACTGAACCACATCGATAAAGAAATGAATCACACTGATTAACAATGCACCTTGCCACCAAAACGGTTGAAATGGCAACACAAACGCGAAAGTCGTCAGTGCCACAATAAGCACATGAACAACCACACCCATCAATTTCTGGCTTTTCCAATACGCCAGCTTGTCCCACTGTAAAATATAATCCCCAACCAAATGGGAAAGAAAAATTGAAAGAATCATCGAAGCACCTTGCAAATAAATCGATAATAATGAGGTAAAAAATAAATCTAAAACGTCAACACCTTCGCCAAAGTAATCAACTGATTGGCTTTGCTCCCCGCCTATCAGGATGGGCTGGGGGAGGTGGATTACCCCTCTCCCCCAGCTCTCTCCCGTTGGGAGAGAGGAGCTTTTAATTCGACGCGAATTAAAAATAATTAAGCGGTCGGCCCGAGATATTTTTAATTCAAGGAACAAATTTAATTTAAAGACAAAACATGTGTCATATGTTTCTAAAAATGGGGAAGGTATCAAATCGTAATCACGATTTCTGTAATTGACACTTGTAGATTACATAACATTACGTCGGTTCACTATGAATTTGGTCACAAAAAGCAGGAATTAAGTACTAACTTAAAGAAGTTAACCAACCGCTTGCAAGACAGCAGACTAATTTTATGTAAACAAGTTAACACCCCATCACTTCCGTTTACTAACAACCCATGTAATTATTCCGTAGCTTCATTGGCGTCCCTTCTATGAGGAGAAGAGCCAAACAAAAACGACTATTGCTGAATAATTACCAACAAATTATCCATAACAAAAAAGTATGATGAAACCAAGAGCTATCCTTTCTGTATCAAATAAAATGGGGCTATCCGGCCTCGGCCGTGGGCTATCACAATTGGGCTGGGAGTTAGTTGCCAGCGGTGGTACCGCACGGGAATTACAAAGTCAAGGACTAATCGTGCGCGAAGTCGCAGCGGTGACCGGTGCACCAGAAATGCTTGGCGGCCGTGTTAAAACATTGCATCCAGCGATTCATGGTGGCATTTTGGCCCGTGATCGAGAAGACGATATCGCCGACCTTGCCGCTTATCAAATCAAAAAAGTCGATTTAGTCGTCTGTAATCTTTATCCATTTCAAGACACCATCGCCAAAGAAGGTATCACGCTTGCCGAAGCGATTGAACAGATCGATATCGGTGGTGTGACCTTATTACGCGCGGCCGCTAAAAACTTCGCCCGCGTCACCGTCATTTGTGACCCACTCGATTACGGGTTAGTACTCAACGAGCTACGGGACAATGGAGAAGTATCGGCCGCAACACGGCAAAAACTAGCACTTAAAGCGTTCCGCCATACACGTGATTACGACATGGCGATCAGTGCTTATTTGGGACAAATTTCGGAGGAAGAAGAGGGGTTACCGGCCGATTTACCGCTCTCGTTGCAACGCACTCAAATCTTGCGCTATGGAGAAAACCCACACCAATCTGCCGCACTATACGCCAGCAATACGATGACCGGCCCCTTGGGTGGCATGCTATTGCAAGGAAAACCCCTTTCCTATAACAACCTCTTAGATTTAGATGCGGCATGGCGTGCAGCCGAAAGTTATGACGATCCAACCGTTGTTATCGTCAAACATCTCTCCCCATGTGGCATCAGCACGGCCGACACCCCAGCCGATGCGTTTCCGGCAGCCCTCGCCTCCGATCCGGTTTCCGCATTTGGTGGCGTTATCGCGGTCAACCGGCCGGTTGACAAAGCGTTCGCCGACCAAATCAAAGCGGCCAAGCTCTTTGTCGAAGCGATCGCCGCGCCCAGTTTTAGCGATGAAGCCCGCGCCTATTTCGCCAAAAGCAAGAAAAACTGCCGTTTGGTTGCTCTAGGCGAAACCGAATCACGCGAAGGAGAGCTAGAAATACGCTCTATTCGCGGTGGTGTCTTGGTGCAAACCCTTGATACCGGTGATCCGGAAAGCGCCACATGGGAAGTGGTCAGCCAACGTCAGCCAACGGAAGCAGAAGCGGCCGCACTTAAAACCGCGTGGCGCGCTGTACAACATATCAAATCGAACGCGATCGTTTTCGCCCAAGGGAATGCCACGACCGGTGTCGGTTGCGGTTTGCCCAGCCGGATCGATGCGGTCCATTTGGCCGCGAAAAAATCAGGGGATCAAGCACAAGGGGCGGCAATGGCTTCTGATGCATTCTTCCCATTTGCCGATGGCATTGAAGCGGCGGCCGAAGCGGGTGTGACGGCGGTGGTCCAGCCGGGCGGCTCTGTCCGAGACGAAGAAGTCATCGCGGCCGTGGACAAGCTTGGTCTCACCATGATCTTTACCGGCACTCGTCATTTCCGCCATTAAGGGACAATCCGTTCAAAATGGTCAAAAACCACACCTCTCTCGCGGGGAGAGAGGTGTAACCCCTATCGGTCCCCAAAAATGGGATTCATCTTTACGAGCCGCCGTAGGCGGTGACAATTCAGATACGACAATTATTTAGCTTTCATTCCTAAACAAAAAAGCCGCAGGATTCCTGCGGCTTTTTCATTTATAGCTTTATTGAATCGATCGAAAACCGTTCAATTATCCAGCGAAGCTTTTCGCTTCAACGAGCCAATCTTCGATATCTAAAGATTGCCATTCTTTGGGCTGAATAATCCCCTTGATCGTTTCAGGATCAGAAGCTGCCAACTGCGCATAGGTAATAATCCCAGCCGCATTCAATTTCTTTTCATAAACCGGACCGATCCCGTTGACTTTCTTCAAGTCATCTTTAGCCGGTTTTGATGCAGGTGCAGGTTTCGCTTCTAACTCAGCGATCCGAGCTTGAGCAGCCGCCAAATCGGCCGAGCAAGAATCCAATTTTGCACCACATTCTGTCGCATCTGCACGTGCTTGTATCAAGTCACTTTCAGTCGTAGAGACACTCGCTTTGGCATTTGCTAAAGCCTCGCGACATGCGACCGCAGTACTTTCCGCTTCATGTAATTTGTGTTTAACTTCCGCTAGTTCCGCTTCGGCCGCATTACTGCCTCGGCCGTAGAAAAACCAGTCGAGAATCCACATCACGATGGCACCAGCGACAAAGCCAATAATCAGTACATTACTATCCATCTTCATTCTCCTCAGAGGGTTTTTTATAATGGTTTTGCTAACGTTCCCCAATAGTTATGAGAATTTGGTGAGCGTAGGCTTATTGTACTCCCCCCCTCATAACACGCAACTCAAAATTTGTCTACCGGCCGGATTTACCGACTTGCTAACAGTTGCCGCGCTTCCTCTTGCCAATCATCAATTTTAACCTTCTGCCACGGGGCCACTTTGAGTAAATCATAAATCGTGTTTTCATCAGCAGTTGCCAATTGTTGGAAATTAATAATCCCACCTTGTGCCAAACGCTTCGCAAAGACAGGGCCAATACCATTGATCTCGGCCAGATTATCGGCTACCGGCTCCGGCTCAGAAATTGTTGTGTCGTCCGCAGGATTATCAGCAGAATCAGTATCCGTAACTTCCCCTGAACCAGCATCCGCAGGCATACCTAATGATGAAGATTTTTCTGGTTTCTGTAATAAAGAAATAGCATCATCTGCGGTTGTGGTCGAATCAGCAGATTCATCAGTATCCACCCCATTCGAATCGGGCAGAGCATTCACTTCTGCCTCAAGTGTTTCTTTACCCCAATTGCCTAACACATAGCCAATGGCAAAACTAAGCACGATACGTACCAACATCTTATACTTCTCCTTTGGTTACTAGAAATCGATTCAAGGCCTCTCGTGCGGCCGGTAAATGTTGCAAAGCGGCCCAGTCACCGACAAAGTCGGCCGCCGTTTGGTGTTCAAACACAAAACGAAATGGGTCTTGATGATCGAGCGTTCCCCCCACTGCGGAGTTTTGCCACAACGGCCGTAAATCCGCTTCCCAATGGTGGTAATTTTTCATCAAATAAGCTTGTGCAACTGCGTAGTCTCGTTGATCGTCGGCCGTGGCTTCTTTTTGTTTATACACCTGTATCGCCAACGCTTCAACCGTATCCCAATGGGTGATAAAGGTTTCCAATTGAGGGCTCCCTCCCCATTGGGAAAGAAATCGAGTAAATGGGTTCATAAAAAAGAGCGGTTAGCGATGGGTGCAAAAATGACCAATCACTAACCGACCAAAATCATTAGTCACGGCCACCAAAAATAATAAATGCCCAGTAGAGCGCACTCATCACCGCTTGCACAGCAGCAGCAACATAGGTCAGAGCGGCCGCATTCAATACGCGATTCACCCCTTCCATCTCGTTAGAACCGAGAATACCATGAGAGACCAACAATTTTTTGGCCCGATTGCTGGCATCAAATTCAACCGGCAAGGTGACCAGAGAAAACACAGCGGTCATCCCGTACGCAAGTAAACCGATAATGGCGATCCAAATGCCAAACTGCAAAAATGATTGCAAGATCATCCCACCGAACATCATCCAGACACCCAAGTTGCTCCCGAACTGCGCAGCAGGTACCAAAACGGAACGCATCCGCAAGGGGCGGTAACCCACTTCATCTTGCAACGCATGCCCCATTTCATGAGCGGCGATACCGGCCGCTGCCACGCTGGGTATCCGATAAACGTCTGGGCTAAGACGCAGTGTTTTATCACGCGGATCATAGTGATCACTCAACCAACCATGCGATTCTTCGACTTTAACGTGATAAAGCCCTTCCGAATCGAGCATACGACGGGCCACTTCAGCACCGGTCAAATTACTAGCGGTACGCACTTGCGAATATTTGTTGAAATTCCGTTTTACTCGCCATTGTGCCCACAACCCGAGAAAAAAGGCGGGAGCGGCGAAAAGTAAATAGAGTATCATGTTTTCAGAACCTCCTGTCTGTCCTAAATTTATATCTGTTTATTTCAAGAACATTCTCACCAAATGAACTTGAATGTGGTTTTATGTTACGTTACATTACGTCAGAATTATGACATAGATTTTCACTCTCACCAATATCTAAGGAATAACGACTAAATAATTGTCGCATATGTGGGCTAAAGGGTTGCCCGGCCTACGGCCACGCCACCCTTTCTTAAATTAGGTTTTTTCGGTGGCAATGCCACCGAAAAAACCTAATAAACATCTTTACGAGCCGCCATAGGCGGTGACAAGTCAACTATGACAGTTATTTAACATCTATTCCTAAGAATTTTACTAGTTCTCTTGGATTTTGTGGGAAGCTCGCCACAGCCCAGATTTGAGCGGCTTTCACCGCTCAGATCGAGTCAAAAAGGGGTTTTCTGGTGGCATAGCCGCCAGAAAACCCCTTTCATTCCGAGCCGCCGAAGGCGGCGAAGGAAATTCCCACACAAAACGACAGAACTAGGAATTTTAGATTTTCAGTTTTAGCTTAGTTGTTAACCACTTATGACAAAACTTCCTATAGAACTAGAAGATGGCTTGGTACTCCGTTGGGCCACGGCCGAAGACACAGAAGCGGTAGCGAAATTTAATGCGATCCATGAAGATGGTCCCAGTATGAATGGGCTCATTCAAAATTGGACACGCGACTTAATGAACGGCCGTCACCCGACCACATCTGCCAGCGATTTTTTAATCGTCACCAATGCAACAGGGGACATCGTCTCTAGCAGCTGCCATATTTCGCAGACATGGGGCTATGATGGAATTGAATTCCCCTTCGGTCGGCCGGAAATCGTGGCTACATCGCCAGACTATCGGCGACGAGGGCTGGTCGCCAAGCAGTTCGATCTCTTACATGAACTCAGTGCCAGCCGTGGTGAATTAATGCAAGGCATTACCGGTATCCCTTGGTACTATCGTCAGTTCGGCTATGAAATGGGGGTAGATTTGGGTGGCAGTCGTCGCTACCAGTTCCCGCCACAGAAAAAGAAGGCGGAGACAGGAACAGAAAAAGATAAAGATAAAGAGGCGAAGAAGAGGTATAGCTGGCGCAAGGCAACAACAGAGGACGTGTCTTTACTACAAGCGTTATATGACAATCATTGCCAGAATAGCATGATCTATACAGTACGGCCGGAAAATGAGTGGCGCCACGAGCTTGAAGGGCATCATCCCAATTCAATTGTGAGCAAAGATTGTTTTATCGTCGAGGACGACAACGGCCGTACGGTCGCCTACACCCGCTTCGCTTGCTGGAATCACCATGTCTTTGTCAACGAAGTCGGCGCACGAGCCGATATATCATTGCGGGCGGTTGGCTTAGAGATGCTCAAGCTCTATGAAACATTTGCCAAAAAACGACAAGAAAAAACGGGAGAGGAAATGATCGGTGTCGTCTTTAGCTTTGGCCGACATCATGATTTGTACGAAGCGCTCGACCCAGAACTAGCCTCGGCCGTTAAGCCGTACGCTTGGTATATCCGAATCCCTGACATGAAAGCGTTTCTACACAAGATCACGCCGGTCTTAGAGACTCGCTTAGCGGAAAGCGTTATGGCGAGCCACGAGGGCAAATTAAAGCTTAACTTTTATCGCCGTGGGGCGTTACAAATCACGTTTACTGCGGGCA
The DNA here is from genome assembly GCA_011524645.1 of Anaerolineales bacterium. Taxonomy (GTDB): domain Bacteria; phylum Chloroflexota; class Anaerolineae; order Promineifilales; family Promineifilaceae; genus WTJY01. Next base: position 6,167 of record WTJY01000274.1, on the reverse strand, counting down.
AAATCACAGAAATAGTCGATTACGAAATGGCCCATCAGCGGGATGCCGACGCCAATTTCCCGGGCCTACAATTTATTCAGCTGGTCTGCGGCCGTCGTGAAATCGATGAAATTCAGCACATTCATGCCGACTGCCACGCCAATAATGGCGCAAAAGTCTTGCTCAAGATTTTATTTCCCAAACGAAACTCACAGCCGATCGGTTTGAACTAAAAACAATCATCACACATATATGAAAGCGGAAACAACATTTTCTCTCAAAGACCAACTGTTTAATGCGGAAAAAGTCGCATACCTCGCTAACCTGATTACGGCCGTACATCCAGAATTTCCCACGGCCGCATTCCAAGAGAATACCATTTCAAGATTTCCAGAGCTAGAACTCAAGCAGCGAATCGCCCATATCAGTGCCTGTTTGCGGCAGCATCTTCCAAATGACTATACGCAGGCAATCGAAATTGTGCTACGTGCGCTTCCACCAGAACTTGACCCAACGCTCACAGATGACGACTTTGGCGACTTTATTATCGCGCCGCTATCCTATTTCGTGGCCGAATATGGCAACACGGCCGAGCATCTTACCTTATCGCTCCAAGCACTCGAAAAAATTACCAAACGATTCTCGGCAGAAGATGCGATTCGCTTTTTTCTCAACAAATTCCCTGCAGAGACATTCGCCTTTCTTGATCGTTGCGCCACATCAGACAATTATCATGTGCGCCGTTTAGCGAGTGAAGGGACACGGCCGAAATTGCCTTGGTCACAAAAGCTAGAAACCGACTACAAACGGCCGCTTCCCCTACTCGACCAGCTGTTTAGCGACCCCACTCGCTATGTCACCCGTTCTGTTGCCAACCACCTCAATGACATTAGTAAGATCGATCCCGCATTAGTCGTAGAAACACTCACGCGCTGGCAACAAAGCGGCCACCAAAACGAAAAAGAGATGGGGTTTATCATCAAACACAGCCTGCGGACCTTGGTCAAAAAAGGATATCCGGCCGCGCTGGAGTTGCTCGGCTTTGGGGCCGAACCTGACGTGCAAATCAGCGAGTTTACGACCAGCACACCGACCGTCCAAGTAGGGGATGCGTTTCTATTTACCCTCTCGCTCACCGCCCAACAAAGTCAGAATCTGCTCATCGATTATGTGATGGATTTTGCAGGGGGCGGGCGCAAGGTATTCAAGCTTAAACAACTTAGCCTTGAGGCGGGGCAAAGCAAAACGATTAAGAAAAAGCACCCGATGCGCTTGATGACCACACGGCGACTAAACGAAGGGGAACATAAAATCACCCTGCAAATCAACGGGCGCTCTTTTCACTCACTGACCTTCGATTTAATGGCCCCCAGCGATGTTTAGTACAGAAACACCCGCATTTCATGTCGGCTCAATACCGGTCTACGGCCGTGCCATCCTCTCCCCGATGGCCGGTTTTTCCGATGTTCCTTATCGGGCGATCTGTCGCACCTATGGGTCCGCGATGCACTATACTGAATTTGTGCCGGTCGAAGCGTTACAAGGCAAACCACGAAGCAATCGTTTTTGGCAACGCCTCGATCAACAACCGAGCGAGCATCCTATGGTCTTTCAGATTTTCGGCAACAATGCGCAAAAAATCCTCGACGCGGCACTCAATATTCGTCAACTCGATCCAGATATTATCGATATAAATATGGGCTGTTCCACGCGCAAAGTGAGCGGCCGTGGCGCCGGTGTCGGCATGATGAAGAGCCCGGATCTCGTTGCCGAGACGTTCCGCTTACTCACCCAACATCTCGATATTCCCATTACCGGTAAAATTCGTTTGGGGTGGGATGAAAACAAAAATTTTCTAGAAATCGGCCGGATTTTAGAAGACAACGGGGCAGCACTGGTTGCCATTCACGGCCGGACCAAACAGCAAAAGTACAGCGGTCAGGCCGATTGGGAAGCGATCGCTGCGCTCAAACAAGCTCTCTCGATACCGGTCATCGGCAATGGAGATATTGACTCACCCGAACTGGCCCAGAAAATGCTAGATGAAACCGGATGTGATGCGGTCATGATCGGCCGTGGTGCGATCGGCAACCCTTGGATTTTTAGCGGCCGTCACCAATCGAGCCTATCTATCGAGGAACTATTTACCGGCATTCAACAGCACACCGTAGAAATGATCGATTACTATGGGGAACATCACGGCCTAATTTTATTTCGCAAACATCTCAAACGGTATTTACAAACCTATCAAATAGACAGAGACGCCATCACGCAGCTGGTTTCAACAGATCATCCTGATACATTTTTTGAATTATTGGAGAAAACAAAGCATCAATTAAGTGTAGTCAGGCAAGCTCCCCCCGCACGATCTCAGCCAAACAAGACCGCACATGTGTGATCAAATCACCCCATCGATCGCCGCACGGCCGACCATTTCTAGCGCACTGTCTCCGGATGGTGGATGCATCGATCCGGCTCGTACATCGCGGAAGAAACGCTCTAAAGGCAACTCTTTTGAGATACTCGCACCGCCCGCAATTTGGAGCGTTTTTTCCGTCACGAGATTGGCCGTGTCGGTCGCCAATGTTTTCGCGGCCGCAATACGTGGCAACAGCTTTTGACGCAATTCTAAATTCACCCCGCCGGTCCATGCGCCAGCCACATCGAGCAACAAACAGCTAGCCGCCTGTAACGCGATATCGATTTCGCCAACTTGTCGTTGGATCTTGGGCAACGTAGCGATCGGCCGTCCGAGAGCGGTCGGGACTCGCTCCAACGCATACTGAATCACCGCATCCCGCGCCCCAAGCGCGCCACCCAAATAGGTCGCCGCCATCACCATAGGAAACCAAATATTCGGAGGTGGCTTCGGTGCATCTAGTGCAATCGCCAAAGCCTCGTAGGGCAAACGAACATCTTCAAAGTAGAGGTCATGACTATCGCTCGCACGTAAACTCAAGGCATCTCCCCAAGTCTCTTCCCAACGCAATCCGGCCGTATGGTTCGGCAGAAACAGGGCGATATTCCCTTCTTCGCTACTTAACTTAACCAACATATGGGTCAAATGGCGGCCACCCGTAATCCAATTTTTATGCCCATTAACAACCCATTCACGGCCATCTGCGCTCAGTTCCGCAAATGTGCGATAGCTCCCCCCACGGGATGGGCTCCCCAACTGGGGTTCGCTGGCTACGCTGTTAAGCAAAATCCCATCACTCACGGCCGTTTCGACCAGCTGTTGATAAATCGGTTCAGACCAAGTTTGCGCATCGTGCAAACTACCTTGCACTTGCATATTCATGCCGGCCACCAAGGCGGTCGAAGTACTTGCTTTGGCCAATTCTAGCTGGGCCGCAATACAGTCGCGCATCGAATAGCCATATCCCCCCATCGCTTTAGGGACGTTCAGGGCGGTATAGCCAGATTTTTTTAGATCGGCCGCGTCTTCGGCAGGAAAACGGCCGTGCTTGTCCGCTTCGGCCGCACGGCTCCGAATTTGTTCCGTTAATGTTTGTAAATCAACCATATTTGTTATTTTAGATTTTCAATTTTAGATTTTCGATTCAAGTCGATATAGGAATTGTACCCGACAACACATACAATTAACCCATGAATGAGCGACTTTCCACCAAAAAGAGAGCATTGGGCATTTGGGTGCGTGCTTGGCAATTATCTGGCGGGGAATGGCCCCCCAGTTCACGAGGGATCGCCCATCAAATCGTGATGATGTTGGCCCATCAATTGTCGGAACTCAGTGAAAAGCGGCTATCGACCGAAGAAGCTTTTTTGCTGGCGAGAGAAACGTTTGTCCCGCTTATGGCGCAAAAGTTTTATGAAGGAAGTGAACAAGACATCGCCATCGAGCGCATTCAAGAAGCGCTACTGGAAGCGGAGTTAGGGGATTTATAGCCAACCGCCGCCTCACGAATCCATACCGCAAAAAGAAGCCAGCGCCACATCCGGCCGCTGGCCCAGTTCCAACTAAAGTGATCATATAGGTCGGACATACACATCACCACCAGCGCGGCCGTATAGGCGGCAAACCAAGGGGACAAACGGCCGTGCCAAGCCTCATAAGCACCATACCCTACCGGAAAAACCATCAGCCCCAGCCACAAAAAGCCCCCCAGCCACCCCAATTCGGCCGTCAGTAACAACGGAATATGATGAACCGGATGAATCACCGGAATCACCATATCGGACCGCCAATCTAAGAGCCGCAGTGAGAAATTCCCAGCCCCCATTCCCAATACACCGTTTTCATCAATGGTCCGCCAAGCCAAATCGATCAAAAGCTCCCGTTCCCCAATCGATTGGGTCACTTCTTGCCCTTCCTCCGGTGTAAAGCGGGCGAAAAGCACAGGGGCGGCCGTGACCAGAAAAATCAAGCCAACCACAGCCAAAACCCCACCGGCCGTAACGGTACGCCACTGAAAAAGCTGTCGCCACTGCAATGCGAACAAAGTCACCAACCCCACAGCGAAGCCGAGCCATGCCGAGCGGGAAAAAGTGACTAACAATCCGGCAAAAGCGACCGCTAAAATCAGTAACGCCAACCCATACCACTGTGGTTTTTCGACCCGCCACAGGGCAGGAAAAAAAGCGACCAAGCCCGCCGCTAAAATACTGCCCAAAATATTAGGATGAGGAGAAACACCATAGCCGCGCAACCATGTTTGTTCAGCCCCAAACACCACGCTGTATCCCGGTTCTGGTGCCAGATCAAACTCACCAATCAGCTGCAAACCGACATCATCTTGGGTCACGACTTGGGCGAGTGTCACCCCTCCTTGAAACAACAGCAATAAACCGAACACGGCCGGAATTACATAAGAGGGCAACGGGATATGCCGTAACAACAAAACAAGCCCGAAAAGCAGCAAAACATGACCGGTAAAAATCCAGCTCACCAGCGGGTCTTGGGCCACCGTGGTACTTAGCGCGGTCAAAACCAGCAAAGCACCTAGCAATCCTAACATGATCATTTGCGGCCGTGTGGCCGACTGAAAAGGCCACCGCCAAGCGAAAATACCACAGACCAACAAGAGTAATGCGAGCAGATCAGCCCAATGAAAAATCAGGCTGGTAAAGACATAGTAGTAATCCTCGTGAGCGATCCGCCAAATCACCGATACATAGGGCCACGGCACAGTTAAAACGTAAAGAGCCAAGAGGCTGGACATGACCCAAGAGAGTATGTTCGTTCTATTTGACATGATTTGACTTTTTCCTTTTTGGCTATAGCATTCGCGCATCTATTTAATCAATTCTGGGTGAACAGGACAAATCAGTTATGGCGAAAGTATCGGTAGACAATCAGCAGATTTACTATGCAACCAATCGGGTTAAATCGGACACAGTGGTTTTGCTTCTTCATGGGGCAGGCGGCCGTCACCAAGATTGGCCGGTCGAAATTCGACGCATAAAAAGCTGCTTGGTCGTGGCCCCCGACTTGCCGGGCCATAAACGGTCCGATCTCCCCGGCCGGGATTCTATCGAAGGATATGCTGATTTTGCAGATCGCTTTGTCACCGCACTCGGGTACAAGAAAGTGATTGTCATAGGTCACTCAATGGGGGGGGCCATCGCCCAACAAATCGGTATCCGCCAACCCGATTGGCTAGCCGGTCTTGTTCTCGTCGGCACAGGGGCCAACATGCCTGTCGCTCCAAACATTTTAGACAACGCCTTGACTGACATGCCAACCGTTGCCGACTTCGTCACCAAATACGCTTGGGGGCGTAACACAGAAGGTTTATTGCGTGGCATGGGGCGCAAGCTTCTATTGGAAAACGAGCCAGAGGTGTTTTATGGGGATTATAAAGCTTGTAATGATTTCGATGCGCGTAATCAGCTCGGTCAAATATCGGCCCCAACCTTGATTATTTCGAGCAAGAAAGACAAATTTATGCCGCTCAAGAAAAGCCAATTTCTCCACGAGCAAATCCCCAACTCTGAAATCGAAGTGCTAGAAGCGGCCGGACATATGATGATGCTCGAACAGCCCAATGAAGTCGCCCGCCTTGTTTCAGACTTTATCAAAAAGGTCTAGCGCCCCCAATAGAATTACAGAACGAAATTCAACTTTTCCCACGAGCAACACATTCTGACTTGCAGAACAAAGTTGAATTTCTCTAGCCCTGTCGGATTTGGTGGGACTTGATCAATTAACGATTGTCATTCCCACG
>WTJY01000300.1 GCA_011524645.1 Anaerolineales bacterium | reverse complement strand
AGTTTGAGTAAATAAGTGGGAAAGAGGGTCAACTTCGAAAAGTTGACCCTCTTTCTAGCACACATCACTACACAAAGAGGAGCATTAGATCACATTACTCTTCCCATTCCTCTTCCCATTCCTCATCCTCTCCCTCATCTGAAAAATCGGTATCATCCTCATCATCCGATTCCGACCCTTCCGGTTCATTGTTCGGGTCTGGTTCACCGTTGTCTGTGTCGCCTGCGTCGGACTCATCTGTCTCTTCAAAATCGTTATCACCGTCGTTATCGCCTTCAATTTCATTGGATTCGTTTGTGTCATCAAACTGATCGGCGTCTTCATCTTCTTCTAGCGCATCAATGTTGTGAGCCTCATCATCATCTCCAACGTCATCGATTGCATCTCGTTCATCAGATGGGTCGAATTCTTCATTTTCTTCTGCGGCTGGATCAAGCTCATCAGATTCATCGAACTCATCTTCTGGGTCCGCGTTTTCAGGATTAAGAGATGGATCATTGTCATCTTGTTGTTCTGCTTCATCAAGGCGGTCAGACCCATCGAATTCTGTATCTGGATCGTCCACTTCGCCTAATGTTTCATCTTCTTCTATGCCATTCGCGTTGCTCGATTCGTCAAACTCATTTTCATCTGATACGTCATCAAGCTCATCAGCTGGATCGAGTTCTTCATTATCTGTGCTCATGTCATTGACTTGATCAAGATCATCATCTTGATTAAACTCCGCCTCGTCTTCCATCATATCAAGATCATGCATATCAAGATCATGAGACTCGTCGGCTTCGTTTAATTCGTTTGATGAATCTGCCTCTTCGGATTCTTCTTGCGTGATTACAACGGCCGTGATCGCACCATTGTTAATTTCAAATGTTGCTTCGACGCGCTCTCCATTTTCAACTACTAAGGTTTCAAGCGTTTCTGGTGAGACATTAATCGCATACCCCTCAATGATCAGCGTATTATCCTCTCCAATTTCGATTTCATTTTCCAGAGTTAATGTGGCATCACGGCCGGATGTGATGACTTGATCGAGTTCTTCTAAGCGGGTTTGTGAAAATTGTTCTAACAGGACGGTTTGTTGCTCGTCTGAGGCCAAGGCGAGACGTGTTCGCTCTGTAAAGCGTTTGACCGGATAGAGGTTGTCACCTGGCAAGCTGCTGGCTGAGGCGCTGACGGTGACAAAGGTGCTGGCGATTAAGAAGAGGCCGACAAAGGCGGCTTGGGTCGCGAAGGTCATCGGCCGTTTGGACCGACTTGGGAAGAGCCGCGCAAACCACTGCTGAACCGTTGTATAAATTGAATGATGGTTGGTTTTGGCAGCGGTTTGTGCTTGAACGGCCGCGCGAAGCTTCGCTTTCCCCTTCGCTTTTCCAGCATTCGATGATGGTTCAAAAGGGATGGTGTTCATGCCAGAGACGAGGTTTAAGATCGGTTGTAGCTCATCTGCATAATTAGGAAATTGAGATAGGCACTGTTCTATTGTTTGCCCTTGGTTGATTTGTTCGATGCTTCGTTGCAACGCATCATCGAATGTCATGATGTTTCGGTTTGAGTTAGGCATGAGATACCTCTAATTGTTGGCTGAGTTTGCGGTTGAGTGCTTGAAGGGCGCGTCGCTGTAACGCTTTAATTCCGGTTTCTGTTTTGCCGAGCGCGGTGGCCACGGCCGAGATCGAATCCCCTTTTAGAAAGCGACAGACAATCACCTGTCTTTGATCTTCGGTAAGCTGGTGTAAGGCTTGGACGAGTTGTTCTGTTTGCAATTTTTTACTGATCTGAGCCATAACACTTTCTCCATGATCTGCATCTTGATGGTTGAGTGGATGCCATTCCACGTAGTTTTCTCGTTTGACATGATTGCGGACGATATTGCCCGCAATGGTATATAACCAAGCGATAAAGGGTTTGCCGCGAGGTTGCCAACTGTTGATTTTGGTCACCATTTTTTCAAAGACATCACCCGCTAAATCTTCGGCCGTTGGGCGATGCCCGACGCGGTAGTAAATATAGGTGTACACGGCGGTGTAGTGTTGTTCATAGAGGGCTTCGAACGCCTCTAGGTCACCCGCTTGTGCTCTTTTAATTAGATTGATTTCGCTACTTGTCATTGAGCCTCATGTTTGTTTAATCGCGATTCTAATAGGTGTAACAAGCGTGTGGCGAAAAAGATACTGCCTGAAGAATATATGGTGGAAAGGTGAAGGGGGAAGGATGAAGGTGGAATTATTCATCATTTGTCATGGTTGAAAATGAAAAAAGCTGAGACTAAATGATAACTATTTAGTCTCAGCTTTGATCTTTACTTATGTTTGGTACTAGATGCTAGCTATCTTGTGCTAGTTGCTTGCAAGATGTTGTTGTAGTTTGTGCTGTCGCGCTCATGCGATTCGAAAATCGCACCATGATCGCTGTCCGCGCGGCTGACTGAATCGACTTGGGCATAAACTTCTGTACCCTCGGTTATTTCAGTCGGCATCGCACTGCGATTTTCGTCATAGTATGGGCTTTGCAAGGTGAGCGTAAGGGATTCCCCAACCGCTAACGGTTGAGTAACACCCCAGGCGGCACCTGCGTCCCCAGTGGTGTCCCAGCGGTCATCTGCGGCCGTTGGTGCTGTGTCTGGAGCGAGATAAAGATCGACCCAGAACGATTCGGTGACCGGCGCTTCCCCTTGGTTGGCGATGACGACCGTAACAGTATTGGTCGTTACGGTTAGAGTGGTGACTACGAGATCAGGGAGTGGTGACGCATAATTGCTGAGCCCCGTGGGCAAGAAGATATAGAAATCGTCATTGTCGATTTCTACCGTTTGGGTCGTTTGGGCCGCTGGGAGCCAGACCTTGCTAAAGTCGCTGACGGTGAGCACAATCGTTTGGTTTTCATTGTAAGCGACATCGCCTAGTAGCTGGATCGGCACTTCGGCGGTGCTGGCATCGGCCGCAAATGTGACTTCTACCGTTTCAGCGATGAAGTCAACCCCGGCCACGGCCGTGTCTGCGGCGATATTGACCTGAACGGTGCTGGGTAAATCTAAGTAGCCGGAGCGATAGATCGTAACCGTTTGAATGGTTGTCCCTTCATCCCCTTCTTTGATCGTTTGTAACTCATTGATGAAGCCGTGATATGCGGCGATAGCACTGACATCGTCGTCGTCTTGGATGGTGACGACGAGTTCTGCGTAGTCGCCGACAACGACCGCATCACTTAGGCCGGTTAAGGTCAGCAAAACGGTCCTGTTCGGTTCGATATCGAGATCACCAATGATTTCGAGCGGGATTTCGGCCGTGGTTTGACCTGCCGCAAAGTCGATGACGTGAGTCTGTGCATTAAAATCGACCCCATCGATTGCGCTTAGACCGCTTTGGGTGACGGTGATGGTCGTTGGGAGTGCGATGTTGCCGCCGCGCATAATGGTGATCGCTTGCGCGGCCGTTTCGTCCCCTTCGATTAAGGTGGTGGCATCGGTGGTGAACTGATGCAGTGTGGGGGCGGTGGGGCTGCGATAGCCGACGGGGAGGCTGAAACCGCCACCGGTTTGGGCGGTGAGTTCGCTACCGGCGGTGACGTTGTGGAATGTGCTGTCGGTTTGGTTGATCGCCAGCATCGAATCGATGATTGTGCCATCGGCCGCGCGCACGGTGAGGGTAGGGCTGGTGGCGAATACTTCAAGTGTAACCGTCATGGTGCGATCTGCGCCGGGAGCTAAATTGGGGGCTACATACCAAGAGGCTGTTTGACCGGTAAGGGTAATCCCGACCGAGCTACCCGTAACAGAAAACGCATTGGTGAAGACGATATCGTCAGTGACATCGCGGGCGATATCGGTCCCATCGTTGCGCGTGGTAATCGCGATATCGACTGTGTTGACTTGGTTACTAGCCAAGTAATCGGCAGTTACCCCGGTGTTTCCGTGAACAATATTGAGTACTTCGTACTCGGTGATCATTTCGGCACCGATCGCATCGACTTGATTGGCTGTGTCACTGACTGTCAATTCCATGTCAAAGCTGTCCGTGACAGACATGGTCGTTTGGTTGTGAATCGGATATTTTATGGCCCGATTGACCGCGATGTCGCTGTAAAGCACAACGTGAAGATTCTCACTTTCTGTCCAAGGTAGCGTTGCGTCAGGTACTTCAATGAGAATGTTTTGCCCATCCATCGTGAATGGTACGGTTTTGGTCAAGGTGTTGAAATATTGATCTGCGTCGTTCGTCGCTGGAATAACGGATGTGTCAGAAATCACAAGCGTCTGCAAATCGTTGTATTCTGCATCGGTGAGCAGCTTTGCGACTGTGGGAGTCACATAACTGGGTATTTCATCGGTTAAGCGGATATTATCGGCCGTGCCATAGCTGACCATTGGGGCGGACCCATTCGCTGCGCGGATCGCTAGCATAGCCGGTGGTGCGGCGAATGTAGCGGGTAGTCCCGAGCCGCTGACTTCTATTTCTATTTCATGGACTTGACCTTGTAGATCGGCCGCATTTTCGTCTGTTTCGATCCAATAATAGTAGATGGCGTTACCCGCTTCTGGGATTGTCTCGAGATGGAGGAAGGGGAGATCGGGCCAGAGTGATGGAGGGACATTGTCGGTATAGTAGGGGGTGATGGTGATCCCGGCCGGAGCGATCGGGTTGACGACGATATTGGACCATGTCTCCGCTTCGTTGTTGTTGAGTTCAACACGCAATAGTGTCGCATCGCCGAGATCGATCAGGCTGTGATAGATGGTCCGTTGTTCACGGCCGCCGATATAAACGGTTGCGGCCGAGAGGCCATGTCCCCAACTTGCGAGATATGGGTCGCGATCAAATGGGCGGAAGTCATATCGATCACTTAGGGCCAAATTGAGAAAGACGGTGTCGGTATAGGTACTAATTAAACTCGGTGTGGCTGTGGCATCGAGACTTGGGTCGATTCTTTTGCCGATTGTCACCTGTGGATGGGTGTCGTGGACTTCGAATTGGCCGCCACTTGCGAAATTTTGTCGATAAGCGAAGCGGGCACCTTGGTGCAACTGCATGAGACCTTCGACAATATTGCCGTTCATTTCGATTTTGCCGTGAATCGTGATGAGGTCGGTTTGAGCTGGAGGGATTTCTTGCTGGAAGATCAAGTGATCGTATGGGCCATCGACTGTCGCTGTGAGCAAGGTGCTATGGGTTGATTCGTAAGAGTCTGCCCATGTGGTATTGCTGGGGACAATGGTGTAGTTTAGACCACGGAAGATCCCTTCATCGATGATGTTTTCACCCTTTTTGATCGTACTGCCTAGGTTATGGCTTTTGATGTAATAGGTGATCCGGCCGTCGAGTCGGGTGGGCATATAGCCTCGTTCTTCGACAAAATCGACAAGTGATGTCTCTTCAATCCCATCGCCATCCATGTCAACTACGATATCAAAGGTGACATTAAGCGCGGCACTGCGTTCGCTAATCGGTCCACCATTCAGACCGCAGCCACATGAGGCGAAATTAAAGACATCGACAAAATTGGCCCGTAGCGTTTCGGTATGGACACGTCCCCAGATATCTTCATAGGTGAACCCTTGATCGGCCGGAGCTTGAGGGGGATGCACTTCAATATCGACATCGAGATATTCACGGTACATGAGAGGGTCTGTGCCTGCACCGGTGTATATCGACCCGCCGGTCGCATCGACAACAAGTGTGTCGACAATGGGGTCGCCGGTAAATGAAACGGGGCGACCAAACAGCTCATAGCTGTGAACCCCATAACGGACGAGCGGTAGATCGAAATCAAACGCACGGTATTGCCCAATATCCCACTCTAAGCGGAGGGCTGGAAGTAATAACTCTCCATTTTCGGTCACGCTGATGATATTGGTGTAAGTTGGGGGGATGGTGATAAAGAATCCCGGGTTAGGGCTACGTGTGTCGAGAATCGGATCGGTATGATAGCCACCGGGTGTGGTCATTGTGATATAGGTACTATCCCAATCGTCAAGACCGAGCGTTTCGGTGTAGCTATTGAAACCGATAGGGAGATCACGGCCGTATAGATGATCATCTTCAAAGGTGAAGACATCGTTGCGTATCCAGACGACTGTGCCATCGTTCGTAGTGAGAATTTCTCTTTGATCTTCTAAGCCGACAATGGGGGCGATGAGCGGTACGTAGCGAACGAGTTTGGTGTTGAATGCATCGCTGTCTTCAATATTTTCGGTCCAGATCCACTCCTCGACAAAGAGCCCTTCGTCTGGAATGGTAAAGTGACGGTCCGCTTCATTGTCGTGACCGCCCACAAGATCGGCCGAAAGCAAAGCGCGTAATCTGAAGGGATCACGGTCAAGCGTGACCGGGCAGCTGTCTTCTTCGTACGTGACATAGCCGGTGCTAAAGTTGGTTGTGCCTCGGACGGCGTCCGCTTCGGTGGTGGCGACATAGGTAAAGGTGTAATCCCCTTGCATTAGGTCGCCAAGGTTCCAGATGATCACCGTTTCGGAACCACCACTGCCGTTGGCTTGGGTGTAAACCGTACTGGCGGCCGGTGTGATTGTGCTGACATCAACGACAAAGCCATTGGCGACCACTTCAGTAATGACGATATTGCTGAGGGTTTCCCCTTGCCACAAGTGGTTGTAGTTGAGGGTGACGCTGATCGGAATGCCCGCTTCATAGGCGGGAATGATGTCTGCATCAACGGTATCGGTATAGGTTTGGATCGCTTGCCCGAAATATTCCGCCTTTTCGGCCGTTGATAGCAGAAGAAGGTTGCGTAGCATTCCCCACTGATCTTCGTATAGACGGCTATTAATCCGGCCGCTGGTTAGGGTGATGGTGCCGTGTCCTACATCGCGGGTGACAACGGCCGGGTGTGGCCCTCCGATTGTGTCGTTGTAGCTGGCGATCGTTTGTAGATCATCGCTGACGTTGATGATCGGGTCATCGAGGATGAGGAGCTGTTCGCTGGTCCAGTTGAATGTGAGCGGATGGCTTGGATTGTCGAAGGTGACTGTGCCGAGGCCGTCGGCGCGACTGGGGGTAAGCTCATCGTCGGTGATGGTGTTGGCGGGCACGAGTCCGGCCGCTTCGACGAGGTGGAGTCCTTCTCCTTGGGCGTAGAGGTGGCCACCGTTGTTGATGTAGTCTGCGATGGCGTTGAGCCCGGCCGTGCCGAGGGCATCGCTGACTTGGTCGGCGTAGCCGATGGTGAAGGAGGGAAGGATGAGGAGGTCGCAGGTGGCGAGGTTGTTGCTGGTGATTTGGTTTTCGCGGAGGGTGGTGTTGGGGGTGGACCAGATTTCGTTGAAGATACGGCCGAATTCACTTGAGTCTTGGCCGCCGATTTCTTGATTGGCGGGGTCGGTGACGCTGGTTTGGAAGATGCAGGTGTTGGATGGGTGGAGGGCGTAGGATTGCAAAGTATCGTACAGACCATTGTAAACCGTGCTATCTTCGTTCCAGTCGGCGTTTGGGGCAACTAATGAGCTAGATGGAATAGAATCACTATACATGGTCCAATGAAGTCGTTTGTTGGAATTTAAGTGGCTAAAGACTTGTGTATTATCTGGTGAAGATATTGCTACATCAGGCTCTGGTGTACCAGTTAATAAGCCCTCAATCAGAGAATAGAGCACAAATTGCCCATCCTGTGTGATGATCCATAGCCGATCTTGATGGTCTGTCGAGATTGATTTTACGGAGAACTGATCACTTTCTTGGTTAAATGTCGCTCCGTCGTATGTCCATAAACCATTGCTTGTGCCGATGATTAATTGGCTATCAACATAAATGAGACTGGTTATTTGGCTAGGCGGATTGGTTAAGTTGCTCCATGTTGCTCCATCCCAAAATGCGAGTGTGTTATTTGATGTGGCCGCCCATGCATGACCGGCCGTGTTTGCACCAACAGCAACGATATTGTTTGAAGAGAGTCCTTGACTTTGCCAGGCTGTGCCATCGTAGTGGCCCACACCATTGGGTGTGGCTACCCAAGTATGAGGTCCTGCACTTGCGATGTGATTGATTTGATTAATTGGCAGTCCATCGGCTGTTGTAAACTGCTCCCAAGTCGTTCCATTGTAGTGATGAAGTCCATTGGGTGTCCCTACCCAAAGTTGATTTGGTTCTGGCTGGACTACATGAGAGATCTGTGTCCCCGTCAGGTTTGAAGTAAAAAGATAAGATGGTCTATAGCCTGTTTCTGAATAGTAAGATAGGCCCTCTTCAGAGGCGATCCAATGACCTTCGATTGTATTGTGACCTTCGATTGTATTGTAAGTGGATGCTACAGCTCGCGTGTTTTCTTGTTGGGTAGATATCTCATTCACATCGGGTGATATATTTGTTGTATTCTCATCGATATTCTCTGTTGGCACGTAAAGACCTTTTTCATAGACTGGATAGGATAGAGCTTTACCCATCAAGCTGATATCTCCGTTTGTGATGTAAGCGGACAATGTACCACGATTTACTTTTTCGGTAGGTTTGTAAAATCCGCTACGATCACCTGATACAACTTTTAACCCTTTGAGGCACATAATAAAATCTTTGAATGCGTCATCGGCATCTTGGATGTCAGGGAATTCTTCTACCCCTTTTTCTCGATAGTAGCTAGCACATTCACTTGCTGTATTAAATGAAATTGTTTCGTTTGTATCTTCATCAATGATGGATAGGCCTGTTTTGATCATCGCGTTTGTGATAAAGACCGCCATTTCTTGACGCAGCGTATCGTTCTTTGGTAGATAGGCCCCATCACGGGTTCCGCTAATTACCTCAAATGCGGTAAGGCACATAATGTATAGATAAAAACCATTGGATTCATCGACATCATTATATTTTTTTGGGTTGTCTTTTGAAAGTTCTTCCGCCGCACATTCTTCTAGGGTTGTAATGGGCTCATTCGCTTCATTTCTGAGCTGACCTGTTTTAAGCATGGCATTGGCTACAAATTTTGCCATGCTTTCGCGGTTAACTGGCACTGCTGCTTGGTAAGTACCATCTGTGTATCCGTCGATAATATTGGCTAGACTTAAAAGTGTAATGTTGTATGCAAATGTGTCAGATTCAAGGACATCGCTGAATTCAATAGGAACTTTTGCGAGATGTTCCTTAACAACCCACCCATCTTCTAAGTCTGGGCTGCCCCATTCTACGTACCACCATACACGTGAAGTGCCGTTATCATCAACAGCATCTCTTGGTCCATCAGTAATACGGCCTATATTTCCCCATTCAACATTGTCCACAACCGTTCCACCTTCTGGGATACGTACATCGATGTTAATCGCTGGAGAACCATTTTGTAATGTATAAACTGTACTATTAAGCCCTAGATAAGGCGTATAGTGATTGAAGTCCCATTGATGATGTAGTAGCTCATCTGTATGTGAATAATCACTATCTTGGAAGATATTGTTATGAACCTGTAAATGTATATGTTGAAAACTATTGTATGTGCCGATTTTTCCAATTGGTGTGCCAACTTTTACCCATGTGCCAATCAAATCTGACTTGTAACTGGCTAGGTGGCCATATACAAGGCGAATTCCTTCTCTATTTGTAATATAGACTGTTTCTGGTTCAAAAATTCCGCCAGCTTCTAATTTCCCTGAAATTCCTGCAATTGCTATATCGTCTACACAAGTTAGATAATTGGATTGGTATGGTTTCTTTCCATTGGCACCAATGTCGGCTGCTCCTTTGTGCCCATTAGTGTCAAGATGGTTTTTCATACTAGTGTTAATTTTTGGGATGTTTTTCTCTATGAAAACGCATGGAGGAGCAACCAAGACAATATTGTTTTCTGTTTCCTGTGCTAAGACAGACTGTGAGGGTTGAATCGTAACTGCATAGATAGCTAC
>WTJY01000164.1 GCA_011524645.1 Anaerolineales bacterium | reverse complement strand
GTTAATTTGCAAAATGCCGCTTGACATTTGACACGGTATCTCCTCATAGGAGGGGCGTAAATCCACTAGTTTAGAACAAGCCTGTGATTTGACCGGTTTCGACATCGAGGTCGATATCGTAGTATGCTGGGCGGGTTGGGTAGCCTGGCATGGTGCTCATGGTGCCTAATAGTGGGTAGAGGAAGCCGGCACCGACACTGGCTCGAATCTCGCGGATCGGTACGGTGAAACCGCTTGGCGCACCTTTTAACGAGGGATCGTGGCTGATGCTCAGGTGGGTTTTGGCCATACACATCGGTAATTTATCAAACCCATTGGCGGTATATGTGGCGATTTGCTCTTCCGCTTTCTCGCTGTATTCGACACCGGCCGCATTGTACATTTTTTGGCAGATGATTTCGATTTTTTCTTTGATAGAAAGATCGAGGTCATACAAGAATTCGAAGTTGCTCTCTGCTTCACAAGCGTCAACAACCGCTTGTGCCAAATTCGCGGCACCGTCGCCACCACGTGCCCAATGGTTTGAAAGAACGGCCGCATGAGCACCCGCTTCCATCGCTTTTTCACGAATCAAATCGATTTCTGCATCGGTGTCGGTATGGAATTTGTTCACCCCTACGACGACTGGGCAACCGAACATACGTGCATTTTCGATGTGCTTGATCAAATTGCTCATGCCTGCTTCGAGAAGTTCGAGATTTTCTTCCGTGTATGCTGGGTCAAGTGGCTTGCCGGGGCTGACTTTTGGTCCACCACCGTGTGTTTTTAAGGCGCGAACGGTAGCGACTAGAACAACACAATTGGGCACTAAGCCACTATAACGACATTTGATGTTGAAGAATTTCTCCATGCCGATGTCGGCACCGAAGCCCGCTTCGGTGACGACATAGCCGTCTTTGCCGACGAGTTTGAGGGCGAGTTGGTCCGCGACGATTGAAGAGTTGCCGTGCGCGATATTGGCGAAAGGCCCTGCGTGGATGAATGCGGGGGTTCCTTCGAGGGTTTGCATGAGGGTTGGTTTGATCGCTTCTTTCATTAGGACGGTCAATGCACCACCAACACCCAAGTCATCGGCCGTGACCGGCTCTCCTGCGCGGCTGAGACCCACAACCATACGGCCGAGACGGTCACGCATGTCGCCCAAATCTTGAGCCAGAGCCAAGATCGCCATGATTTCACTGGCAACGGTGATATCGAAGCCGGTTTCGCGGGTGAACCCTTTTTCTTTTGGTCCGGTCCCAATCGTGATACCACGCATGAGACGGTCGTTGACGTCAACGACACGACGCCAAGTAATGGTGTCTGGGTCGAGGTCGAGACGGACGAATTTGCTGATTTCCTCTTCAGTTAATTCGGCCGGATCTGTTTTGTTGATGCCCAATTTTTCAAGCCGTTTGATCATCACGGCCGAGAATTTGCGTTCACCTTTCTTAACAGGGACAAGACGTTTGTAGAGCGCTTTATCAGACTGTTGTGATTCGTGGAACATGCGGGTGTCGATTGCGGCCGCAAGCAAGTTGTTGGCGATTGAAATCGCATGGATATCACCCGTCAAGTGAAGATTGAACTCTTCCATGGGGATGATTTGGCTATAGCCACCACCAGCTGCGCCACCTTTAATCGAGAAGGTTGGTCCCATGCTGGGTTGGCGGACACAGGTGAATACTTTTTTATTGAGATGGGCACCCAATGCTTGGCTCAAACCGACGGTAGTGGTTGTTTTACCTTCACCCAAGGGGGTAGGGGTGATGGCGGTGACTACGATATATTTACCGTTGGGTTGGTCTTTTAAGCGATCACGCACATTTAAGCTGACCTTTGCTTTGGATTTTCCGTAGAGCTCCAATTCTTCATCCAAGATACCGACTTCTGTGGCCAATTCTTGAATTGGCATCGGGGTTGCCGCCTGAGCGATTTCGATGTCGCTAGGGACATTTTCGAGCATATTGGTCAATTTCTTTGGCATTTTTTCCTCGTTGTTAACTAGTAAAATACGTGGTTAGAACGTCATTAATAATAAGTTCACTTCACCGTTTCAAAACAGCTAGCTAGCTTTCTATTCTCATTTTCTGGGAAGCAGGAATGAGACTATTTCTCAATTGCGATTCGTGCTCACCGTCATGTTCAAGGGCGATTTCGAGAATGCGCTGGATAGTGAGGCGGCCGAAATGATCATGGGCACCGGTGTGGGTGAATTGCTCGGCCGTTAATCCCCTAACTAAGTTAATTAACTTTGCACGGTGGGTTGCCCAAGCTTCTAAAGACTCTTGTAAATCAAAGTGACTGAAATCCCAGCCGGTGTTGTCATAGTAACTGTAGTGGGGATTTTCGTTATTGGCGACCGCTTGAGCGCGAGCCAGAACCGCATCAAGTTCTACTTGGGCCATGTGGGCCGCGATATAACGAAAAGACCATTCTTTGGGGTTTGGTTGCCAATCTTGATTGCCGTATACGCTATGTAGGAGTTCGGAAACACGCTCTCGGGAAGCATCTAAATCGAGTAAGAGCTGTGCGATTGTGGGGTCAATCTGTGACAACGGCCGTTTCCTCCTAATGTGCTAGTTGATTTGTGCCGAGCATATCGATTAGACGACTTTCGAGCCAGTGATAACCGGTTGCATGCACTTCAAGCGGCAAATTGAGATATTGGGCGACGGCGCGTGCTTTTTCTAAATAGTCCGGCCGTGGTTTTTGCACCAAATAAACGACTCGCTTGTAATTCTGAAAGTACATATCTTTAAGCTCAGGATATCGATCTAAGCCTAAGCTTTTAAGAATGGTGCCACGGAACCCACGAACCATGAAATCGGTGAGGAAAAAGGTTCCTGGTTCTTCTTCCATAAGGGTTTGGAATTTGTCACCGCCATACCATTCATAACAATGGGGACCGGAAATGCGTTCGATGTCAGGATGCTCTTTGAGGAGCTGATCCAGTGCTCCTTGTGAGCCGCAATCGCCGAAAAGAACGATAAGACGATCATATTTCGCTTTGAGCTCGTCAATACGCTTTTCGACACGAGGAGCGATTTGGTCAGGGAACACATGGACACTGGCGGGAACGGCCGCGATTTCGGCATCCCAACCATGCTTTTTGACTAAATCGACCACTTCATGTCCAAGGGCACCACAAATAATTAAACCAACCATAACGATTTAGGGATTTGCGATTTTGGATTTTAGATTGGGTGCTTACAACCCAATCTAAAATCGTAAATCTAAAATCTAAAATAGGCTTATCCGCGACGACGACGACGACGCTCACGGCCGCCACCAGCACCACCAGCACTTCCCTTTTCGGTCGGCTTGCGGTTTTTCTTGATCCATTTGAGGCAGTTCTCATCGTTCCCCATCATCACATCGCCAACCATGATCGATTGGTTGATTTCTGACTCGATCGGGTTGGTGATGGCTGAGGTGAGGCCGTTGGCCATCATCATGGCGAGGAAGTTGCCATTGAGCGGGCCGCGATTTGGCAAGCCAAAGGAAACATTACTCGCGCCACAGCAGGTGTTGACTTTGAGTTCTTCGTGGCAGCGGCGAAGAATGTGGAACGCTTGACGGCCGGCGTAGCGCATAGCACCGATCGGCATGATCAGCGGGTCGATGATGACATCTTCGCGAGGAATGCCGTAGTCCATGGCTCGTTCTACGATTTTCTTGGCAACATCGAAACGTACATCGGGGTCTTCCGAGATGCCGGTTTCGTCGTTAGAGATACCGATGACCGCACAGCCGAATTTTTTGACGAGTGGCAGGACAACTTCTAAGCGTTCTTCTTCGCCGGTTACAGAGTTTAAGAGTGCTTTCCCTTCGTATGCTTCAAGCCCCATTTCTAAAGCACGAACGATTGAAGAGTCGATGCACAATGGAACGTCAACGAGTGATTGAACGAGTTTGATCGTATCATGAAGGATTTGTGGCTCGTCGGCGAGTGGAATACCCGCATTGACATCAAGCATATGGGCACCACATTCAACCTGTTTGATTGCGTCCCGTTCGACACGGCTGAAGTCGCCATTGGCCATTTCGCGGGCGAGCCGTTTACGGCCGGTCGGATTGATGCGTTCACCGATAATGGTAAATGGATGGTCGGGGCCGATTTTGACGACCTTGGTTTTTGATTCGATGATTGTTTCGTAAGACATATTTTTTACTTTTTGTTGTTTTAGATTAAAGATGGGAGCCCTGATAGTTAGGGTCGCATCTTATTCATTAATTGATTCTGGCAACGTCTCGGCCGGTTTTTCAACTGGGATACGCGGACGTGGCCCAAGACCGGATTCTTCGACAATGCTAGGAATGAGATCATCCATGCGAAAAGCCATGATATGGACACCGGAAACACCTTCAATCTCTTTGATCTGTTGGATCAGTTCGATACAGATTTTTTTGCCTTCCCGTTTGGCGTTTCCTTTCCCTTTGGGGACTTGGCGCATCCTTTCCACGACCGCATCTGGGATACGGACGCCGGGGACATTGTTGCGCATGAATTCTGCCCCTTTGGCGGAGCGAATCGGGCCAACACCGATTAGGATATAGGCTTTTTCATGGAGACCCATATCGACAACCCGTTTCATAAATTCTTTGAGGCGTGGGATGTCATAACAATATTGAGTTTGGATAAAGTCTGCACCCGCTTCGATTTTCTTGGCAAGGCGCAACGGCCGCCAGTCAAATGGCATGGCGAACGGATTGGACGCGGCACCGAGGAAGATGTTTGGCGGATTGATGATTTTCCGGCCACTGAGGAACATGCTTTTATCCCGCATGATGCGGAGGGTTCGTAAGAGGTGCATGCAATCGAAGTCGAAAACGCGCTTGGCTTGTGGATGGTCACCGGCCGTGACATCATCTCCGGTGAGGCAGAGGACATTGCGTGCCCCGAGAGCTGCCGCTCCCAACACATCCCCTTGAATCGCGATGCGGTTACGATCACGGCAAGAAACTTGCAGGATCGGATCGAACCCTTGTTGATGTAAGAGGGTGCTAATCGCCACACTTGACATATGGCAATGGGCACCGGACCCATCGGTCGCATTGATCGCATCGCAATGACCGGCTAGATGTTTGACGGCTGTGAGGATATCATCTGGATTGGCACTGTCTGGGGGATCGATTTCGGCCGTGACGGCGAAATGACCGGCGCGGAGAACACGTTCTAGATTGCTACCTGATCTCATTTGTTCTGTCATTTTACAAACCTTGGGATAGAGAGTGGGGAGAGACGCGATATATGTGTCTCTCATGTTCCGTAGCGTTGATGCTACTTGTTTGCGCTGTCGATAACGGGGATATTGTTGATACCCACCCATGCGGCCGGTACATCTTTGTCTTCCCCCGTCAACATGGTAACCCATGCCGATTTGCCTTCAAGCTGACGATTCACTGGGGGTTGTACATGCAAGATTTCATCTCCATAAACGCCCATCATTTGGGAACGTTCAAAGGCTTCTACCCAGACACATTTCATTTCTGGAATCACCTCGCAGTGGCCATTTTCACGGACACCCCCACATGCACCATTGCGTAAGTTTTTCGGGCAGCTCATGGGACAAGTCATCCCTGTTGAGTGTAGGACACACTGGCCACACATGCGACAATCGAAAATCTTTTCTTTGCTCCACCTCTCGACTCCTACCACGAAGCGCTCAAAACGCTCCATTCCTAGGCGTGAGATCATCGGTTTCATGCCGAGAATCATGTTGTGCGTTGTTTTGTACAGCCACTCTAGTCGTTTAGGGTTGTTTTGTAACCGTTCTCTCACACCCATATTTGGTTCTCCGCAGGGGGCACAATCAGCCTAAAAGATTATGCCCCCGCCATGTTTTTATTTGCGACGTCTACGGCGACGTGCCTTGTCTTTGGTTGGTTCTGTCGTGGGATTCTCTTGAATGAGATAGCCACGTGCCTGTACCACCATATCTTCGTCAACCGGTTGCCCGAGCGCTTCGGCCATAGCCGCGATGTGGAGTGGTGTGCTGCCACAACAGCCACCGATGATTCTTGCACCTAGGGCGCGTACACGTTTGGTGTATTCCGCCATGACGGCCGGTGTGCCATCATAAAGCAGTTCATCCCCTTTCCATTGGGGCATGCCCGCATTTGATTTAGCGATTAAGATGGTGTCAGGACAGATTTCGTGCATGCTGGTGATAACCGCCTCGATTTCATCTGTTCCATTGCCACAGTTTGCGCCCACGGCCGCAACACCCATTTCTTTAAGTGCCCGAATCGCATCTTGGGGGGTGACCCCCATCATGGTGCGCCCTTTGGTATCGAATGTCATTGCGGCGCAAATGGGTAGATCACTGACTGTACGAATTCCTTCAACGGCCGCTTTGACCTCATCGATATCGCTCATGGTTTCGATCCAGAAAACATCTGTACCACCATCTGCGAGTCCTTGGGCTTGAATAGCGAACGCTTTGACCGCATCTTCATATTCCATCTCACCCATAGGGGTTAGAATTTCACCGGTAGGGCCTATTGAACCAGCTACGATAATTTCTTGAGGAACTTCAGAAGCTGCTTGTTGGGCTAACTGGGCACCTAGTTTGTTAAAATCGTAAGAGCGATCCTGCAATTTATGCAGTTTCAAACGAAATGTTGTCCCACCAAATGTATTGGTAAGAATGAGACGAGAACCGGCTTTGATATAAGTCCGGTGGACATCTAGGACCGGTTCGGGGCGAATTTCATTCCACTGTTCTGGTGGATCGCCACTGGTTAAACCACGGGCGAAAAGTTCGGTCCCGGTCGCACCATCTGTGAGTAAGACGCCATCTTCAGCTAATATTTGATTGAGTTTATTCACTTCCTGTTACCTGTTACGAAATTTTTCTAAATGTGAGCGGCCGCAAGGTGAATAAGAGCGACTACATCGAGAAGAATTTAGTTTTAAGTGGGAAGAGAGTAGGGGGAGTTGAACTTGGTTGAATAAGTGGGTTTAATCCTCATTAAACCAAGTTGAACTTTGGGGAGTTTATGCGGAAACGCGACTATTGCGGATAGACATGAATTTTTTGGCCGTATCGACCGCTACGGCCGCATCACGGCAGTAGGCATCCGCTTCAATGTCTTCAGCAAACGCTTCGTTGAGGGGGGCACCACCAACTAAAACGACGATGTCTTCACGAATTCCTTTCTTCTTAAGTGCGTCAATGACCACGCGCATGTAAGGCATGGTGGTGGTCAGAAGAGCACTCATACCCAAGATTTCAGGATTATGTTTTTCGATCGCTTCGAGATAGTCTTCAACCGAGCTATTAATCCCGATGTCGATGACTTCAAAGCCGGCCCCTTCCATCATCATAGAGACGAGGTTTTTGCCGATGTCATGGATGTCACCTTTTACGGTGCCGATCACCATGGTGCCGATTTTGGAGGCTCCTGTTTCAGCCAAAAGTGGGCGTAAGATCGCCATACCCGCTTTCATCGCTTTGGCGGCCATCAACACTTCCGGTACGAACAAAATCCCATCGCGGAAGTCGATACCGACGATGTTCATGCCGCCGACGAGACCTTTGGTCAAGACATCGTAGGGGGTCCATTTCCGGCCGAGTAATTCATTCACTTCTTCGACGACTTCATCAGCATAGCCATCGTAGAGATCTTCAAACATCAGTTCAATAATTTCATCGCTTTCCATTTCGGATAGGATGATTTCTTCTTCGTCGTGTTCTTCACTCATGATTCACCTCACGTAACTCGAATAATATGGGTCGAGTTTAACGGATTGTTTTGCTAAACGGGATAATCGCGGAAGTAATAAAGGTTAGCCGCGTGATTTCCGTGCTTTTCTTCGCCTGCGACCGCCACCACCTGCGCTATTTTCGACTGTTGTTCGGTTTTCAGGGAGAACCCCTTTTAAGTGTGGGAATGCATCATTGGCATTAGGGATCGCGATCGCTGCGACAAATTCATCTTGGAAGTTCGGGTCAACCGCTGTTTCAATATAGGTGACCCATTCCGCAATGTTCTGTGCTTCTTCTCGTTTTGTTTTGTTGAGGAGCGCGATACGTGCCCCATCCCCGGCCGCATTCCCGACGGCGTATACTTTTTCTAGATCACAGTCTGGAATGAGTCCCAAGACCATGGCATATTTTGTGTCGATAAAGCTGCCAAATGCTCCGGCCAGAACGATCCGATCGACATGATCGATTTTCGCTTGGCGCATGAGGAGTTTACAGCCCGCGTAGAGAGCGGCCTTGGCCAATTGAATCGCACGTATATCATCTTGGGTGACGAAAATCGGTTCTCCGGTGCGGGTTTGCTCGCCGGTGGCCAAAATATATTTGCCGGTACGGCCTTCCCAGACGACACGATCAGATTGGAGTGCTGAATTGAACCGGCCGTCTGGGTTGAGAATGCCGACCAAGAACATTTCAGCGATCACTTCGATGATGCCAGAGCCACAGATACCGGTGGCAAGATAGGCTGGGCGTTCAAAATCGGCCGCTTCTTCACTTAAATCCCAATCGGTTGACCAGCGCTCTTCGCCGATCACTTTGAACCGGCCGACTTTCGTTTCCGGATCGATCCGCACCCGTTCGATCGCTCCGGGGGCAGCGCGCATGCCGTAAGCGATTTGGGCACCTTCGAAAGCGGGGCCGGTTGGGCTTGATGCGCTATACATTTTATCTTTGTTGCCCAGCGTGATTTCAGCGTTGGTACCGACATCGACCATCAAGATTTGTTCACCCTCTTGTTTGTAGGGTTCTTCCGCGATCAGGGCGGAGACGTTGTCGCCGCCGACATGGCCCGCTTCAGAAGGAAGTATGTGGACGTATGCCCCTTCATTTAAGCGGACACCCAGCTCGCGAGCTTTGACATCTAGTCCGTCACGTGTGGCGAGAGCGAATGGTGCGCCCCCTAGTTCTATCGGGTTGATGCCGAGCAAGATATGGGTCATGGTGGTGTTGCCTACGAAGACCGCATCCTGGATATCGCGTGCTTTGAGGTCGATTTGAGCGGCCGCTTTAGCGGCTAGCGAATTAAGCGCTTTGAGGACCGCTTTGTGCATCTTGTCGAGACCTTTTGTATCGGTCATGGCGAAAGAGACACGGCTCATGAGGTCTTCCCCATAAGTGATTTGGGGATTCATCGTTGATTCTGTGGCGATTACTTCACCGGTGCGTAAATCACAGAGATAGCCAGCGATCGTGGTACTGCCGATGTCTACAGCGAGCCCATAGGTTCCTTCTTGGTAACCGGCTTGGACATCGATCACTTCGCGATCTTGCCAGACCGTAACTGTAACGGCCCAATTTTCATCCCGTAAAATCGCTTGTAGGCGACGTAAGACAAGCCAATCAATGGTCAAGTTGTGTAAATCCCATTGTTGGGCCAATGAGTCTTGTAAGCGGCCCCAGTCGCCACGATGTTCGCCGAGCGAGGCGCGATCAACTTCGACATAGACTTTACGCACGGCCGGATTGATATCGATTACCCGATCTGTGGCCGTTTTGCGAATGATTTGTTTGTGGGCGCGTGCTTCCTCTGGGACAAAGGCGAGTACATCACCTTGAACAAAACATTGGCATGAGAGGCGATAATCTGTACTGTTCATGCGTTCGAGCAGTTTTTGCTCTTTTTCGCTAGGTGGGGTGACATTGTTAGGGCTTGACGTAATGCCATGTTTTTGGAAGACGCCATCTTCAATGCGTACCTTGCATTTGCCACAGGTGAGTTTGCCCCCACAAATGCTTTCGATTTCTACACCCATGTTACGGGCAGCATCGAGTAAAGATGTACCGGGCTCCACACCTTCCCGACGGCCGGAAGGCATAAAAATGACTAAATTATCTTGATTATTGTCATCATTTGACATACGTGATCACGTTTCTCTTACTTATAAGT
>WTJY01000491.1 GCA_011524645.1 Anaerolineales bacterium | reverse complement strand
GCATTACTCCACTTGATTCTCTAACCAAGAGTCGCCATAATCCCCCTATGGATAAAATCGTTTGCCCCTCATGTTATACAAAAAGTGCGAATCTAGCGCAGGCCAAGCCGTGTGAACACTGCGGCTATTTAGATACCAACCTAAACACAGAGTCAGCTGAGCGATCAACACTCGATGATCTACACAAAAAGATTGCAGAATCAGATGATGCCGGCAAAATCCGCCTATTGGGCAACAGCTTCCTGCCCGATAATGCGCGAGATCTCATCGAAGCTGGTTTGTATTGCTTACCCTTAACCGAAAATGGAATCGCAGCGGTGCAAAAAGCGGCCGCATCTCGCCTACGTGCCATCATCACCAAATTGCAAATTCTCGGCGATAGCGACCCCAAAACCCAAACCGCCCTGCAAGAGTTCGAACAAAAGCTGAACCGGTACGACCAAAGCACCCAACGTGAAAATGGAATCATCGCAATTGTGGTCATGGTCGTTTGCGTATTGTTAATCGGTGCCTTAGTCTGGTTGGGCAATGCGTTGCTCGGCAACATGGCGGCCGGACTGATCTTGTTCTTATGACCCAGCAAAATCTCTACTCTCTAACGAGAGCTGAACTTACCGAGCTATTGGCTTCTTGGGGCTATAGCGAGTTTCATGCCAAACAGATTTGGCACGGTCTATACCGCAACCTATTAACCGATACGGCCGATTTCACCCACTTGCGCCCCGACCTTCAGCAAAGGCTTACTATGGAAGTCACACTTGGCCATATAGCGGTGCAAAATGCCCAGCAAAGTAGCGATGGTTATACGCGTAAATTTTTACTACGCTACCCCGATCAAAAATCGGTCGAAACGGTCATCATGCGCTTCCATGCGCGACGCGCCCGACCAGACGAAACCAATCGTTACACCGCCTGTATTAGTAGCCAAGTCGGTTGTGCGATGGCTTGTGTCTTTTGCGCCACCGGCCAAATGGGGTTTACTCGCCATTTATCAGCGGGCGATATTGTCAGCCAAGTTCTATTCGTGCAACGCACGCTCAAAGAGCAAAACAGTCAATTACGCAACATCGTGCTAATGGGCATGGGGGAACCGTTGCACAATTACGACAATACGATGAAGGCGATCGATATCCTCACCGATCACCAAGGCTTGGCCCTCGCCCCGCGCCACATTACGCTAAGTACGGTCGGTATCCCCCGTCGCATTCGCCAACTTGCAGATGAACAACGGCCGATTAATCTCGCCGTGTCTCTACACGGTGCCACAGACGCAGAGCGTCAAGCGCTCGTGCCACCCGCCAAGCGTTGGCCATTACAAGAATTACTAGATGCCTGTCGCTATTACAGCGACGCACGCAAACGACGTATCTTCTTTGAATGGACCTTGATCGCCTATGAAAATGACACGGCCGAGCAAGCACACGCCCTCGGCAAATTATTAGCGGGCATGTCTGCTCATATCAATGTCATTCCACTTAATCCAACCACAGGTTATAATGGCACCCCCAGCGATCCACAGCGGGTTCGCGCGTTTCAAGATATTTTGCATAGCTACGGCATCCCTAGCACTGTACGACAACGACGTGGTATAGATATTGCAGCGGGGTGTGGTCAGCTCGCGAGTGCAGATCAAAATTTATCGCACATGGGTACGTAGCTACGCCCACGCTTGCGATCAATAAACAGCTCTTGACCGTTTGTCGTTTAAAACATTACGGCAAATACACAGTACAGCGCCGCGCGACCGTCGCACAAGACTGCACAGTCACCCCATTGAGCTGTACATCAAATCGGGTAATCCCCTCATCCCGCCGTGTCACCCAGAAAATATCAGTCGACTCTTCACCCGGAAACTCTACAGAATTAACGTTTTCACACTCATTTGGAGTCCCCACCCGGGCCGAACGGCCGATCTCTAATCCATTGCACCAGCCGGACACAATACGGGGAAAACGCCATTCTGCGGCCGCAAACCCATAAACGGTCGGATCACCTTCACCGTCTAAAGCCACAAACGAAAGCACCGTTGAATCAACCCGATCATCTGTAATGTTACGAATATAAAATGTATCATTATCGTAAATTAAAATAAATGTGGGTGTCACAATAGGGGTTGCGGTCGGTTCAGGGGTAAAAGTCGGGATCAGGGTTGGCGTCTCGGTTGGACTCTCTGTGGCCGTGGCGGTCGGTTCTTCCGTTGGCGTTTCTGTCGGCGGAACCGTTTCTGTACTGGGCGGAGTCAGCGTATCGGAATCATCGAGCGGCACCGCAATAGCCACGCTGGAATCACCATCTTCCACCACAGCGGTAGGGGTTGGAGTATTGCCACCATTAACAAAAAATTGCCAGCTAATTCCACCACCTAGCCCCAACAGAAACAACACCACACCAAGTGCCCACATATAGCGGGTCCAACTCGGCCGATTCCGTTCTGTTGTCAACTGCCGAGGCACATCCGCAACAGTGTCAGCAAAAAGATCACTAGAAAGTAATGGTGAAGGTTCGTCTATCGTTGTTTGGGTATCAAACTGCAATGCTAAACGTTCGGCAACTGTCATATTGCTACTACGGCGCGGAAAGCTAATGCCAGATTCCATTTGACTCTGAACCATTGCTGGCAAGGGGGGCAGATCACTCACACCGGCCCCTTCCTCTAAGAGAGCCTGTTGCAACGCATCCATCAGCTCGCCACCGGTTTGGTAGCGATCTTTCGGGTCTTTCTCCAACATTTTAAGCAAAACACGCTCAACCGAAACGCTCAAACTTGGATTAATTTCTCGTGGTAAAGGGGGCGGTTGGGTAATATGCATGATCGCCACACTAGTCGGTGACTGATCATCGAAAGGAATCGCTCCGGTCAACATTTCATAGAGCAAAATGCCCAATGAGTAAAGGTCCGATTGGGATACCGCATCGGCCGAACGACGCGCTTGTTCCGGTGCCATGTAGTGCGGTGTCCCAAACACTTCCCCCATTGATCCTTCCGTAATTTGCAGTGCCAAACCGAAGTCCATCAGCAAAACACGGCCGTCAAACGACACCATCACATTAGAAGGCTTCACATCACGATGAATCACACCGCGCGTGTGAGCATAGTCAAGCGCATCTGCAACCGAAAATCCGATCCGCAAAACGTCATCATATGGCATCGGCGCATTGTCTTCTAAATATTGATCAATGAGACCACGCAAATCGAGCCCATTGACATATTCCATCACAAAATAGTAAAGATCAGATTGATCATCCGCATAATAAACTTGCAAAATATTGGAATGTCGCCAAGTCGCGACGACTTGAGATTCCCGAATAAATCGCTCAGCATAGGCTGGATTCCCGCGATAGCGAGCATCAATCACCTTCACAGCCACCGGCCGATTGAGCTTCACATCACGCGCATAGTAAACGGTGGCCATCCCACCACGGCCGATGACCCGCTCCAAGCGGAAATTTGCTAATTGTTGTCCGATAAGTGGGTCTTCTGCCAAAATATCAGTCATGGGGGTCTAATCCAGAGATAACACGCGTTTCGCGACTCGACATGGTAATCCGCCGTAAATCGCGGATATAGTCATTGAGACCGCTCGCGTATCCATTTAAATAGTCTCGTGTTATGCGCACGGCCAAATCTCGACGGCCGACAGCACAAAGCAAACTCACATGTGGACGAAAATCTCGCAATGTAATTCGCATAATTCGTTCCGCATCTGTCAGCACTCCCCATGTCAACCATTTGCCATCATTGTCATCTTTGGCTGACATAAAACGAAGCAAGCTACTTGTGCCGGCTACAGCACCAACATTAGAAAATACTTCTCGTCCCTTGATTATATCGTTTAAAATCTCGAAACGATTAGGTATTTTATCAAGAAGATGCTGTAAAGGCTTGGGCAAATGGGCAAGAAGTTTTAGGGTTTCTACACTGGCGGTCTTACCGGCCGTAGCGACCTCTTTCGCTTGATCAAAAACGGTCCCTAAACCGGCTAATGCTGACAAATATTTACGTTGCAATTCATCAAATCGAGCATATGCTTTTTCACGATCCCCCGCAGGCAAGTGATGATAATCATCCAACGCAACCACAATCTGTTCATGCAATTGCAAAATGTCTAAATCATGAATAGGCACTTGAAAGTTCATCGGATGCAATCGATCACGGGGGCTATGACGGCTAGCATCAACCGGAATTAAAATCGAAGGATTGCTAACATGGGTTGGCCGGATCATCTTGAGCGCGGTCCGACCGGCTGCAGCCGTGGCCGGTTTTTCTATCAGTGATTCGACCTCTTCTAACAAAAGAGGATCCGGTTCATACCGATATGCATGAATAGCCCGATAAAGTACCAATAAATCGTTCACCGTCAGCTGAATCAGGTCACTACGCAATTTAAAGACCCGACGCAAAGCGGTTAAATTACGCAGGTTGATCGCTTCTGTTTCCGCACTCACTTCAATGGGTGCTTTGGGAACATTGCGCAAAACTTGCAACTCATCTTCATTAAACCGAATATGCAAAGCGGTATCTAAAACAACAGGGGGATGAATCTTCGGCAACGTATTAAGATATACCCCCCAAGCGGTCGCTTCGTTGGTCATAATTTCCGCCAATGCCGCCCCCCAAGTCCCATCAAAAAAGATATGTGATTGATCAAACACAAAGGAATCTTGGGTATCAAACACGGTCATCGCATGAACCCCAATCCCCCGCTCCGCCTGACGCAATTCCGATAATGATAAATAGAATGGCTGACGATCCATATTCAGCAAGATCGGCGCATTTTGCAACCGGTCCAATTCTCGCATCGTCGCCGGCCGCATCAATTTGCGAATCTCTGACATATGAACCCGTTTGGCGCGGGCTAAATCGGCAAGCTGAATCGAATCCGCAGGGGTGCTATTGACTTGTTGCACGATATTGTTGACATAGGCCCGCACCGCAGTTACTTCATTCGGCTCAGATGAATTAGGGCGACATACCGGAATAAAGAAATATTGCCCTTTATAAATGAGACCCACTTGTGTCTCTTCGATTTTTATCGGCCGTCTCGCTTCCGAATATCGGCCGGATTCAAGATAGGCCAGAATCGACATCTGATTTTGATAGAAATTCAAATTCTCCCGCTTTGTGCGACGGACCTTTCTCACCCAGTTACGCCGTGCCTCTTTTGATACATCCCGCAGCGCTTGCTCCATAAAATGATCAAATTTCTCCATGCGATAATCGGCATAAGATTGCCCAGGTTTAACATCACTTCCCCGTCGATACGGCCGGATTTCAGCCCATGTGTTATATAGCTTTTGATATTGGGCCGCATCATGCGTATCCGCCATTTCCTCGCGCAAAATATGGAGATAAACCCGCTCTCGCCATTCATTTTGCAAGAGCTGATCATAGTGAACCAAACATTGAATCGATGCCATCACCCATGCGGTTATCCGATCAACAGCATCTAAAGTAATGCGATATTTGTTGAGTAGTGTGTCAAATCCATGTGTCTCATTGGCATGTCGCGCTGTATCTTCACGTAGGGCATAATCAACATAAAATTGCCAATACCCCTCAGGAAAGGCATCTTCTGGATTTTTGCCCGCTAAACGCAGTATATTCTGATACCCCCAAATAACCGCAGCTGGCCCCGCAAAAAAAGTCCCAAACACCGCATGATCGCGCAAAGAGCTAAAAAGCAAATTGGTATCACGGCGCACCACATCGGGTGAAATCTGTCGGCCGGGCAATCTCGCCAATCCACGCAAAATAATGCCAGGAACACTACCCGAAGGGGTCGCCTGCCCGACTTGTTCCACAATTTGATCAACCTGAGATAGACTCAATTCCGACAAGCCCCGTAAGCTCTCAGAATTGGCAATATCACGCAATTCCGTAATCGTTTGCTTTGAAGCTTTTTCGTAATTATTATCTAGATTATCCACACTATTCTTCCGAAAATCGCCTATTTATCGGCCGTGGTGTAATGAAACCATACAGTCAATTCAAAAAACAGAACCCAAGAGCATTGAGTGTGTTAAAGAGTTAATTTTCACAATTACCCAGTTCAACACGCCTATTTTACCTACACTTCGCCGTATTAAAAGAAAACCGGCCCAAACGGCATGTGAAAATATTACTTTGCAAAAGTTTTGTAATAAAACGCCATGCTTAGAGAGCCCAATGATTGATTGATGGTGCAGAGCACATAATCAAACAACTAAATAGGAAACAACCTCAATCAAATTTCAACTAATATCTGAACAGGTTGCATGAATAAACATTGTCGCCATACTACCAAAGAGAATAAATTGAGTATAACGCGAAAGTAATATTTTCCGAAATAAGTACACTAAGTAGGTCCACGAACAAGCTGTAGAAATGTCGCGAATTTTCGACGGTAAGATAAATCTCACGTCGAAAGTAGCAATACCACAACAACAATCTACACCCATCCACCCATAAGCGAGGTCACCAATCACAGTCAGTTTCCTCTCAGCTACAGAAATCACACTATTCTTACAATCTCACCATCATCCTTATACAAAAAATAAAAATCAGAACCAATTGTGAGCAAAAAGATGTCTATCCTAAATCAATCCCCACAATTTACACCCACAGAACTTATACAATTCGCGAGTCAGCAATATGGGTTACAAATCGATACCCACAAATTACTACCCAGCGAACGAGATCAAAATCTCCGGCTCAAAACTGTCGATCAACAGCTATTCGTTCTAAAAGTCGCAAATAGCCACGAAGAGCAAGCCCTAATAGAAGCCCAAAACCAGCTCTTACAACACATCAATAGATCAAGCGATCTTTGCCCTTCTATTATAAGTGCCACAAATGGAAATTTAATTACACAAATTACCGACACGGCCGGCACACAATACTTTGTCCGGTTGGTAACATATCTGGAAGGAATACCGTTGGGGGAAGCCAACAGACACAGTTCAAGCTTAATGCACGATTTGGGTGCTCAACTCGGCCGTTTAGATGCTACCATGGTTGATTTTAACCACTCTGCATTGCATCATTTCTTTCATTGGGACCTTGCCCAAGCCCCCAAAGTTCTTACACAATATCGTCATCTAATCACAGACCCAACACTTAACGACCAGTTAGGCCATCTTTTACAAAATTACACCCGCTACACTCAGCCACATCTACACAACTTGCGCCAAAGCGTCATTCATAATGATGCCAATGATTACAATGTTATCGTGGGTACAACGGGCGATCTATACCAGCGCCACCAGCAAATTACAGGGTTTATCGATTGGGGGGACGCAGTCTATTCTCATACGATCAATAATCTAGCGATCGCCATCGCCTACGCGATTCTGGACAAACCGGCCCCCTTAGAAACGGCCGCCCAAATCACCGCAGGTTACCACAGTCAATATCCACTAACACCGGATGAGATCGAAGCACTATTCGGTCTCATCACCATGCGCCTATGCGTCAGTGTCCACATGGCCGCCCACCAAATCGCCCAACGGCCGGATGACCACTATCTACTTATAAGCCAAGAACCGATCCGTCGCACCTTGCCCAAACTAGTCAACACGCCCCATCTATGGGCTACGGCCGTTTTACGTCATGCTTGCGGATTCCCTCCAACAACCAATCAGCCCGATGTTTCAAATTGGCTACGCGAAAATTCCGCCAGTTTTCATCCGGTCCTAAAAAGCGACTGGTCCCAAACATCAACCGTATCGATCGATTTAAGTGTGTCTAGCCCGCTTGTAGACGGCGACTTTAAGCAAAATAGCGAGCCCCTATTCACCCAGCGTATCTTCGATTTTATGGCGCAACACGACGCAGAAATCGGTATCGGTCAATATGATGAACCACGCCTTATTTATGCCAACGACCTGTTCAGCACCGGTAGCGATATTTTGCAAGAACGCCGCACCATTCACTTAGGGATCGATCTGTTCGCACCCACAGGGACACCGATTTACGCTCCGCTCGATGGGGTTGTGGCTCATGCACAGGTCAATCTCGGTGATCTCGATTATGGCGGTGTCATTATTCTGCGCCATGAAACAGATCAAGGGAAGCCGTTTTATACCCTCTATGGCCACCTCACCCATGAATCCCCCGGCCGTTGGCAACAAGGACAGACCATCACGGCCGGAACCCATCTGGCTGACTTCGGCCCACCTGAAGAAAATGGAAACTGGCCCCCTCACCTCCATTTCCAAATCATAACCGATCTACTGGGTTACCAAACCGACTTCCCCGGTGTCGGCCGTGCCAGCCAACGCGCACTTTGGCACCAACTATCACCCGACCCCAATCTAATTCTAAACATTCCGGCCGATCAGCTCTTACCCAAAAAGCGAAGCAAAGCAGACACCTTAAAACAACGCCGTCAACGAATCGGCCGGAACCTCAGTATCGGCTACAACAAACCGCTCAAGATGGTTCGCGGTTGGAAGCAATATCTTTATGATGAGACAGGGCAAAAATATCTCGATGCTTACAACAATGTCCCCCATGTGGGCCATTCCCATCCGGCAATCGTGGCAGCGATCACTCAACAAGCTCCAATTCTCAATACCAATACGCGCTATT
This sequence comes from Anaerolineales bacterium, assembly GCA_011524645.1. Taxonomy (GTDB): domain Bacteria; phylum Chloroflexota; class Anaerolineae; order Promineifilales; family Promineifilaceae; genus WTJY01. The sequence goes on along the minus strand of WTJY01000491.1, from coordinate 1,338 downwards.
TACACGACCGAATCATTGACTACGCGAACAAACTGGTCGAGACACTACCTGATCCTCTCAGTGTTTGCTACTTTGTCAACTCAGGCAGTGAAGCAAATGACCTCGCGCTTCGTTTAGCTCGTGCCCACACCGGCCATCATGACATGATCGTCCAAGAAGGTGCTTATCACGGCCACACCAACACACTAATCGACATTAGTCCATACAAACATGATGGGCCCGGCGGCCGTGGCGCACCCGATTGGGTCCACACCATTCCGGTAGCCGATCCTTACCGTGGTCAATTCAAAGGGGACACCCCAGAAACGGCCGCGCAATACGCCTCACAGGTTAAAAATGTCGCAGACCAAGTCGCCGCCAAGCGTGGCCTAGCCGGTTTTATCGTTGAAAGTTGCCCGAGTGTAGGAGGCCAAATCATTCACCCTCAAGGGTATCTCGCGGCCGCCTTTGATCACATCCGAGCGGCTGGTGGACTCTGTATCGCAGACGAGGTCCAAACCGGATACGGCCGGATCGGTACCGACTTTTATGCGTTTCTCGCCCAAAACGTGATCCCCGATATCGTCGTACTCGGCAAACCGATCGGCAATGGACACCCGATCGGAGCGGTCGTGACCACGCCGGAAATCGCCGCTTCTTTTAACAATGGTATGGAATTTTTTAGCACGTTTGGGGGCAGTACGCTCTCTTGCACGGTCGGGCTGGCCGTCCTCGAAACAACACTGGCCGAAAATCTACAGCAACACGCGCTTGATGTCGGCTCCTATCTGCTCGATTTGCTCCGGCCGCTCCAAGATAAATATCCCTTAGTGGGGGACATTCGTGGCTCTGGGCTTTTCCTCGGTATCGAATTGGTACGTGATCGAGCCACACTGGAACCGGCCGACAAAGAAGCCTCATATGTCTCGAACCGCATGCGAGATCACCATATCTTGCTCGGCACAGATGGACCGTGGCATAACGTGGTTAAAATTCGCCCCCCCATGCCCTTTACCCGAGCCAATGCCAAACTACTTGCCATGATAATCGACAAAGTATTGGCCGAAATCTCGTAATCTTTCACAACTTTGTATGTAGAAATTTTGGTAGAAATTTTGTATGTAGAAATAGTGTCAAAGATCTCGCAGAGACACAAGCAGCTTGTTGTATCGCAGTCGCCGGCGGCCTAACCAAGGCCGTAGGCAGTTGCTTTAGCCATGTGATTTATCCCATCAGCCAAATCATAACATTCTAGCGGGTTCTGGGCTCCCACTTCTATTCCCTAAGCGTAAAGGGGATCAAAAATTTCTGATACTGCCGAATTTGGTGGGATAAGTGTAAATCGTTCAAAAATAGTCG
>WTJY01000349.1 GCA_011524645.1 Anaerolineales bacterium | reverse complement strand
TGTGGCTATTGTCAATAGCCAGAGAGTTTATGCTCCCGTTATATTGCGTTAACTACTTTTCGATTCTATTTAGGTGTACTTGTGCAAGGAATAACGGCCGAAATGTGCATGACGAAATGAATTCCAGCGACGGGGAGTTTTATCAACTATTATCAACTGTAATCAAGAGTTATCAAATATGGGGAATGTTTGCTCAATCGTTGCTTGTTCTGGCTAGAATAGGATTGTCTTACTATTTTTGCTAATATGAGGAGTCGGTTTTCAATGTTTTATCGTGTGGTTCAAGCGATGTTGTGTGTGTGTGCGGCCGTGGGGGCTGTGTGGTTGTGGTCGGGTACGGTAACGGCCGAGGTGGATAATGTGACGACGGTTTATTTGGATGCGAGCGCACCGGATGGGGGGGATGGAACGGAGGGACGGCCGTTTAATGATTTTTTGACGGCCGTGCATGGGCTACCGCGTGACGCCGAGTCAATTTTGATTGTGCGCGATGGGGTATACGATGTTCCCCAACAAAATGCAGGTGTTGTTGACGTGGAATCTGATGTCACTATTCGTGGTGAGGGTGCTGCGACAATTCGTCTTTTAGAAGGCATGACTCTTACCAGCATTGGGGATGTGCAAATTGAGAATTTGATTATTGAAGGATATGAATCCGCGACTGTTATACACCACACTTCACGAAGTATTTTGACCTTGCGTAACAATATTATTCGCGGTGGGACATCTATGGCGATTGAGGCGCATTGCTCGATTGGGACGTTCGATGAGTGTGGCATCTTGTATATGTATAATAATTTATTGATTGGCGATAATACAAAATGGGGTGTCTTCTCGCGGAATGGGTCAATAGGTCAGCGATTCATTGTTATGCACAACAATACGATTGTCGGGTATGAAATCGGCATGTACTACTATACTGAATTTGTTGATAAAACATCTATACATAATAATATTTTTCTGAATAATGAGATGGCTTTAGACTCTCCTTACTATCGCAGTGGATGGGATTGGGGGTATAACCTCTTTGCTGGCAATGGATCGATCAACGGGGATGTGCCTACTGATGTCGTACTCAATGATACTGATATTGTGATCGCTGATGCGTTGTTAGATGGCAATGATGACTACCGGCCTTTACCCAATTCCCCTGTTGTAAATACAGGAAATCCTGATTCATCATTTAATGATCCTGATGGAAGCCGCGCTGATATCGGCGCATATGGGGGGCCTGCGGCCGATATATCAACCCTGCAATTAACGGTCACAACTGATCCGATTGATCCGATTGGCTATCAGCCTTACACGATGACGATTGTGGCGACTAATTATGGAACGACCGATTTCACAGCGGTTACGCTTGAGGCGATTTTGGGGAGTGAATTTATTTCGGTTACAGCACCATCTCCGAGCGGTGTGATATCGGGGGATCGTGTTTCTTGGCCTGCAACTTCTTTGACCGGTGGAGATATGGTGACTTATACCTTATCGATTTTGCCAAGCACGTCCGAAGGGGCTCTGGTTCAAACTGAGATTTTTGCGGGTTGGGATAACGGCGGTGCTCGATCTATGACTCATGTGGCTATTGTCAATAGCCAGAGAGTTTATGCTCCCGTTATATTGCGTTAACTATTAGTTTTTTCCTGATACTGCCAATTGGGTGGGATAAGCGTAAATCGTTCAAAACTAGTCGATTTACAGGGCTGTCATCCCCGCGTAGGCGGGGATCCACCGCTCAAACAGAGTTGGATTCCCACCTTCGTGGGAATGACAACCGTTAATTGATCGAGTCCCACCAAATCTGACAGGACTCGGTCTTTTCAATTTGATTTTTATGAAACGGTCGCTCTCTGCGGCCGTTTTTGCTTTAAAGGGGAGGTGTGGGCTTAGATTTCGCCTTAAATGATCATTTCTGCTATGATTGATGTACCAAAAGGTATTTAAATACCAATAAAAAATTAAAAAGTCAAACAAAAAAGAATTGTTTTGGCCGGTTTGGCACTATTTTTTTCGGAGGCAGAAATAACTATGCGGATAAGTAAACGAATGATGATCGGTCTTTTGAGTGGGATGATTAGTTTGGGCCTGATGATGGCCTGGTTAGGATTTACTCGAACTGGAAAAAACTCTGAAGAGTCACTTGGCACGATAAATGTGACTCCCTTATCGCAAGCTTCTACAGTTGTAGAGCAAGCACAAGCATTGGATACGTTTGATCTATCCCAGCCGGTGAGTGTCGCCTTTGTAGACGGAGAAAACACCGTTGAGCCTGATGCGTCCCTTCATTGGGAAAATCTTTACGAGGTCGATTGGACGACGGAAGAAGAGATGGCGGCTGAAATCGATCGCCAATGGGAATTGGCGGCTGAGTGGGGATATACTAGGCCGAGCGAAGCGGCGGCATTGATCGACTATTTGCTCGATTCTGGGGTGATTGCTGGGACCGCTGTGCCACGTCAATTTAGTGAGATCGAAGAGATTTTGCCACCTCGGCATGATGGGGAAATAGCGATCTTGGTTGGCTCTGCGGGGCTTACCTCTCTGCAAGAAGATGATGCGGGCAATTGGCGTTATTTCCCACTCGCTTCTGAATTAGGACAGGTGGCTAATGGAATGGTGATAGGGGGGCTGCTATTTTTTAGTGGGGCGGACGGCGGTTTTTATCAATGGGGCGGTGATGAAACGGCGGAGAGGGTTTGGGAAGATGGGGCTGTATTTGATAGCTGGCATGATGAAACGAGTCAGCAAACTTATTTGGCCACCAATCGAGGGGTGTGGCTGTCTGAATTAGCGGGGGAAAGCCGGTTAATTTCGACGCCAGATCTGTTTGCGTGGTCTATTACGCAAGACAGGAATGGAGATCTATGGGTCAGTGGAGAGCGAACGATTCAAGACGCTTCGGTTAAGACATTTAATGAAGCTGGGCTGTGGGAGTCGGCTGATGGCACTCAATCTGTACGTGAAGGGGTGATTTTGCGTTTGATAGATGGTGAGTGGATTTCTATGGGAGT
>WTJY01000367.1 GCA_011524645.1 Anaerolineales bacterium | reverse complement strand
ACAACCCTGCAAATCGACTATTTTTGAACGATTTACGCTTATCCCACCAAATTCGACAGTATCAGAATTATTTTTAATTCGCGTCGAATCAAAAGCTCCCCTCCGATGAGGAGGGGAGCCAATCCAAGTAGACGATCCACATTGACGAAGGTATTGTAAATGAAAAATTTGTATGCAACTATTCCCTTATTTTATTGTCCTTATTTCTGCTATCACGCACGGTATTTGGAATTTTCTAGCCAGACGCGCTGATGATAAAAATGTATTTATCGGACTAAGCAAAGCGACTTATGTCGGTGCCTTGCGTCAATTGAGCTTAGTTATTGCGGTGTTCTTAGGCTGGCGTGTCCTAAAAGAACCACTCCCAGCACCAAGGCTTATCAGTCTTTTTCTCCTTGTGATTGGCAGTGGTCTCATCGCGTTTGCCAATTAATCGAATCGAAAAGAAACCTTGATTACTGTCACAATCCTTTTTACAGAAACGACTCTTACTTACAGCTAAAAGTTGCCTCTTGTGCCCCACCGCTCAAATCAGATAAGATTCCCGCATGACGGAAATTATTTCAAACCAAATCAAAGAGCAATTAATCGCTGAAGCGCAGAAAATTCAGCAAAATTCCTATTCTCCCTACTCTAATTTTCCTGTCGGATCGGCCGTTCTCACACGCAACGGCCGGATCGTCAGCGGGGTCAACGTAGAAAATGTTTCGTATGGACTGACCCGCTGTGCCGAACAAAATGCGATCGGCACAATGGTCAGCCAAGGGGAAACAGAAATCATCGCGGTGGCGGTCAGTTCGCGCAACGGGGTCACCCCTTGCGGGGCTTGTCGCCAAGTTTTACTTGAATTCGCGTTGGGAGATATTCCTGTTTGGCTAATCGCCACCGATACCGGCAAGATCAGCCAAACATCATTGCACAAACTCATCCCAGACAGCTTCAACAAAGATCTGCTAGACGCAGCCACAGCATAGACCCCCATTCTGCCAAATGACGAGTGCGAATCTATTCGTCACTCGTCACTAGTCTAAAGCTTCCAACACCTTATCGGTCATCGCATCGGTACCCAAAGCAGCTTCACCACCGCCCAAGTCGCCGGTGCGATGTCCATCAGCAAGGACTTGGCTAACCGCGTTTTCAACGGCCGTCGCTTCGTCTTCCAAGCCCAAACCTAAGCGAAGCAACATCGCCCCACTCATGATGGTCGCCAAGGGGTTCGCAATTCCTTTGCCCGCGATGTCAGGTGCCGAACCGTGAATCGGTTCAAAGAGCCCCACACTACCGGAAGCCCCCACAGCGGCCGAAGGCAACATGCCCAAAGAGCCGGTAATCATCGAGGCGGCGTCAGACAAAATATCGCCAAACATATTGCCGGTTACGACCACGTCAAAATCGGCCGGACGGTTGATCAAATACATCGCCATCGCATCGACCAAAATATCTTCATATTCAACATCTGGATATTCTTTAGCCACTTCGTGAGCCACTTCACGCCAAACTTGCATGGTGGTCAACACGTTCGCTTTATCGACAGAGGTCAATTTACCACGACGTTGTCGCGCCAATTCAAACCCGACCCGCAAAATACGAGCGATTTCGTTTTCGTCATAACGCAAGGTATCGAATCCGCTACGGAGCCCATCGGCCGTTGTTTCGCGGCCGCGCGGGGTCCCGAAATATATCCCACCGGTCAATTCGCGCACAAACATAATATCGACCCCTTTCACCCGTTCCGGCTTAAGTGGGCTGGCATCGGCCAACGCGTCGAAAATTTTAACAGGGCGCAAATTGGCGAAAACGGCCAGTTCTTTACGCAGACGAAGCAGCCCTTGTTCCGGCCGGATTTTCGCTGTCGGATCATCCCATTTCGGACCACCCACAGCACCGAGCATAATCGCATCACTTTCTAAACAAGCACCAAGCGTCTCTTCCGGTAGCGGATTGTTCATTTCATCAATCGCAATCCCACCCATCAAATGTTCTGAGTAGTTAAATGTGTGCCCATATTTTGCGGCGATCGCATCAAATACTTTGGTTGTCGCGCCGACAATCTCCGGCCCGATGCCGTCTCCCGGCAAGAGGGTAATTTTCGCTTCCATAATTTGTCTTTCTCTTCTCTTGTGATTTTTTACAATTCAGTGACGGCCGGTTCATGATGAAAGCAACTTATAAATTATTTGTCACTCGTCACTCGTCATTCGTCACTCGTCATTCATTTTACCCGACCTTACCGGTTGATGCTCAACTATTTTGTTGTAGCAAGTTCCTTGATTGCGTCAACGATCTGATCCCTGCGCGACCGTGGCAAGTTGTGCCCCATATCTTCGATAATCAACTGACCAATCATATTTTGATTGCCGTGATGATGGCCCAAACGGCCGTTGTAACCATATCCTTGGGATTTGCAATATTGTAAGACAGCTTGATTCCCTCTTCACTACTAACAACAAGATGTTGAATCAGGCTATTGAGAGTCGCTAGAGCTGTCATCATGTAGATATGTGGATCGATCAACAGAGTTACCGAACCATCACGCTGTCCCTCTTGTAGAAATGAGCTCGGTGTATCTTCTACAAGCAAACCGAAAAACATCTCTTGGTAAAGTCGCGCAAGATCTTCGGCCGATTCGTGCATACCATAATAGGCATCCACCATCCCCATTAGCCGAAAAAAATCAGGGAATTTCTCATAAGCCTCTATCAACTGCATCAAAAACTGTTCAAATTTTTCTAGCCCATTTCCCGTAAATTGGGATCGCGCCTCATGAAATTCAGGTGCAACACGATTTGTACCCATGTGATACAAAATCGCATAAATCAAATCTTGTTTATTGGGAAAATATCGGTACAACGTGGTACGCCCTACTCGAGCATGCTGAGCCACCTCTTTCATTTCTAATTCAACTATCCCGCGCTCTAAACACAATATTAGTCCAGCATCTAATATGGTTTGGATACGCTTCTCACGTACCAAAAGTCTTTCCTTGTCTCGAAATGGTTTTGTACTTTCTGTCATGTGCTT
>WTJY01000097.1 GCA_011524645.1 Anaerolineales bacterium | reverse complement strand
CAAAATGTTACTTAAATATTCAACTTTTTGGTCTTGACAATGGGGTGCACTTTATACAACCAATATTTCTTCACGATCAATCTTGACTTCTTTGTGAGGGCGACGCTTTTTTCGCTTCGGCTTTGGCTTGGGTTGCTTTTTCCGCTCTTTTTCTGATGAGTGATCGCTTGATGGTTTTTTGTTCGCTTTGACCTCTGGCTTCCCTTGTTCCCCTTTGAGACGGTTGATTTCATCTTTCAGTTGTTGGACTTCTGTTTTGAGCTCCTGATTCTCCTGTTGCAGGTTTGAAACCACATTCAGTAAGACCACCGAACCTTGGCGCAATTCTTCCACTGTGTTTATTTTTTCGGGGTTGAGATCTGACAACATGCCTCTATGATATACTCAATTTCATATTTGTGTTACCACGAGTTTTTGAGCTGATACTCACAGAGGTCTAAAAATGGCGAAGGTATTGCCTAACAATCTTACGTTTTTATTTATGGACCAGCAATGAAGCGAGGCAACTGTTTTACAAATAGCACGGCTGCAACTTCATTCGAGATGACGGCGGATATTTGTTGTTTGAGAAACAGCGAGGGGTTGAAACTGATTCAAATTAATATGTAACAATATTGTATTTTATGTTAAAATAAGCAGATGAAACTAAGCACATATGCAAAGCAAATTGGAATAACATATCATGCTGCCTACAAAATGTTTAAGCGAGGAGAGTTAGATGCCTATCAATTACCAAGCGGAACGATTGTTGTAAGAAGTGGCGAAGAAAAGCGATCAAAAGGGAAAATTGTTTTGTATGGTCGCGTATCAAGTCATGGTCAAAAAGAGGATTTAGAGCGACAGATGATTCGCCTGAGAGACTTTGCGGCAGCCCGAGGCTATATCATTGACCGAGAAGTTGTTGAAATCGCTTCAGGTCTAAATGATCAAAGACCTAAGTTTAGTAAGTTGCTGGGAGACGAGACGATAGAAATTATTCTGGTGGAGCATAAAGACCGAGCCACAAGATTTGGTTTTAACCAATTGCAAAGTGTGCTGTTAGCGCATGGTCGAAAAATCGAGGTGATCAATCAGAGTGATACCAAAGATGAGCTAGTCGATGATTTTATGGCAATTATTACTTCGATGTGCGCCCGTATTTATGGCAAGCGTCAGGGGAAAAATCGGGTGGATCGAATGAAATCGATTTTAGAAGATCAGGAAGTAAACTAAGCATACAAATGGCATGATTGTCTACAAAGTGTACAAAACCGAGCTCAAACTAAATAACAAGGAAAAAACCTACTTTAGATCAAGCTTATGCCAATTTCTTTCGCCGTGTGGCGGCGGGTGAAGAAAAAGCGGGGTTTCCTAAATTTAAGTCGAAACATACCGCCAGAAAGAGTTTTTACTTAGAGGGATCAATAACAGTTGCCGCAAAAGAAATTCGTTTGCCTCGGATCGGGTGGGCCCGCTTGAAAGAAAAAGGGTATTTGCCTTGCTCCGATGTACGAAATTTATCTTGTCGAATAACTGAACGTGCGGGGCGTTGGTTTGTGTCTCTGTTTGTGGAAGAAGAAATCGCCGACATGACTCCCCGAGGGGAGATTGTGGGGATCGATCTGGGGATCAACCGTTTGGCGACCTGTTCAAATGGGGCGGTAATAGAAAACCCCAAACAACTCAAGCACTCTTTGAAAAAATTACAGAGAGCACAACGGGCATTGTCCCGTAAGCAGAAAGGAAGCAAGAATCGAGCCAAAGCGAGAGCAAAAGTGGCCCAAATTCATCTTGACATACGAAATCAACGTCTAGATGCGATCCATAAGGGGACATCGGCTGTGGTGGCGAAAACCAAACCAGCACACCAACGGCCTCAAGTGATTGTATTGGAAGATTTACATGTGAAGGGGATGGTCAAAAACCACCGTTTAGCCCAAGCGCTCCATGATGCAAGCTTAGGAGAGATTCGACGACAATTTGAGTATAAATCTGCTTGGTCGGGTATTGAAGTCAGAATGGCGGGTCGCTGGTATCCATCGACCAAGCTCTGTCATCGATGCAAGCGTAAGAAAGCGGATATGGCTCTTTCCGAACGGATTTACCGATGTGAACATTGCCATTTAACGATGGATCGCGATCTGAATGCCGCTTTGAATTTGGCGCAGGTTGACCCTTTAAAACAAGCTGAGTACCGCTAGTTGGGCGGGATTTTAAGACTGTGGAGATGTGGCGTTAGCCATTCTGTGAAGCAGTAAAAGAGTACAAAATATTATATTTTGATAAATCTCTTACAACAGTTACACAGCTCTGGGAAAAAGCAAAAGTCATTCCCACCTTTATGCCACGACATCCGGTTACGCAGAATAACAAAATGACAAAAGAAACACCCCCATAGTGAATAGCCAATTATAAACGATCAATAAGGGGGAGGAGTTCATTTACCATTCACCATTGACAATTTACCATTTACAATTTAAATCTTATAGGCTAACTATTTATCAATCACCTCTCAATGGTCCCCCATGTCTCTGTACCCCAACGAAAAAATCGCCAATCGCTACCGCATCATTGAACTCCTCGGCTCCGGAGAACATGGAGCTGTCTACCGTGTCTGGGATGAAACCCACGAACAAGAAGCGGTACTCAAAGAGGTGCTAGACCCACATGGGGCGCTCACACGGCCGTTCAAAGCGGCAATCAAAAAGCTTCAAGCCCTCAACCACCCCCAACTTCCAACCGTTCAAGACACCTTTTTTATTGAAAATACGGGGCACTATATCCTCAGCGAATACATTCCCGGCGTCAGTTTACAAAACCTTCTCGATCAATATGGGCCACTCCCCGCTAGCGTCGCGGTCGATGCGATTGAAGCGGTCGCCCCCCCCTTAACTTATCTACACGAAAACAATCAACTCCACCTCAACATCAAACCGGCCAACATTCGCATCCGGCCGGATGGCCGCGTCGCGCTTGTCGATACAGGACTCCCCCAGCTCAATCTAGCCCAGCGCAAAGGGGGCTTCGTCTCCCCAGAGCAACAACAAGGGGTGGACATCGACTCAATGAGCGATGTCTATAGCTTAGGGGCCACACTTTACATGGCCCTGACCAACAAAGAGCCCCCCAACGCCCTTGAGCGGGCCAGCGGGTTATACACTCTCTTTCCGGCGCGCCAAGTCAATCCCGATGTGCCACCCTATCTTTCGCTGGCGGCCAACCATGCCATGTCCCTCCGACGTGAATCTCGCACGGCCGATGTCAACAGCTTTGCTCGCGCCCTACGCAAACCGGACAGCAACTCGTTCGCCGGAGCCAGCTTGGCCAAAGACCCCGATCCAAAACCGGCACGCAATAAACCGTTACCCCAACGGCCGACACCACTCACCCAAACACCCCAATCTCGTCGGCCACGCCGCGAAATTCAAACCCGTACCATTTGGGGTTTGGTCATGTTATTCGTCTTAATCGTGGCCACCATTCTCAGCTACGCCCTCATCGACCAAGAAGAGCTGGTTGGCGGGAGCGAAGTAGCCGCCACCGCAACGACTGAATCACAGGTTATTGCGGCATTGACAGCGGTCGCACCGACCGCAACCCCGACTCCACTCCCCACATTGCGTCCCACAGCCACGCCCGCCCCGATCGTGAGCAAAACCGGTATGCGTATGCTCTATATGCCGACCGGTATCTTTCGCTTTGGCAACAATGAAAGCGAACGGGACGAAGCCCCCTCTAATCTTGTCAATCTCGAGCCTTATTACATCGATGAAACGGAAGTGACCAACGGCCAGTATCGGGAATGTGTGTTAGAAGCGGCGTGTGATCCCCCAGCCCGCGACAGTGCATCTTATCACGATGCCTATTTCAACTCAGATTCATATGATGATTATCCGGTCATCTTTGTCAACTGGTACCAAGCGGAAAATTTCTGTTCTTGGCGCGAAGCCCGTTTGCCGACAGAAGCGGAATGGGAACGGGCGGCCGGTTACAATCCGGCCGAACTCCAGCGCACACTCTTTCCTTGGGGGGATGAATTTGTCGGAGAAAACCTAAACTATTGTGACGGCAACTGCCCCCGCGACGGCCGTGATGGCTTGGTCGATGATGGGCATCAAGATACTGCGCCTGTGGGGAGTTTCCCCGCAGGCAATTCCCCAATCGGGGCCGCCGATATGCTCGGCAATGTCATGGAATGGACGGCCGATTGGTATGATCGTGACTACTATGCAGAAGCGCCCCGCACCAACCCGCGTGGACCGGCCGAGGGAGACTTTAAGGTGTTGCGTGGTGGTTCGTGGTTTTCGGTGCAGGAGGAGCTCATGGTGACACGGCGTGGCTTTTTCGACCCCACCGTGACCCGAGCGACGTTAGGCTTCCGCTGTGCGATGGATGTGCCATAAAAAATTGTACATGGCAAATTATCAATAGCTAATGGTAAATGAGAGCGGGACGCGCCGTTTCATTTACCATTTACCATTTATCCTTTTCTATTCCGCGCTTGTCGGAATCCGAATTTCCTGTCCAATATCTAACGAATTTACATTCGCCAATCCATTGTGCGCCTGCAACTCCGCCACAGTCACACCATAAGCCACCCCGATACTGAACAATGTATCCCCAGAGCGAACCACATGAACCTGTTCTCCGGTCTCTACATCAGATACCGTTGCCGCATAGCCCGGTTCCGGAATGATCAACTCTTGGCCAATATCCAAGCTGTCTAAACTGGTCAAGCCTGAAGCGGCCGCGATATCAGCAACGCTTACACCAAACTGAGCCGCAATATTAACCAATGCATCCCCAGCTTGGACGACATAAACACCGTCTGGTGGTGGTGAGGCCGGTGCCGCCGCTTCTTCAACCACCTCTTCGGCCTCAGGTGTTGCTTCTTCGATTACCACGTCAGTTGCGGTTTCCCCTTCAGCGACCGGTGCTTCTTCCGTTGCCCCATCTACCACTTCGGTGCTACCTTCCTCTTCAACGGCCGGTGCAGCCTCTTCGATAATGCCGATTTCTTCGATCTCTTCAGGGGCAACTTCCCCACCGTTATCGACGCTATTTTCTTCCGGCGCAGCATCAACCTGAATCGGTTGATCACCAGAGGTGCTCGGAATCCCTTCCATTTCGCTTTCACTGCTCGATGAGCTGATCTGACAGCCGACCAAGAGCAGAGACACAAGCGTCAACCAGCCGACCAATTGTATATATTTCCGTTTCATTTCGTTTTGTTCTCCTTGCATTTAACAAACGGCCGTCATCACCCTATGGTGAACAGGAATCACATGACAGCATTTTTGTGATTTTAGTCTCCCCTTACACATAATATGTTTTGGGTTATTGTGTCTGAAACCATCAAATTTAAAGATTAGCTAGACATAACGCAGTCTACCACAGCGAAAAAACAGCGTCAAAAAAAAAAGCCCGTTCAACGAACGGGCTTTAACATAGAACATTTATAATGTAACGACAGGGGCGTTATTCGGCCGATTCTTCGGCTTCATCATCGTCTTCCCAGCTAATAATCCAAATACATGCACCAGCCACCAATGTGGTAATGGTGATCAACCAAAACCACTGGCTACCCTGCAAACCGAGATCCCGTGCCTCGAAGACAAGAATACCGACCATCCCGGCCGCAAGCACCACCCACATCATGATATTGGGATATTTGTTCAGCAACTCTTTCATAGACTTTCTCGACTAAGCGACCCGTGCATTCCAGAGCTTCTTGGTCATCACTTCAACATTCTCCGGTTCCATCTCTTTCAACGCTTGTTTCCAGACACGTGGCCAACCATCATCCCCTTCTGTCAGGTACTCTTCATTGGTCAGTGCCCCTTTGATGTCACCACTCATATTGCTATCAATAAAAGCGAAAATCGCTTCACACATCAATTCGTTGGCGGTTTTGCCGATCTCCGCTAAAACCGCTTTACCGGTCGTTTCCATCGCTTCGGCCGGATGCACATAGAAGCGTTCAATAGCGGCAAACCCTTTATCGGTATACCACCCAGCAACGGTACTGATTTCTGAGTCGATCTGACCGATTAAATACCCCCGTTCGCTCAACGACATCAAAATTTCAGCCCGCTTCGGCTTCACTTTGCCATCGGTCGCTTTATGAATCAAAAGCATAATCGAAGGAATGTCGGACGGCCGTGCCCGACGCACAATGACATCGGCAGCTGGGGTAGGCGGTGCAGGCTTCGCGGCTGGTGCTGGTGCAGGCTTCGGGGTAGCTGGCGTAGGTGCGACCGGTGCTGGGGCCGCCGCCACCGCTGCCACTTGCCCGATTGTTTCCCATGCAGCCGCGACCTGTTTTAAGGTATCCGCCAAAGTGCCTGATGTATCGATCACCAAATTCGCTTTGGCCACTTTATCCGCTTGGGGATTTTGCTTCATGATGCGATCAAACGCTTCATCTTCATTCATCCCCCGTGCCACAATCAAGCGTTGCAACTGCCGGAATTTACCGCAATGGGTCACCCAAACCGCCGTGCAAAGCTCGCTCAAGGGCCCTTCGAGCAGTTTAATCGCTTCGATAACCACCACGGCCGCTGTACTGGCATCAACCTCTTGTTCAATGGTGGCACGCACGGCCGGATGTAAAATCGCTTCAAGTTTTTCCATCTCGTCGTCTTGTCCAAACACTTTGCGGCCAAGAACAGCCCGATTAATCGCCCCATCGGCATCTCGTATATCCTCTCCAAAGGCGGCCGCTATTTTACTTTGAATATCGCTATTCGTATTGAGCAGCTCGTGCACTTTCTTGTCCGCATCAATCACATGAGCACCACGCTCAGCAGCAAATCGCAATACGGCCGATTTACCTGTCGCAATATTTCCTGTCAAACCGATAATCTTTTGAGTCATGGGGTCTCCTATTTTACTGGTTAGTGGCTAGTGGTTAGTGGGCGAACATCACATCGATTCTATCCGCTAATCACTACTCACTACTCGCTTAATTTTTCAGCCAATACCGCCCACTCATCCATGAGTTCTTCGAGCTTGGCTTCTAACTGATTGTATTCTATGCTCTTGCGCTGAATCTTGTCAAAGTCTTGCGCTTCACTGGCCGCTTGTAGGTCATCACTGGCGGTTTCCTTGGCCGATTCCGTTTCTTCTATTTTACTCTCAACTTCTGCCAATGCTTGTTCTAAACGACGTTGTTCATTTTTACTACGGGTCGGTTTTTCGGCCGGTGCTGACTGTAGGGCCGCTTTTTTCGACTTCTTCGCCTGTATTTCTGCGTGCAAAGCGGCCCGCTCTTGGTCACGCCGCGTTAAATAATCTTGATAAGTGCCCGCATACACCCGCATCCGGCCGGTCGGTGGATCAACCACCCAAATTTGAGTCGCCAACTGATCGATTAAATACCGATCATGGGACACCATCAAAATCGTCCCATCAAATGATTCCAAAACCGATTGCAACAGTTCTTGGGCCGGAATATCGAGATGGTTGGTCGGTTCGTCGAGAAGCAGGAAATTAGCTTGTTGTAAAGCCAAAATCGCCAGTGCTAAGCGGCCCCGTTCCCCACCACTTAATGTACTCACTTTTTTCTCGACATCAACACCGCTAAACATATATTGACCCAAATAGCTCCGCGCCTCACTAATCAACATATGTTTGTGGTGCAACAACTCATCCAAGACAGAATTATTAAGATTAAGTGACTCATGGGCCTGTGAAAAATAGCCCACCTTTAGACTCGCCCCTAATTTCGCTTCTCCCGCCACGGCCGGATGATTCTCAAGTACTGTTTTTAAGAAGGTTGTTTTACCACTTCCATTCGGGCCGATCAGTGCCGCACATTCTAAGCGGGTTAATTCAAGGTTCTCGGCCGTAAATAGCGGCTCATTATTATATCCAACCGCCAAATCATACGTTCGTAGCACCAATTTACCGCTACGCATATCACTTTTAAGTTGCAAATTAAAGGTTTTGGCTTCACTCTGTACCCGTTGGCTCTGGTACTCTTTCAGCTTGTCTTCTGTACGCCAAAGCTTCAGAGCTTTGCCGTCAACCCCCAATTCACTATTCAGCCGTTTTAGCTTCCCTTTCGCTTGTGATGTCCGCTGTCCGGCAAGATTACGCCGAATATAGTCCATTTCTTTGGCCAAACGGGCTTGATCCGCTTCTAATTCTTTGCGTTTCCGTTCCCAACGCTCTTCACGCTGTTGGGTGTAAGCGGTGTAGTTCCCACGATAAACTTCTAAAACGGTAGCCGACATTTCCCACACCGTTTTCACCACGCGATCCAAAAAGTAGCGATCATGGCTAACAATTAAAATCGTCCCTTCCCAAATATTAAGCATCCCTTCCAGCCATTCAACCGCATTGATATCGAGATGGTTGGTCGGTTCGTCCAAAACGAGCAGTTCCGGCCGTTCGAGCAACAGTCGTGCCAGTAACGCACGTGTTTTTTGCCCACCGCTTAAATGGGTAATCGGAGTGTGCCAATTATCGGCCGTAAAGCCCAAGCCGTTCAATACTTGCTTAATGCGCTGTTCGTATGCGTATCCCCCTGCTCGTTCAAATGATTCTTGGGCTTGGCTATATGCTTCAAACAGGGAATCATCGGCCGTGCCATCCGCCATTTTGGCGGTCATCACTTCTAATTCGGCCGCTTGCTCGCGTAAATCGGCAAACACGCCCAACATTTCATCATACACATGCGCGGCCGCATTGGCTTGAAACGCATGAAGTGCTTCTTGATGCAAGTAACCGACACGGGTTTGCTTGGCCAAATGAACCGCACCGGTCGTCGGCCGTGTTTCGCCGACAAGCGCATGAACCAGCGTTGTCTTTCCTACACCGTTGGGGCCGACCAAGCCGACTTTGTCGCCATGTGCCAGCGTACCGGAAATATTTTGGAATAAATCGAAATCCCCAAATGATTGGGAAAGATTGTTGAAAGATAAAATCGACATGCGAAAATAAAAATATAAATTCAGTCTGAAAACAATACCTTCGCCAAAGTAATCAACTCATTGGATTTGCTCCCCTCCTATGAGGAGGGGTTGGGGGAGGTGGATTACCCCTCTCCCCCAGCCCCTCTCCCAACGGGAGAGGGGAGCTTTTGATTTGACGCGAATTAAAAATAATTGAGCGATCAGCCCGAGATATTTTTAATTCAAGGAACAAATTTACCTTCAAGGCAAATTATTTGTCACAGAGGTGTAAAAATGGCGAAGGTATTGGAAAAATGAATCTATTTCAGATATATCAAGATGATTATACAGTCAAAGAAGACCAATTATGCGGCCTTTTTATCTTGAGGCAAGCAGGCGGTAAATGTAGATCCCACATCAGGTGTACTGGTCACAGTTAGGGTCCCACCCAATAGCTGGCAAAAATGGAATGAAAGGGATAAGCCCAAGCCGGTCCCACGATAATATTTATTCCCATTATGGACTTGGGTAAACGGTTGAAACAGGCGATCTAATTGCGCTTGATTCATACCGATTCCGGTATCTGTGACGGAAAAGCAGATATAAGGTTGACCATCATCATCGGTGTCGCGTAGCACTTGAAGTATAATTTGTCCGTTATCTGTAAATTTGGCGGCATTGCTGAGCAAATTCAGCAAAACTTGACGCACTTTAATTTCGTCAGACACCATAAAACCGTGTCCATCATCCAAAACAATATCTAGTGTGTTGTTTTGATTCTCCACCAACGGCCGGGCGATATCGACAACATCCTCAATCAGTGTCGTCACCACAAATTGGCTTTCGAAAACCTCAATTCGACCCGCTTCAATTTTCGCCAAATCTAAAATGTCATTGATGATTTCGAGTAAGTGAGACGCGGCCCCGTTGATTTTCTCCAAAAACTGACGGGTCACTGGGGTTTGGGTCGAAGAAAGCTCTCGCAATAGGTCCCCATAGCCCAAAATCGAAGAGAGCGGGGTACGTAACTCATGGCTCATGCTCACCAAAAAGGTACTTTTGGCTTGATTCGCCCGTTCCGCTTCATCACGAGCCTCGCGCAACTTGGCGGCTGTTTGCGCATGATGGACCACTTCTTGCTCTAAACGGCGATTAATTTTAATCAATGCGGCCGTTCGCTTCTCCACGCGATCTTCGAGCTGTGCCGATATTTGGCGTAATTCATAGTCTCGCTCGTTCACGGCCGTTCGCATCTGATCAAAAGCGCGAATAAGATCTGCGATCTCTTCATCATGCTCATCCCCATCGGGCAAAGGGATCGCAGCATCCCCCGCAGTCAACCCTTCGGCAGCTTCTGCTAAACGGGTAATTGGGGACAAGAGTGATCGAGTCATCATCATAATCAATACGCCAGCCATACCTAAAGCCAAGATCAACCCGAGCGTATTAATGCCCAATGTAACGCCCAGTTGCAATTCCTCGTGCAACGGCCGATCCACCATCAAAATCAAATTCAACCCATCAATATAAGAAGCGGTAATCAAACGGCCGGAACGAAACTGGCCGTCTTCAATTACATAAGACGTTATTTGGTCGGGAGATGGCATCTCTTGCAATGCAGCAGAAAAGGGAACTCCATTAACCAATGTGCGAAATGACCCGCCAAGAGACTGAACGACCAACCCATCAAGATCGGCAAAACCGAACACATGTTTATTCATGTGCTCTCCATTCAGCCCGCTCATAGGCGCAAACCACTTCAAGGGAATAATCACTTGTAACAGATGAGTAAGTTCGCCCGCCTCATTTTCAATCGGTTCCAGAATGTACAAATCATATTCGTGCTGTAACTCATTCTGCACAAACTTTGTAAGCGTTATGCGATCATTAATCAGCTGCCCAATCTCACTTGATGAAGGTAAAAATGAGTGCCCATCCCCATCTTCCAAACTTAATGTCGTAATAGGTTCTCCGTCTAAATTCAGGAGCTGGATTTGTGAAAGCTGACGATTAAGAGCCAACCAATCCTGCAAAAACTGTTCAGTTCGCAAACAGTCAGACGATTTATGTTGTCCAACATACGTTGCCAATGATCCGGTCATTAGTAAGGTATGTTTAAATTTATCCCCAATTTCAAGCGCAAGGGTTTGCGTGTGTAACTGCTCCCGCCAAATCGATTCATGTAAATAAGGCAACCGCAGATATTGATTCACTAAGAACCCGCTCATAATCAGTGGCACAATACCCACTGAAAATAGCACAAGCGAAAGCCGTGTATTCAATGTACGAATCAATCGCGGATAGAGGTTTGGCCGGAAATCAAACACAAAACAATCCCAATGCTTCCAGAACACATAACGTAGCATGACTTGATAGCCTTGGGAAAAAAGATTCCAAGGCCTTACTAACAATGATGAAATTTTGCAACTTGTCTTCCTATTGGTGGCTCAGCACGTATGATACACCACTATCTGGCACGTCTGCCTAACCAAAGTGACAAACCAACAATTAACAAGATACCACCACCAATGAAAAAATAAGCGATTGTAGCAGAGCGACTACTCGGGCCCTCTGCACCAAAAGAGAAAAACGGTTCTGGGGTAGGTGTGGGAGTCACAGTCGGCGTTGCTGTGTCGGTGGGGATATGGGTCGGAGTGGGCGTTGATGTGTTTGTTGATGTCGCCGTGGGGGTATTTGAGGGAGTCACTGTCGGCGTTTCAGTCGCCGTTGCGGTTGGAGAGGGGGTAATGGTGGGGGTAGAAGATGGGGTTATTGTGGCGGTAGGTGTTAGGGTGGGGGTAGGAGATGGCGTGAATGTGGGGGTATTGGTGACGGGGTCGCTGTTTTCTGTTGTCGAGCCAGAATTCTCCGTTGTTGTGCTACCAGTTCCCTGTGTGCCACCACTTGTCGTGATCCCCGGGGCGGATACTCCGGCACTACCATCGGAAGATTGTACTAAGTAGTAAACAGACCCGCCAATCATACAGTGTGAACCGGCCCCTTGATTACAGGCGGATCCGGGTAGCTCGACATTAAAGAAACCATTCACGGCCGAAATCGTCCGCTGGTTCCCCCACTGGTCAGCTAATATAGCGGTCGCGGCCGTCGCTTCGACTTGGGCCACTTCCGGCTGTGGCAAGCGGGCAAACAAGACATGGGTCGATTGGCTTCCCTGATTGAGCTTTACATGCCCTACATTGTCCCATTGAACACGAGCCGAGGCTTGGGTTCCCGCCATATAACGCACCGCCACCCGATAGCTATCAAAAGCGGGTCGGCGGCTGCCATCGGCACGTAACAACCCAAATGGTTCAGGATTGGCACCACGATCCCCCGCCACATCTTTCATTTTATAAATCGCCACCCGTTGCGCTCCGGCCGCTAAACTTAGCGCCAGAGCTTGGGGGATAAAAGCGGCCTGCTCCTGCTGGTTGACCACAAATGTATAGTTATCAACCGGCCATGAAGGGTCATCTATCGGAGGGGCGTTGGTTTCGACAACCCAAATCGGTTTAGTCATGCCACGGCTCGCCATAATCCCATAGAATGCCCCGATAATGTCATACATGAGGTTCGGTTGGAAATAGAGATGGGCGGTTGCGACATCGAAATAGTAATTGTTTCCGGCCGCATTCGGGTCTTTCAAGATTTCGTCGAGCAGGCGGGCCATATATTGATCACGGCCGTAATTTGAATCCCAAAACCAAGTAAACGCACTTAAATGGACCAAGGCATTGGGGTTGGTCTCTTTAATGACGATATACGCGGTCCGCTGTAATTTAAAGAAATCTTCTACCGTCCCATCCCAGGTATGACCAACAGCGTTGTTGTCCCACACATCCGGTTCATTCCAAATGATCCAATTGTTGATTTGCCCTTGATAACGACTAACGGCCGTCCGTACAAATGTCGCCCAACTATTCCCAGGGTCGGTGTGGGGCAAATCTAACCCTTGGGGCAAATTGCTCCCATTATTAGCATAGTCAGCCACACCGATAAGCAAACCGACCACGGTTCGACCAGAAGCGATTTCAGTGCTAATTTGGGCATCGCTCACAGCGGGTGTCCATGTTCCCGGCCCACCACGCTGTACCTCGGCCCACTGGAAACGAACCCGTGTCCATGCCGCCCCTGCGGCCGATGCATCGGCCGGTGCATCATAGGTTTCAACGATCCCAAAACGCCAGTCGACCGGAGCTTCCGGTTCGCGCTGTGGCGCGTCGGCATGAACGGCCGTAACGGTCAACAACAAACAAAGTATGATCAGGCGGAGTGCCCAGTTGGTGTGGGATAAATTCATAATGGTTACGTAACAAACTGGACCAATTGATGTGCGATATGATCACATTTTTGTCGCAAGTTGGTCCAGTTTGAGGTCGCTTTTTTTATTGGATTAATCTTGCTTCAAGCGCACAACATTTCGCCGACTAATTTGATAGTGATCAAAGTCGCGAGCGACAAAGGTGTTGGGAAAAATCGCCCGTGCTTCTCGCTTAATTTCCCGCTCGGTATGACGGCGCGAAATATGGGTCAAAATTAAAGTATGTACATTCGCGGCGATCGCCAATTCGGCCGCTTGGGTCGCGGTCAAATGACCATAATCGGCCGCCATTTCCGTTTCTTCTTTGGTATAGGTCGATTCAACAACCAGCGCATCCGCATCACGACAAATATCGATCAGGGTATCGGTCCGGCCGACATCGCCGATATGGACATATTTTGTCCCTGGAATTTCTTCACCCAGTACCTGATCCGGCTCGATAATCCGGCCATCTGGCAAGGTGACCGTTTCACCGCGTACCAAGTGGCCACGCTCTGGCCCCGCCGGAATATCAAGCTCGGCCGCTTTGTCTTCGAGAAACGGCCGTCGGCTTTTCTCTTCAAATAAATAACCCAAACAATCTGGACCACGATGTTCAACCGGAAAAGCGGTTAGCTTGAATTTGCTATCCTCTAAAATAACATCGTACGGCTTAAGTTCAACCAAATTCACATCAGTTGGGGTACGATTGCCACGCAACGCCACCCGAAATACCAAATCTGACACACGAGACAGCGTGGCGCGGCCACCATAAATATCAAATTTCTCCATCACGTCCCAACGGGCCAAAGTAGACACCAAACCGCCCAATCCCATAATATGGTCAAGATGGCTATGGGTCAGCAAGACTTTGTCTAATCGCTTAAAACCCAATCCAGATCGCAAAATCTGGCGTTGGGTACCTTCACCACAATCGAGTAAAAACCGATATTGGCGATGCATAATCATATGGGCGGATAGCCCACGGTGAGCGGATGGCGTTGAGGCGGATGTGCCAAGAAAAACAAGATCAAACATAAGTCGGGATTATAGCAAATAGAAATGATTCAGCAGGCACACGAAATCATAGGCCTGATTTCTGACAATACCTTCGCCATTTTTAGATGCATCTGGCAAATGGCTGCCCTTTAAGGCAAATTTGTTCATTGAATTAAACATATCTCAGGCCAACGGCTCGATTATTTTTAATTCGTACCTGATCAAAAGCCCCCCCCTCACGTTGGGAGAGGGGGTGGGAGAGAGGGTTAATCCACCTCTCCCACCCCTCCTGATAGGAGGGAAACAAATCCAATTAGACGATTCAGGGCAATCGCATTTTAATTTTGGGAAGGGTGGTGGATAGCATAGTTGTTTCAAATGTTGTCTTCAGGGGGTGTTTTTGCGGCTCCGCCGCAAAAACACCCCCTAAAAGTGGGGTCGTGTGGGGCGCTTCGCGCCCCACACGACCCCATTGACAAGGATTTGTGATATGTCATGGTGAAAATAGTCCACGTTACTATCGATTTGATTTAGAATGCGATTGCCCTGTTAGACGATTCGCATTGGCGAAGGTATTGTTCTAATAAATCTTAGAATTAATCAACAAAAAGGTACTTTATGGCTTTGAAACAAAATTTAATGGGAACAATTTGGCAAAAAAAAGGCTCTTGGCGCATGGAACATATCCAACTAACCGCGCCAGACGGCCGGAGTGCCGACAGCCTTCGCATCGTTCATCCCGGCTCAGTGGTCCTCATTCCCCTCACGGCCGAAGGAAATGTCGTCATGATTCGCCAGTATCGACTCCCGATCAATCAGGTTATTTTAGAGGTACCGGCCGGTACCAAAGAATGGGATGAAGATTCAGAAATTTGCGCGCAGCGCGAATTGCGTGAGGAAACAGGCTATCGCGCTAAACGATTTGATCTAGTCTGTAAATTTTGGCCGGGGCCAGCCCTTGCCGATGAGCTTATGCATCTCTATATTGCCCGTGATTTAACACATGATCCCCTACCGATGGATTTCGATGAAGAGATCGAAACGGCCGAAATCCCATTGGATGAACTAGTCGCGATGGCGCTCGACGGCCGGATGCAAGATGGTAAATCGATTGTTGCCATCTTGCGGGCACACGCATGGTTAACGAACGAAAAAACGGTTCGCGATTAAGTCGCAATGTGATTAGAAAGGAATCGCTTTCTAATCACGCTTTGCATCGCCCCCCCCTTCTTCACCATCCTCATCCTCATCCCCATCTTCTTCATCTTCATCGAGCTCTAAACGATCCAGTCCAAGCATCACCAACGCATGCAATGACCCTTCAGGGTAATCCCCTTCGTCATCGGCCGGTTCACTCTTCACGCCGGTCAGCAATTCCATCCCTTCTTCGATCGTTTCAATCGCCCAAATATGGAATTGACCGGCCGTAACCGCTTCAATAACCTCATCTTGGAGCATAAGATCAGCTTTGTTAATCGCAGGGATCAAAACCCCTTGTTCACCGGTCAGCCCTTGATGTTGGCAAATCGTAAAGAATCCTTCGATCTTTTCATTGAGTCCCCCAATCGGCTGCACTTGCCCCAACTGATTAACCGATCCGGTTACCGCCACCCCTTGCTTGATCGGCACATCGGCCAAGCGAGACAACAAGGCATATAGCTCGGTCGAAGAGGCGCTGTCCCCATCGATACGGCCGTAGTTTTGCTCAAATGTCAGGCTGGCCGACAAGGTCAGCGGCCGCTCTTGCGCATACATGCCACCCAAGTAGCCGATCAAGGTCAATAACCCTTTATCATGAATCGCACCGGTCAATTCAACTTCACGGTCGATATTGATAATCCCTTGCTCACCTTGATAGGTCCGCGCTGTAATCCGGCCGGGCACCCCAAATGAATGATCCCCATAATCGATAATCGATAGCCCGTTTACCTGCCCCACGACTTCACCACGAGTCGTCAAATAAACGTTCCCTCGGCGAATCGCATTAAGTGAATGTTCCTGATCGAGACTAACTCGCTGTTCGCTTTCACGAATCGCTTGTTTAACATCGCATGCGGTCACCGTTTCACGGCCGTTAAGTCCGGCCCAAAAGCTCGCTTCACGCACCACAGTCGCCAAATCATCAAATGAAGCACTCAAGCGCTCCTGATGCTCGCACCAGCGCGCCGCTTGAGTGATCAGTTCGGCGACAGCCGTGCGATCAAAGGGGAGCAAAGATTCATCTTGACACAAAGTCGCCACAAATGTCGCATACCCAGCAATATGCTCAGGGGTACGGGGCAAATACCAATTAAATTCCGCTTTCGCCTTAAACAATTGACGAAAATCTTCGTCCGTATGGTAGTAGCGGTAAAAATAGTTGCCATGTCCCAAGATAATCACTTTGACATCGAGAGGAATACCGCGTGGATCAATCGACTTCGCTTGGACTTGATTGCTATCGGCCCGTTCGGGGGACTGCAGCTTAATCTCTTTCGTCTTGAGCGAACGTTTAAGCGCATCCCAGCTATTATGACGTGATGCATTCAGGTCGCGCGCCAGCACGATAAGATAGCCACCATTGGCCCGATGCAAACTCCCTGGAATGATATGGGTAAAGTTGGCCGGCCCACTATGGGAGTCAAACTCAACCCGCCCCATCAGATTTTGCAAACGGGGGTCCCGTTCCACAATCACCGGCGCACCGTTCCATTCCCCTTCTTTCACGCTATTGTCAAGAAAAAGGTTGACTTCGTAACGGTGCAAATCGAGTTCTTTCGTTTTCCCCTCATCATCTTCTGGCACTTCTGAAAAATCTTTCAAATGCTCAAGGACATCTTCATAGACCGCATCGAAATAGCTACCCAATATTTCATGTTCAGCATATTTCTCGCGCATCTGATCAAATTTCTGATCGATTAGCGCCACGGCCGTATCTCGATTCAGTTGTTTAATATTGTCCCGTGTTTCCTTATCCAAAAGCTGGATCTCACGCAACGTATCATCTAAATCTTTATCCCATGCTTGCCGCTTCTTTTCCCATGCTTGATGCTCGTCAACCGGGAGTTTTTGATAATCTTCCATCGGCATCGCTTTCCCCTCAACAAGAGGAGCCATCATGTAGCCCGAAGAGACCCGAATCATCGTCAGCCCATCTTCTTGGGCCCGATCACGCAACGCTTGGATTAGGTTGTCACGTCCTTCGCGAAACGTTTGCCGAATCTTTTCGGCCGCTTCGCGATATTCATCCCCATCGAGCACATCTGGCAATTCTTCTTTAAGCGCGTCGATAAGGGCTTTCATGTCCCCTTTAAATGTCGCCCCGTCTCCGGTGGGCAAAGAAATAGCCAAGGGGTGGAAAGGGTTGGCAAAGTTATGCAAATAAAGCCAATCTTTTGGCCGTGATTGTTTCGCTGCGCGTTCGCGCACAAATGTTTCTATTGTATTGATATGAACCTGACCGGTTTCGCCAATGACGAAAAGGTTGTACCCGTGACTACGAATACCCAAGCCGAACTCAAGTGCTTTGACCGCACGGGGTTGTCCGATGATTTGCACGGCCGCGTCTAATTCGACCGTGGTTTCAAATGCAAATTGCTGGGGATCGCAGGCTAACCGTAACTGTTCAGGCAGTAACTGCTGGATTGGCATTCATTCTCCTTAAAGTTGAAGGTTTGGGGATGATACCAGCCTGTGAACGGATGGCAAGCTTATGCATGACGAGTTTAGAGTGACGAATGACGAATAATGCTCGCACATTTACTCAAAGCACGTACTCGCTACTCGCTACTCGTCATTCGTCATTCCGTAAAATATTTCCGCCGCAAGGTGCTCAAATCCTGCTCTGTATAGGTTTGTAGGGTCGCAAAAAACTGCTCGGCCGTAGCCACTTCCCCCTGATGTTCTTGCCGGTAAAGTTTGAGTGTCGTTAAAAACGCTTCTGTTCCGATTTGGGCGCGTAATTCATGTAAGAATTTCGCCCCACGCAAATAGACGGTACTCACATAGCTATTGAAATCAAAACGGCCGTAAATCGAATTACCCACCGAGCGATCACTAGAAAAGCGTTCCACGCGGGTTTCCCACCACCACAGAACCACTTCTGGATAGCGGGTTTCATAAAAAAGCAGTTCGCTATACGTAGCCAATGCTTCATCAAGCCACGGCTCGGCCGCTTGGTCATTCCCCACCGCGCCATACCACCACTGATGTGCCACTTCATGAACCGTAATGGCGATCAAGTAGCTATTGGCTTGCCCTCGATACGCGGTATACAAATCTCGATCGACAAAAACAAGCCCGTCAAACTCGCGGCCGTCTACCAAATTAGCCGAGACAACACTCAATGTGTCATGGGGATAGGGACCAAATAAATCATTGTAGATCAAGAGCGCATCGACCGTCGCATAAAGTGCATCACGCCCCGCCTCCTGTTCGCTCGCCAGAAAATAGCTGGCAACTTCTACGCCTGCAACAGTCTCCCGCTCAACAAGCAAATCGGGGCTTAAAACCAACGTCATATTGCGCGCTTGTTTGGCGCTAATGCGGTATTGCCCCTCGGCCATTGAGCTAATCGCTCCGCTCGCGGCAAGCTCTAAATCGGTGCGCCCCCCAAGTACTGATAAATCGACCAAGAAATCGGCCGTATCATAACTCACATGCTCTCCGACATTGGCCGGTTCAGCTACGATCCACCCCTGATCCGGCCGGTAAGGAGGAATCATCGGATACCAATCCCCTAAGTTCAACTGCCCCCCACTAACCCCAAACGGCCGGGGCTGCTCAGGAATGCGCAACGTATAAGCGAATGTAATTTGGATCGATTCTGTGGCGGGCAACGGCCGTGACAAAGTGACCTGTAAGCGCCCATTGTCTAATAAATAATCAGCCGCTTCCGCCACCTCCCCGACTTGTAACCAGTGTAAAACAAACACATCAGACAAGCGGTGGGGTTCGACCACAAAAAGAATGTCATCTAAACGGCGGCCGGTCAGATTAACATAATCAACCGTCTGCACAATCTCGGCCGTTCGTTGCTCATAATCCAGTGTCACCGCAATGTGATAACGGCTCAGTTTTGTTTCCGCAATCGGGTCAGTGGTAGGCTCTGGTTGTGGGGTAACGCTCGCGACAGCTGGTTCGCTTGTCACAGTCGGCACCGATGTCGGCGAAGATTCTGGTGTCGGTGTCACTGTTGCGGGAAGCGGTGTCGGAGAAGCTGGCACAGTTGTCGCTTTAACCACATCTGTAGGGGCTAAAATAATTAACGGTTCTACCGTAGGCACCGCCGTTTCGGCCGAACCGCAGGCGACCACCCCCAATAACAACAAACCGATTATCGTGCGCGAAATTTGAGCCAACTTCATCATAAAATCGCCACCGTCTCCCAGTCTTTAATCGACCAAAGTTCTCGTTATTCTTTCATCGACTCGGGCAATTCAATCTCTTTTACCACCTTTGCTGGCACCCCAGCCGCAATACAGTTGGGTGGCACATCTTTGGTCACCACACTACCGGCCGCGACCACACTGTTTTTACCGATAGTCACCCCGCGCAAGACGATCACACGGCCGCCCAACCAAACATTGTCTTCCAAAACAATCGGTTTCGACGGTGGCCGCTCATTACGCCGAGAAGGATCGATATGGTGAAAGTCGTTGTCGATTAACATGCAGTAGGTTCCGATCGAACAATCATTCCCGATTTTGACATGCATACTGGCTGAGATTGAGCAACCATAATTGATATAGACCCGATCTCCGATTTCGATCTTTCCTTCCGGCCCCGTATGGACTTCAAGTGGAACGATCGTCGACACAAATTGAACTCGTTCCCCAATAAACATATCCCCATTATTTACCACATAGGGTCGCCCCCACAGGCGGGTCCGCGTCCCAAGTTTATCGGCATGGAAAAAGTACCATTTGGCGCGCACCGCCGCCATGACAGAAGTAAACAATGAAAATAAGCGCATCACGATTCTCCGAATGATAGATGTAAAAACGTAGGCCCAAATTATAGCACCCTCATTAGCGTCGCAAATAGGTGATTTGTTCCCTCATGCGGGTCGGATGAAAACCGAAGGTTTGATGCACAATATCAAGCGGCGCAATTTCCGGTGTACGCAAATGATCGAGAAAATATAGATCGATTTTGTTCGGTCGCCGCCAGGAAAACAGTGCCCAAATCAGGGTTCGAGCCAAGCGATTGGGGATTGAAAGAGACAAGCGGCGACGGCCGGTCGTAGCCAGCACCAACGCCACCGCTTCAAAGTAGTGTAAGCGCTCGTCTCCTGCCAGTTCATAGGTCCGGCCGCGATACCCTTGCAAGTCCAATGGGTCACTGACCGTAATCAAACATTTAACTAAATCTTCGACCCATAACGGTTGAATCAAGCTTCGCCCCCCACCCGGCAACCAAGCGAGAGGCCACTGCCAACCGGTTTGCCATGAAATCGTATTCAGAAAATGATCATCACGGCCGAACAATGTCGCGACCCGCATAATCGTCGTCGGCAAATTGCTCTTACGTACGATCTGCTCCGCCATCCCTTTGGCCCGCAACACAGGAAACGCCGACTCTTTTTCCGCATTCAGGCGGCTCACATAAATCACATGATTTACGCCCAAGCTTTCCGCTTCTTGCATCAGCCGTTGGGTCCCCAATACATCGATATGGTGTAGCGCTTCATCACGGCGAGGGAAAGGACTGCGCCGGTTACGAGGAACTTTGCGGCGGCGGGAAAATTCGGCCGTCGCCAAATGGATAACCGTTTCCACCCCTTCTAGGTTTTTTCGTAGATCGATCAAGTTATTGATCCGGCCGACAAACGGCCGTGCTTCGATTTGGTAATGGTCGAGCGCACTGAGCAAAGCACGGCCGACAAATCCATTGGCACCAGTTACAAGAATCATGTCCCTAGTGTAACAGTTCCGATCCTATGCTGTCATTGTTTACACCTTGACATATAATTCCCCCTTATGGATCAGGAAGAGAACAAAGACAAAACAGCCCCACTTCGGGTTTGTTACTTCGGCACCTATCGGAAAAACTACGGCCGGAACCAAATCTTACTCAATGGGCTACGTGCCAACGAGGTCGAAATTATCGATTGCCATCAACAGCTCTGGCGCGGGATCGAAGACCGCGTAGCTCAAGCGAGTGGCAAATGGCTCAGCCTATCGTTTATTTGGCGCGTCCTGCGCACCTATATCAAACTCATCGCCCAACATCGGCAATTGCCCAACTATGATGTAATGATGCTCGGCTACCCCGGCCAGTTTGATGCTTATCTCGGCCGTTTCCTCTCTTGGTGGCGCGGCAAACCGATGGCGCTTGACCTATACATGTCCCTCTATTTGATCGCGGTTGAGCGGGGCTTGGTCGCTAAATCCCCCTTCACCGGTGAGCTGATTCGTCGTCTTGAGCAGCTAGGTCTCTATTTTTGCGATGTCATTATTTGTGATACGGAAGGGTACCGAACCTATCACCATAGCACCTATGCCACCCCCAAAGACAAATTCCGTTTTGTACCGGCCGGGGCCGATGAACGGCTCTTTTACCCGCGTCAACACGTAGAGCGGGACAATCACGATCAATTCGTTGTCGCTTATCATGGCACGTTTTTACCCTCACATGGGATCGAAACGATTATTGAAACGGCCGAGTTACTGCAAACGCAAAGCGATATCCACTTCTTGTTCTTCGGGACCGGACCGGAAGAAGAAAAGATACGGCAGTTAGTGAGTGAAAAAGGGCTAACCAATGTCACCTTTTCCGGCTGGATTGAACGCAACGCGATGGCGAATGAGCTCGCAACCGTTGATATTTGTCTCGGTGTATTTGGCACGACCAAACAATCCCGTATTACGGTGCAAAACAAAATCTGGGAAGGGCTTGCGATGGCTCTTCCTGTAATTTCGGGGGCCTCTCCAACGGTGTCTGAAACGCTGGTTGATCGCGAAGAGATTTACTTGGTCGAACGGGAAAATCCGGCCGATTTAGCCAGAGCGATCACCGATTTACAGCAGAATGAATCGCTCAGACAACGCCTCGCACAGCAAGGATTTCAAAAATTTAGTCAGCACCATACACTTCACGCTTTGGGGAGCCAATTACAAACCCATCTTATGGAGGTCGTAGCTCGATGAATATTTCCGTTATTGTTCCCACATTACACGATGATGTCCTACCCCGCACAATTGAGGCGATTCTCAATCAAAATCCCCTCCCCTTTGAGATCATTATCGTCGGGCTATTTGACGCCAATCTCATAGATGTTTACCCATCCGTCCATTTTGTCAGCACCCAAGTTCCAGTTTGCGCAGCCAAAGCACGCAATACAGGAATCGCTCAGGCAACGGGAGATGTATTCCTCTTCACCGATTCAGACTGCATTCCTGCGCCCGATTGGGTCGGCCGTCATCAAGCAGGGCAAATAGCAGGACATTTGGTTCTGGGTGGTGGTGTCGACATCGATGATGAAAATTACTGGGCGCGCAGTGACAATGTTTCGATGTTCCATGAGTTCTCGACAGTCGCTCTAGCAGGAACCCGATTTCTGATTCCCACGCTTAACGCCAGCGTCCATCGCACCGTTTATGACCGAGTCGGAGGGATGGATGAATCATTTCCTGGTGCGGCCGGTGAAGACACCGACTGGACAATCCGTATGCGTTTGGCAGGGTATACGCTCGACTTTGATCCATCTATTGTGGTCGCCCATCGGCCGGTTCGCCTAAACTGGAAACGGGTTGCCCGTCACTGGTTCAATGCAGGCTACAATAACATGCGTCCTCGCTTTCGCTACCCGAGTGAATACAATATGCCTAAATTTACAAAGTCAGCCCTCTTCTGGCGTTTGCTATCCCCTTTAATCGGGGTAAAAATCACGTGGGATATATACAAACAGGCGATTTACAGGCCCTATTGGGCCTCCTTGCCTGTCGTTTATGCCACCAAAGTTGTTTATTGTTGGGGCGCGGCCCGCTCACTTGACGATGGTTTCGTCGATCCATCAGCAGCCGAGGCAAAATAGCCATGACCGTTCACTTACCTAATTTTCTAATTACAGGCGCCGCAAAAGCGGGAACTTCATCGCTTTATCACTATCTCAAACAACATCCAGACATTTACATGAGCCCGATTAAGGAGCCTCATCATTGGAGTTATAAGCACACCCAACCGGTCGCTAATGGGCCGGGGGATATTATCGGCGGCGCAATTACTGATTTCGCCGAATATACCCAATTGTTTGCCGGTGTCACGACTGAAAAAGCGATCGGTGAAGCTTCTCCAACTTATATTTTGGTTCCCGGCACGGCCGCACGTATTCACGCCCATAATCCAGATATGAAGCTCATTACGATTTTGCGTAATCCGGTAGATCGGGCTTTCTCTGCATTTATGCATTTGGTGCGGGATGGCCGTGAAAAACAAACCGATTTTCGCAAATCACTAGCCCTACAGGCTGAACGAGCAACTAAACAATGGGGCCCCTTATGGCAATATGAGCAAGGGAGTCTCTATGCGAATTCGATCCTCGAATATCAAGCCCTATTTCCGGCCGATCAACTTCACTTTATCGTTTATGATGACTTTAAACTTGATCCGATGGCTGTTTTACAAAACTGCTTCACCTTTCTTAGCATAAATCCGACCTTTGAGCCGGATATCAGTTTTCGGATCAATGTATCAGGAAACAAAAAGAGCCCATTTCTTGATTCTGTATACACAGCGATCTTTGATCACCCCAATCCGATTCGTTATATTTCACGCCAGCTGATACCGGAAAAAATACGTTACAAGTTTACCTCGAATTTACGCAACCAAAATTTGCAGTCCTCTAAAGTAGACTCCGAATTACGCCACATACTGACAGAACGGTTCCGCGAGGATATCTTGCAAACACAAGATCTAATTCAGCGTGATTTATCCCATTGGTTAAATTCAAATGGGTGATTATTGGAGCATTTTCCAAAATTCATTATTTAGCATTGGAGCTCAAATCATTTATCGCGCTTCGAATGCACTGTTATTTATTTTCATTGCCAATCAACTGGGTGAAACCGATGCCGGAATCTACACGTTAGGGCTCGCCTACTTCCTAATCTGTAGCCGTCTCTCATTTTTCGGGCTAGATATTCTATTGACGCGCGAAGCGGCCAAACAACCAACATTACTACCACGTTACTTCATCACTTTTGGCGCATTTCGTTTAACCACCAGCACATTACTCACCCTCGCAGTCACGGCATTTCTGTTACTGGGTCGCCCTTATGAGACCGCAACATCGACAGTTCTTCTCATTATGCTGGCCGGGATTATCCCAGAAAACATGATCAACCTAAATTTAGGCTGTTTTACGTCGCGCGAAGAAGTCTATTGGAGCAGTCTCACATTCGGCGTAAACGGCGTAACAAAATTGATCGCTGGTTTATTTATTATCTTTTTTACGATTCCTCTAACCGGCGTTGCTTTGGTCTTTTTACTAAGCCAAATTCTGACAATGATCATCAGCACCATCATTGTCATTCGGCGTTATATCGATTATTGGGAATGGCCATCATTTAGCTTGATCAAAAAAACGATCGTCACGAGTTCGTCATTTTTTATTATTAGCTCTTTTTATGTATTAGACAATCGCTTTGACAATATTATTCTGTCTTGGTTCCAAGGGGAAACAGAGTTAGGTATATACAGCTTGGCATTTAATGTCGTTTCTATCTTTTTAATTATTCCTTCCGGCCTACGGACCGCAATTTTACCGATTTTAGCCAAACAAATAAGAAGCCAGAACCCACATGAGACGCTCACAGACATTTACCTAACCATTTACCGGTATCTACTATGGCTAGGCTTTCCCATCAGTGTCGCCTTGCTACTCCTCGCACGGCCGGTCTTACAACTTTTATACCGAAATCCCCCCCTCACGGCCGAAACAGCCTTACAACTCATGGGAATCGCCGCATTCGGCATGTTTATCAATGTCCTCAATACACAACTCCTTGTCGCCCAAAATCGACAAGGATGGGTGGCCGTTTCACTAATCGGTTCAATGATTGTCAATATTTCGCTAAACATTTTTCTTGTCCCTTCATGGGGCGCACTCGGCTCCGCAATTGCAAGAGCGATTTCATTTCTTATTCTGTTTACATGTAATTCGCTAGTCACAATCCCCTACTTTCAAGCATTACGTTTATGGCATATCTATCGCCCACCATTGCTAGCATCTATCGTGATGGGCGGTATCTTACACTTATTAATCCCGATAACAACCAACCTCATAACCCTCGTTTTCCTCGGGTTTCTAAGCTTCTGCTTCACCTTATGGATTCTAGGTGGTATCACAACCAAAGAGCATGAGTTTGCAACACAGATTCTGACTTATGTTAGGCATAGGCTACGCCCCCGTTCCGACATATAACGTTAAGCAGCCCCTTTTGAAGTTTCACCCCGATTCGTAAGAAAACACACTAAAAACGGCCGAAACCTACCCTATCACCCCCTAAATAACCCCAATGGATTATCGCTTTTTACCCAAATACATATAAACTTGCATCATCTAACCTACTAAGTTTCTGTATTTTTTTAGGAGATAAGACATGCGTCGTACTAAACTTTTTGTCGGATTAGCTAGTGCTATTTTACTTGCATTAGCATCTGTGACCGCTTTCGCAGAAGGTCCAGATGGGAGTGGCTGGTGGACCAATATCACCATCCAAAACACATCATCATCATCTACCGCTAATGTAACGGTAACCGCTTATACGCAGGATTCAGCAGATACCACGACCTATGGCACCTCAAGCTACGGCTTGGCAGCAAACACATCAGTCATCTACCATCCGGGGTTAGATGCAACTTGTGGTGCTGCAGTAAGCTCAGCTACCTCAGGCTGTCGTATCGGTTTCTCAACCGCATTGCCATCAGGCTTTGAAGGTGCGGCCGTTGTTTCTTCAGATTCACCAGTTGT
The DNA here is from genome assembly GCA_011524645.1 of Anaerolineales bacterium. Lineage (GTDB taxonomy): Bacteria > Chloroflexota > Anaerolineae > Promineifilales > Promineifilaceae > WTJY01. The sequence goes on along the minus strand of WTJY01000097.1, from coordinate 1,967 downwards.
CTCCATCGTTGCATTGCACAACAATGCTTCTGGTAGCGTTGGTGTTTCTAGTGGTTCAGCTCGCGGTTCATATCAAGGTATGGATAGTAGCTCAGCAGCAACAACTCTTTATTTCCCTACTGTTAAAAATAACTTTGTTGGGCAAACCACTGCATTCTTCGTACAAGCGGCCGGTGTTGATGCAAATGTTACCATGACTTACACCATGCAAAATGGGAGCACCTTTGTTGCCAACCAAACCATCTCAGCAAATAAGTCACACGCTTTCTTCCCTGCGGCAGCGAGCGTACCAAGCTGTAATGGTGGGAACAACACCACTTGTATCGGTGGTGCGATCTTAACTTCAGATCAACCTGTCGCCGGTAGCATTGTAGAATATGTTGATGGCGCAAGCGTTGCTGACTTCGTTTTGGCTACCCGTGCCTTGACCCCAGCAGATGCAGGACAAAATGTTATCGCTCCAACCTTGAAGTCTGACTTCTACGGTTCATCAACCGGTGCTAGCATCCTCAATACCGGAACCGACGCTCAAGTTGTAAACCTCAGCTTCAGTGTCACCAACACCGATAATGATGCCACTTGTAACAACACTGTGGGCCAAACTGTAACTGACAGTGTCACTGTTCCAGCAGGTGGTTCTGTGGTTGTTAGCCGCTTCCAAAATAACATCGGAGGCTTGGATGACTGTACATTCTTCGCCATGACCGCAACTTCTGACGACAACCCGATTGTTGTGACCGTCAACGAAAACAACAGCGGTAAAAAAGCGGTTTACTTCGGCTTCAACAGTGCCAATGCGACCACCAATGTTGCGTTGCCACTCGTCAAAGAAAACTTCCCAGGCAGCAATGCTCAAACTACAGGTATTACAGTTGTAAACGCAGGTAGTGCGCCTACCACTGTAACTGCGACCTATGTTAGCTCTGGAGGCACCACGCATGTCATCCAATCACAAAGTATTGCAGCCGGTGAAGCGGTTCCATTCTTCCAAATCTTCAATTCACCCTCTCATTTGACTGCAACCTCTGGTGGGTTTCCATCAGCTGGCACCAAGCACAGTGTAACAATCAGCTCTAGCGGCGAACCGATTGTAGCATTGGCGCAAGAATCAGACCGTGCAAATGATGGTTCACCATTGGACATCTATAACTACGAAGGGTTCAACCAATAGTTAGACACTCGTAGCATTCAACTGATCGAATAGCTCACCGTTAAGGTGTTATGAAAAAGAAGGAAAGTTGGTTTCAGCTTTCCTTCTTTTTATTTAACGTTATGACAAACTTACGCAATACACTCCCTCTCTTAATCTTTATCCTCGTTTTTACGGTCGCTTGTGGCACAGCTCCCGCAGATAACGGTCAATCTCAAGCAACAGAGAATTCTCCACAAGAAGACAGCGATGCAGAAGCTGAAGCGGGCACGGAGGAAAACAGCTTAATACTTGATCCAAGTGCCACGGCCGACAGCTATCCCGCTCCGAGCAACGATAACGATCTACCTTATCCTCCACCTTCACCACAGATCGATGATGAAGCGTATCCGGTCGCTACGATCATTCCCAAAGATGAGTCGAAACGATTCACAATTACATCAACGATCATGGTCGGAGATACGACAGTTGCAGGCACAGGCCCCGCCAATATCGGTATCACCGTGGTAAATTTAGGTGATATCTCGGTTCCCTTGGGAGTCGGCAGGACTGATAGTGATGGCAATTTTAGTATCAATGTCACCCCAATTGAAAAAGGGATGGTCGTCGCCTTAATGGTTGGTGCTGGTGTTTCAGAAGACGATTTCCGTGACGCGGCCGGTGTGACAGACATCCCGTTTATCGGTTTGGTGCTAACACAAACTATCGTCAATGAATAAAGAGTAAAACGATGCGAGTTAACAGGGGGGGGGACATAGACACAAAACGGCCGTTTACGGGACAAACGGCCGTGCTAACCGCCATGGGAGAAGCGACG
>WTJY01000297.1 GCA_011524645.1 Anaerolineales bacterium | reverse complement strand
AGTAAATTTCCTATAAATAATCGATAAACCAAGTAAACTCGCTCGGTTTATCGATTGTCGGAATCTAAAACTCCTGATTGAGCCCACCATCGGCCGGGATTTCGCTTTCACGCTTGGCAATATACGCTAGGAGCTCTTCATTTTTCGCTTCATCGAGCTTTGGTTCTTCATACTCTTTAAGTAATTTTTTTGCATATTCTAGAGCGCGCTGAGTGATCTCTTTTGAGCCTTCCGCTTTCCACTGTTCAATTGAATTGTTATCGAATAGCTCTGGCATGAAGAAGCCGCGCTCGAAGTTGGCGAGCGTATGGGGGTGGCCCAGATAATGACCGCCGGGACCGATGTCGCGCACGGCCGCTAACGCTTCGTCAAAGTCGTCCCATTTTGGCCCTTCCGCCATGCGATAGCCCATAGCACATTGCTCGGCATCGACGACAAATTTAGCGATAGAGCAGTGCATGCCCGCTTCGTTCCAACCGGCCGAGTGCCAGATATAGTGCGCGCCAGACAACATGACCGCCATCATGGTCGAAGCACTTTCGTAACCGGCTTGCGCATCGAACGTTTTAGCACCACCGAGCGTATTTGAGGTCCGCCACGGCAAATCGTAATAGCGTGCCATTTGGCCGATCATAAAGTTCATCAGTGAAATTTCAGGGGTTCCGGCCATCGGCGCTCCCGATTTCATGGAAACGGTGGAGAGGTAGTGGCCATAGATAACTGGAGCGCCTGCACGAACGATTTGGGAGTAGGCGAGGCAGGAAAGCGCTTCGGCGTTGAGCTGGACCACGGCCGGAACGGTTGACGCTGGGGTGTTGGCTCCGCCCAAAACGAAGGGAGAAATCAAAACGACTTGCTTACGCTTGGCGAAAGCCCGTAGCGCACTCAACATCGTTTCATCCCAAACCAGCGGTGAATTCCCGTTGACATTGCCTGTTACCACCGGATTCTCTTCCATATAGTCAGCACCAAACAAGATAGCGCACATGTCAAGCACATCTTCTGAGTTTTTGCCCGATGTGGTCATCCCCATAAAGGTTTTGTCGGAATATTTCATCGACGAATAGGTAATATGGAGGTGGCGATAGGCGACCGGCAAGTCCATCGGTTCGATGATGTGGTGGGCTGACGAATGAATAGCGGGCAACATGTGGGACAGCTTGTGGAAGGTACCAAGATCGGCGATCCCCGGATTGCGCCGCACCCCTTCGAGGTCGCGCATGTATGGGGCACCGGTCATCGGGACAAAGATCGAGTTTTCGCCACCGAGCTTGACCGTTTTTTCTGGGTCACGGGCGTTTAAGGTGACATCTTTGGGGATCGTTTTGATCAATTCTTTGATCATGGCCCGATCTGCATAAACGCGCTCACCGTCTACACGGGCACCTGCGTCCGCCCATTGTTTAAGGGCGATCGGGTCGCGATAGACGACACCGACCTCTTCTAAAATACGCATCGATTCATGATCGATACGCTCAATTTGCTCTGGGCTTAGCGGCTCAACGCAGGGCAGATTGCGGGTCAAATGCTTGAGCATGGGGATTTTCTTGGTGGCGATTTGGTGCCGTTTTCCGGCACTCCCTGCACCACGACGACGGGTTCTACTCATGAGATGGGGTCTCCTGATTTTGGGTTTGGGATTTTCGGTTTTGAATTAATCAGTCATTGCGCGATTGTTCTCGGGTCGCGCACTATTTTTGCCTTTTACCTTTCGCCATTCCCTCCTCCTATCGCTACAGATATGGCTTGAGCCGTTTTCTGCACTTTGGGAATGATTTCGTCAAAGCGGGGAGCGATGCGAGAGCTAGGGGCGCCGATGCAGAGGGCGGCTTGGATGTTGTGATGGAGGTCGAAGATGGGGGCAGCCACGGCCGTTAAGCCCACTTCTAGTTCGTCTTGGGTAATGGCGTACCCTTGCTGGCGCACGGCCGTTAGCTCTTGTTTGAGCTGGGTCGTATCGGTAATGGTTTTGTTGGTGGCGGTGTTGGTGTTGAGCGCGGATAAGTTGAGTGTTTGCCAGACCGCATCACTTTGCCACGCGAGTAGCACTTTGCCGGTCGATGTGGTGTGGGCGGGAAAACGGCCGCCGATATATTGGGCCATCCCCATGACGTGACGGCCGAGCTTTTCTTCGATGACAATTGACATCGGCCTTTTTTCATCATTGATCCAGAGTACGTCTAGCGTGACCGATTCTGTCGTATCGAGGACGAGCTGTTCCAAGAAGGGTTGGGAAACGGTGCGTAAGTTATTGGAGCGCATAGCACGGCCGCCCCAAACGATCAGCTCGGGGCCGAGGGTGTACTCATTGGCGGCCGTTTTTCGTATCACACCTTCCGCTTCGAGTGCGGCGAGTAAGCGAAACACGGTGGTTCGTTTCAGTCCGCTGGCCTCAACTAAGTCTGGTAAGCAGCGGACCGGCGTGTGTTCATTAAAGAGCTGTATGAGCTTTATGGCTCGAGAAAGGGCTTGTGTGCCCGCATATTTTTCCATAATGTGGATTTTAATTCCAAAATATGGATTGAACAAGCGGTTTCATGAGGGATGTTTGAAAAGAATTGTTAAATTTTGAATTGGCTTTCCCCCTCACCTATAATTTTGGTCCACAGTTTCAAACTAATTCCCCCTTTACCTAGTCAAAATATGATAAATTTTCCCCCTTTTCGCCAAATCTTTTTGGTTACCGTTATCCTGTTACTTGTTGCCGCTTGTGCCGGTCCTGATGAATCGGCCGATGAAGTCGCTGATTTGCTAGTTGGAGAGCCGACTGAAGCGGCTGTTAGTCCGACCGCGCCGCCGTTACCCACGCTCGATATTGAGGTGTTGGAAGCACCGACGGCGTTGCCGACCATTACCCCGACGGTACCGCCGACGATTGCGCCGACGATTGCGCCGACGGCCGGTCCTTCGCCGACACCGATTCCAGACACCCCGGAATTTGCTTGGTTGCGTATTCTAAATGATTATCGGGCCGCTTCTGGCTTGGCGCCGGTCGGCATTAATGAAGAGTGGTCGGCCAACGCGCTGTTACACAGTGAGTATATGG
>WTJY01000253.1 GCA_011524645.1 Anaerolineales bacterium | reverse complement strand
ACCTTGTGTTGGGTTCGGGATCGGTGTGGTTCCGGCCGGAAGTGGTGCGATTTCGACTGTAGTGACGGCCGTATTGTCACGGACCAACATGTAGCTGTAAATGTGGTCAGATGGTGCAACCCAAGCTTCATCGCTTCCTGCTGGGCCGTAGTTGTTGTAAACATGGGCCAAGGTCGAAGCTAAATTGGTTTCAGTATTGCCATGAGCGAAGGTGTTGTACCAGAAATGGTTATTGGGGGAGGCGTTCGCGGCCATCCAATCAAATACACTGATCGCGTTGTTTGGTGTTTGGTAGCTGATTTCCGGGTCACGGCCGATCTCGTTGTTGTAGTCGAAGGCTAGAGCGGTTTCACCGGAGGCACTGTAATCGGTCGCTCCTTGGTCCACCGCGAATAGATACCGATTGCCACTTTCGTTGTATTGCAGATCATAAATCCCTTCATTTCGAATCGTTTGGACAACAGGCGCGTATTGGGCCACAAAACAGGGAGCTGCGAACGAAATCAGTTTGTAGTCAGCGCGATTTGATCCGGCAATAATCGTTTCAAGTCGATCTAGAGATTGCTCAACGGCCGGTTGGTTGTAGTCGCTACAATTGGTCAACCAGGAGTGGCTACCGATTGACCAGCCATCTTCTAAATAACGTTCTAGTGCAGGGCGATCCACAATCCATGATTCGTCACGTGTGTCATCAATGATGCTTCCGATCATGAATAAGGTGCCGCGCCAGCCGTAAGATTCAAAGAGGGCGATGCCAGCACCGAGGCCGGTATTGTCATCGAAGCCGTGGGACCAAGCCCATTCTTTGCCACCGAGCAATGCGCTTGTGCTGATGGTTCCGAAATCAACGGTCGGTTGTCCATTGTGGTTGACCCAGATATCGAGATCATCACCGGTTGTGGTGATCATAAGCTGGCCTGTGGCGGCCGTGTAGGTGTACGCATTTGTAGAAGCACCATCCACATAAACTTCGATATCGGAACTGTCGCCGACGTTAATGAGAAGGGTTAATTCGTTATAGGTCAGTGTGGGAACAGCGGTGCGATCTAGATCGTATTGTAGTAGGTAGGCGTTGTTTCCGGCCGAAAAAGATGCGGTTCCGGCCGCATTTGCTACCGGCCCGGATTGTGTGTTGGCAACTAGAAATAACAAGACGAAAGTGATGGTTAAACCGCTTATGAGCCAAAGTTTAATTTTAGTTCGTAGCTGGTGGGGGATAGGTAAAAAGAGAGAGGATTGGGTATTCATGAATAAATAATCCTGCTTTGTGTGCGATGCTACTGCAAACAAACAAGTGTGGTATGGTGGAATTTAGTTGTAACTTGATTGTTGTCACAGGCCGCAGTGGTCCCAAATAGCTTTTTTTGTGTGGTGTTGAGAGATAAAGTTTGCTTTTACTTCTCAACTTAGTTTGAGCCTGCTTGGTGTGAATGTGACGTTAGTATAGAAATTTTAATGGATGCATATCCAAAAGACAAGAGTAGGAGGCAGGCTATCTGTACTGGTTTTGTAGATTAATTGTAACCATATAGGTGAAGTTACAAGCTGCCCTCTCGCTCAAGGGAGAGCGTAAATTATTTTAATTCCTCCCCCCTATCTCTCCTGATTCGGAGGGGCGTAAATCCAGTAAGTTGATTGTTTTGGCGAGGGTGTTGGTTTGATTATGCATAATATTAGAATGTCGGTAAATGAGCTGGAAATATATAAAGTTCCAATTGTTTGCATTGTAGGGTGCTAAGATGAATGCGAAAGTTTGGCAAAAAAGACATCAATTTGTGCAACATGCGAGTTTGGCCTTTGCTTGGGGGACCCCTTTGTATATTTTGCAGTTAGATTTTTTTACACCCATAACTAAAGGGTTGCTGTGTGTGTTGTTTTTTATCGCTTCTATTGTAGGAGGGATTGTGCTGACACGCCGTTTCGCGAAATCTTTGGTGCGGGTTTATAGCATGGATGATGAGGTCGCTTTGGGGGTTGTGCGACAGGCACTGTTGCGAAACTATATCCCTTTTCAGCGATATGAAACGGCCGAGCAGATTCGATTTCATATTCGAGATAGCGAGCTAACGGTGATTATTCAAGATTATCCTCTTAATTTGCCGATTGATGACCATATTGAACCGGAAATTGCGACAAAAATTGAGATTGTGGGATTGAATCGACAGAATATGTCATTAGCGGAGAAGATTTGTGGGGCGATTAATGCATCTGTGACACAGCGGGTTCGGCCTGTGGTCGCATAATCGACTTTGGGCTGGTTCTGCCCATGTGAGATAAAGTTCATGGTTAGAGTCGTGTCCTTGGGGCTGAGTTTTGACTGGGGAGATGGTGAGTGTACACAAGAAATTCTCGCGTAACAGTTGCCGGAATCTCTCAATGAGAGATGATTAGGGAATATTAACGACCGCTATTTAGTTTTGCGAGATGTTTATGACGACCATTTCTTCTAGCTCACCCAAACGATCTGGGGCCGGTGCGGCCGGCCGGTTTGGTATGTTTTCGGGGGTGTTTGTCCCCAATGTGTTGACGATTTTAGGGATTATCCTCTTTTTGAGGATCGGTTGGGTTGTTGGGCAAGTTGGGCTGTGGGGGGCGTTGGCGATTGTTATCTTGGCCAATATTATTTCCTTACTGACCGGTTTGTCACTTTCTTCCATTTCGACCAGTATGAATGTGCGGGCGGGTGGGAACTACTATTTGATCTCTCGTACGTTGGGGTTAGAAATCGGAGGAGCTGTCGGAATTCCTTTGTTTTTATCCCAAGCGATTTCAATCGCTTTTTACATTATCGGTTTTACCGAAGCACTTTATACGATTGATTATGTACAAGGGATTGACCCACGAATCATTTCAACCGGTGTCGCCTTATTATTTGGCCTCATTTCATACATCGGGGCTGATTTTGCCTTAAAGATTCAGTATTTTATCCTTGCAATTTTGATCGCGTCATTGATTTCATTTTTTGCTGGGGGATGGGGATCGTTTCAAGCCCCGCTGACAGAATTTAACTTAACGGACAATAACACATTTTGGATGGTGTTTGCCGTGTTTTTTCCGGCCGTGACCGGCATCGAAGTTGGGGTTAGTATGTCCGGCGATTTGCGTAATCCGAGCCGTGATATTCCTCGGGGAACATTGTTGTCGATTATTATTACGGCCGTTGTCTATATTGCGGTTGTGATTTGGTTTGCGACTCATTTGTCGGCCGAGACGCTGATTCGTGAAAATATGGCGATGCAGTCGATTGCGGTGTGGCCTTTCTTGATTTTGTTGGGGGTGTGGGCTTCGACTTTATCTTCTGCATTGGGGAGTATTTTGGCCGCGCCACGCACATTACAGGCGATTGCGTTGGATAATGTGGTGCCGGAATTTTTTGCGCAACAGATGGGGAGCCCGACTGAGCCACGTGTGGCGGTGATTTTATCGACGATCATTGCGGTGGCAGTGATTTGGGTGGGTGATCTGAATGTGGTCGCTCCGATTATAGCCATGTTCTTTTTGAATACTTATGGCATGGTCAATTTGGTGGCAGGCTTAGAAAAGCTGGTAGGGAACCCGAGCTTCCGGCCGAGATTCAAGATTCATTGGTCCCTTTCCTTGCTGGGTGCGGTGGGGTGTTACGGGGCGATGTTCTTGATTAACACAACCGCAACGATTGTCGCGCTGATTATTACGTATGGGATTTATTTTTTGTTACAAAGACGACAATTGACCCGCACTTGGGGGGATATGCGGAGTGGGTTGCTGTTTTCGATCGCTCGTGGGATTTTGTTGCGCTTAGAGCAAATGGATTTATCGACGCGCAATTGGCGGCCGAATTTAATTGTGTTTACCGGTCAGCCCCATAATCGGGAAGAATTGGTGGAATTGGCTAAATGGCTCACGTTGGGGCAAGGGCTGGTTACGTTTTTCCAGTTGATTATCGGGGATGCGGATCGGCTGATCGACGGGGGGCATCGGGAGCGGGCCAAGAAGAACATTAAGAAATACATTGCGGAACATCGTTTACAGGCGTTTGCGGAAGCGGAAATTGTGAGTAGCTTTTCTGAAGGGGCACTGACCGTTTCGCAGTCGCATGGGATTGGTGGCTTGGAGCCGAATAGCATTGTGATGGGGTGGAGCCGAACACTAAAAGGGCTGACGATGCAGATCGAGATTGTGCGTCGCTTGCATGGGCTGGGTAAATCGACCTTGATCATGCGGACCCTCCCGGAGATCGGGTTTGGGGAACGGCGTAAAATCGATATTTGGTCACGAAGCGCGGAAGGGAATGCCGATTTGATGTTGTTACTAGCCCATATTTTGTTGCAGCATCGGGATTGGCGAGATGCGGAGATTCGTTTGATTCGGGTTGTGCAAAAGGAAGATGGGATCGCTCAGATTGAAGCACATATGATGGAGATGATTAATCGGGTGCGGGTGACGGCGACACCGGTGGTGTTGACACCGGATTTTGAGGGTGAATCGATTAAGTCGATTGTGAGTCGCTATTCGAAAGAAACAGATTTGACGTTTTGGGGGATGCAAGCTCCAGAGATTAGCGGGAGTGAGGAGTATGCGATGCAATTAGAAGATATTGTAGAGAATTTGCGGGCGGTGCTGTTGGTACATAACGGCCGGCCGTTGGAGAGTGTGTTGTCGGAAGATGGGTAGAGGGGGATGCGTTTATAAATCGTATCTGTTTTATGAAATAATAAAGCAATATCCTCGACCTGTTTCTCAGAAATAAGATGATTGGTTGCCCAACTATTTCGATAAATCAGTTTAGACCAAGCGACTTGAGACGCTTTAAAGCGCTTTTGTAGTGGGAATTTTTTATGATTTAGGGATCGGGGTGTTAATCATCACCCACTACCCCAAATATGTTGATTCGTTTGATCAGGTTTATGTGTATCGAGACAAGTCGTTTTATCTGGTCGTGCCCTAATCGCTTTGGTCTTGCCCTGTTTTTAGCGCTTGGTACGCTCGCCAACGGCCGATGTGAAATGCTTGCCAATCCCAAGCCTGCTCTTCCATAACGAGTTCCCTAAATTCTGAGTCGAGGTGTTTGGGGAGAAAATTGCTGATTGGTGCTTCGATACAGAAACTTTCAAATGTCGATCGGCTTATTTCAGAGCTGTACCCAATGGTGCTACAGTTTCGGGTGTTGATATTGTCGTCATGGGCTTGTAGCTTTTGCTCTAGCTTGATGAGCTCGGCCGTAGCATCGTACGATAATGTGCTTAGGTAGTTTAGATCGATAAAGTTGTGGGTGTCTAGACGCTCTACATTACGACGCACAATAAAGACATCGGGGTTGATGAGATTGAGGGTGATGATAAAGCCGATACCGGCTGCGAGGGCGCCGATTGCTAAACGTTTGGGTTGAATCCAGAGGGCGATGGCGAACCAGACGAGCAGGACCCCTAGCCAAATCATGAAGACGTGAACGAATAGGCGTAATTCGGTAAAGCCGAAGCGTAATTCATAGAGGGTAAGTCGTTGAAACGCGGAGATAAGCATCACGACGACGAAGCTGACCATGATGCTACTCAGGATATTGAAGAGGGTTGACTGACCTGCGGTGTCTCGTTTCGTAAACCAATGAAAAAGCAGAATCACACCAAGCGTTAATACCGATACTGCGACTAACTCTCCAAAGCCACGTCGTGCGTATTCCGCATAGCTGATATCCCCCAGCGAGATATGTTGTAAGCCACCAAATAAGTAAGCGAACTGGATGAGAACAAAGCTACCAAATAAGAGATTGAGAGAAATCAAGACGGTTGCCGCTTCTGTTATGCCAACGTGTATTGCTTTTCGGATATTTTGTAGGATCACTTGTGGAACCGGCCGTTGTGGATCGGCCGTCGGTCGTACCGCGTATAGTAACCAACCACCGCTCAACCAAGCGACAACAATGATAAAGATGAGGCGAAAGGGGAGTGAGATATCGAGCTTCCGTGCGAATAAATTGCGTAGGGTGGCGGCGAAAATGGCATCGGCCGATAGAAGCAGGGCTAAAAATACCAAGAAAAAGGGTAATGCGATGACTAACCCTCGAATGATTGGCATGATTTTCGCTTTGCTGCCCGCTTGCGGAGCATGATTTTCCAAGGCATCCTTGATAATTGGTGCTGGTTGGGTGACGCTTTGAATGGCTACTCGGATCGGTAGCACGCCGTATTCGATAAATCCTGGCCGGGTGAGATCATCGGCCGTGGCGAAGACAGCCAACAGAACAAGCAAGTAGAGAATGGTCAAAATGTTGAGGGCGGTTAACAGCTCATTGCTACGGAGCATGATCATAGTGGCACAGAAAAATATCGGGATGATCAGCCAAACAGCCTGTCGAAGTAAGCGATCTTGCTTTTGGCGAATGATATAGACCAGCGCGCCAATGATGAGCGTGGTGAAAATGGGGACAGAGATACCGAGCCAATGGCTCCAAAATAAAATATTGGCAGAAATGCCTATTAGCAAGGCGAGCAGAAGCGGTCGCATCGGTTTAGAAATAGTCATGAGCTTGGGTAATTGTGATTATGGTGTGGTGAAAATAAGAGGGACCAACGGCCGTGTCCCGTGAGGATTAAACCTGATTCTCTGAGGTGTGTGCCGATGTCTGGCGGTGCGGTGGGAGCGATTTGCTCCGATAGCGGGCTTGCTCATTATGACAGCGCTCTGGGCTGCAGGAGCTGTGTTGGTGACACGGTTTGCCAGCTATGTTGTGTGATGTGTGTGATGAGGGAGACGGCCGTTGGTTAAGAAATAAGCTTGTATTCTTCTGTGAGAGATAGATTGATTTGATGGAAATAGCTTAGTCATGATGTGGTGTTTCAATTTAGAAAGTTTGTTTGTGACCAGACTATAGCCAAAATCAACTGATTGATGCGAAGGTCTAAAGTGTGTGTCCAATGCACCTGAGTGCTTGAATATAGCTTATCTTATTGATTGGACCGGTACTCAACGGCTATGGCACGGCCGTTGGACGTTTGCCCTACGGCCGTTGGCTGTTTGTTTCTATATGAATTACACAACGCTTGGTTGACGGTCGATTCATCAATGATGAAAATGCGATATAGATTATTTTAGAAAGCTTTTTGGAGGTGCCAGTTATGGCAGATGAAATCAAAACCTTTTTGCAGGATCGGCCGGAATATTCCGACAGTCGGCCGCAATGGACGATTATCGGGGTTGATCGTAAAGTGATGGCCGATACCTATTATTTTTTGATTGCGGCATCGTGGGGGCAGTTGCTGGGGCTGGCATTTGGCGGGTTTGTCCTGATTAATTTGTTATTTGCGGTGCTCTATTTTTTCGATTTAGAAGGGGTGGCGAATGCAAGGCCGGGCTCTTTTAGCGATGCTTTTTTCTTTAGTGTGCAGACGTTTTCTACAATCGGGTTTGGAGCGATGAGTCCACAGACCGTCTATACACATATGTTGGTGACGCTAGAGTCGTTCGCGGGGTTGATTGCGGTGGCGCTGGCGACCGGCCTGATTTTCGCTAAATTTGCGCGGCCGAAAGCGGCCGTGACGTTTAGTAAAAACATTTTGATCCATAATCGAGATGGTATTCCTCATTTGCATTTTCGCATAGCGAATGAGCGGCTGAGTGAAATCTATAATATGAGTGTTAATTTGAGTGTGCTTGTCGATGAAATTACGAGTGAAGGGCATCATATGCGCCGTATTCGTCGGTTGCATTTGGCGCGGGAGGATGTGCCATTGTTTACCGCCAACTGGCTGAATATGCATAAACTTGATGAAGACAGTCCGCTCTACGGGTTGACGCAGGAAAATGTCTATGAGCGGGCACTGATGTTTATTGTGACGATTGATGGGGTTGAAGCAACGCTAATGCAGACGGTGCAAGCGAGCTATTTTTACCGGCCGAGCGATGTCCGCTTTGGGTATCGTTTTGGGGATATGATTACATTTGATGATCGGGGGATGATCTTAGATCAGGCCAATTTGAATGTGATAGAAAAGGTGTAGGGGGATAGATGGCTGGTTTTATTCACTTTAAGTAAAAATGCTCTGGAAATAGTATGATAAAACTTTCTTGAAATTTATAGACGGGTTGAGATTCTCAGGTTGACTTGGCTATTGTCGATATGAGTTTGAGCCAGAAATCTTAATTGTGGCTCACATTAACCCATAAAAACCGGAAGCTCTCGGTTTTTGTCAATCCTTTACAGTGTATCTGCTATTTTATATCTGCTTGGTTCGTGCCAGACTCCCTCTGTCTGATTGTCGGGGGGTAGAAGCTAATGGTATTCAGGAAGCCATTCGCCATGTGCTTCGATCAAATCATCAACAAGGTTCCAGATTTGATCAAGCGAGAGCTCTGCGGCCGTGTGTGGGTCCAGCATCGCTGCATGGTAAATATGTTCACGTTTTTGGGTCAACGCCGCTTCTACCGTTAAGGATTGAACGTTGATGTTGGTTTGCATTATGGCGGCCAAGTGTGGTGGTATGTCACCAATCTTGATCGGTTGTACCCCGTTTTTATCTACCATACAGGGTACTTCAACCGGAACGCCGTCTGGCAAATTGTCGATGATTCCGTTGTTCGGCATATTGCCATAGATACGGGTCGGTTTGCCGGTTTCGACTGCGTAGATAATGTCTGCACCAAATTCCACACTCTTTTCTAGTTCAAGCGGCTTAGATTCATCTTCAAGTTCAACACGAAGCGCGTCCCATTCCGCAATTTGCGCGATACAGCGAGTGATGTACTCATCCAATGGAATGTCGAACTCTTTGAGTAGTTCCCCGCGATCACGTTTAATAAACCAAGGGACGTATTCACTAAAGTGTTCGCTTGATTCGGTGACAAAGTAGCCCAACCGTTTGAACATTTCGTAGCGCACGTGGTCTGTCATACGGCCGAACCGTTTCGGCCAGTCGCCACTCGCTTCGAAACCGGCCATTGTCTTATGCAGTTGCGGATACATGTCTTTTCCTTCATGCTCTAGTTTTAGGAAAAATGCCATATGGTTGATACCAGCGACCAAGTAATTTAACTCATCGCGCGGAATCCCCATGTCGTCGGCTAGGTCATGGGCTGTGTGGGGTACGCTATGGCATAAACCGACCGTTTTAATGCTTGTGGCACGATCAATCGCCCAGCAGTTCATGACCATCGGGTTGACATAGTTGAGAAAGTTAACGTCAGGACAGAGCTCTTCCATGTCTTGGCACATATCTAGCAAGACCGGAATGGTACGCAAGGCACGCATGATCCCCCCGATGCCCAGGGTGTCGGCGATTGTTTGGCGTAAACCGTATTTCTTAGGAATTTCGAAATCGACAACGGTGCTGGGCTCGTAGCCTCCAACTTGAATCATACAAATAGCATGATCTGCACCATCGAGTGATTCTCTACGGTCTAGGCTGGTTTGAATGGTCGGTTTGACATTTAACGCATTGGCTACTCGGTGTGCCACAATTTCAGATGTCTTGAGCCGTTTGGCGTCGATGTCATGAAGCACAATCGTTGATTCTGACAATTCGGGATAACTTAAGATGTCCACCATTAAATTCTTGGCGAACACGGTGCTTCCAGCACCAATCATGGTGATTTTCGGTTGTTTTGACATGGTTAACACCTCAGCGGGTAATAGAGAGTTGATAATTGGGGGTGATTTGCTCGACGGCCGTTTTTGTGCCATCTGGTCAAATAATAGTTAAAGAAAGAGCTTCAACCATAGAGAGCCAATATTGGTCACGGACCGCGCCGAAATCGTTGCCGATTAGGATGTCATCACGGCCGTCCGTGATTGAGATTCATTAAGGCGATTGCTAAGGCTTTGTATTTTCGGTTCTCTTGGGCAGGAGCAAAATTCCGTGCACTCGTGTTGATTTGGTGGGCCGGGGGCACAAATGAGTCATTTTGACCGAATTTTGAGCAGAAAAACTGGTTAACCTGCACAATTTTTCCAGTGGCGGAGGGATTGTAGATAATATATTTACGTATCTTCTCAAATTTTCGGGGAAAGCGATGATATAGCCAGTTCTGACAGAGA
>WTJY01000086.1 GCA_011524645.1 Anaerolineales bacterium | reverse complement strand
GGGGAGGTGCTTTTCTCCCTCTCCCCCACCCCCTCTCCCAACGGGAGAGGGGAGCATGTAATCGGTAACGAATTAAAAATAATTGCGCCTGCGGGCTGAACTATTTTTAATTCAACTCATTATTCTATCTGTGAGGACAATCTTTCAGCGTTGACCGCTAAAAATGGCGAAGGTATTGGTTTGTTATTTGCAATTTGTTGTGGAAAAGTTGCCTTTAGGAATTTTGCTTAAAGGGCAAATACATGGCGGCCGCTTCGATATGTTCTAAAATATACGGTTTTTCATCGGCGAGGGCTTCGGCGATGGCGGCTTCAAAGGCGGGGTGGGCGATCCAATGGAATGAGTGGGTGGGGATCGGTTCAAAGCCGCGCTGAATTTTGTGCTCGCCTTGTGCTCCGGCGTCGAAGTGGGCGAGGCCGTTGGCGATACAGTATTCGATTCCTTGATAGTAGCTCGTTTCAAAGTGTAGATTTTTGTACTCTTCGAGACAGCCCCAGTATCGGCCGTAAATCGTATCGCTCCCGACGAAAAACATGGAGGCGGCGATACGACGGCCGTCTTTTTCGGCCAAAATAAAGAGGGTGTTGTCTGGCAACCTTTCGATTAACAGTTCGAAACAGTGTTTGTTGAGATAGCCACGCATCCCCCGTTTCATATAGGTCGCATGGTAAAAGGTGTAAAAATCGGTGAGTTCGGTGGGGGTGATGTCACGGCCGTGGACATGGCGAAAGGTGATGCCCGCATCGCTGACCCGCCGCCGCTCTTTGCGCACGTTGTTTCGCTTGCGCGCTTTCATCGCCCCTAAATAATCATCAAATGTTTGGTAATCACGGTTGTACCAATGGTATTGATAGCCCCAGCGCTGGTGGAGCATGGGGTGTTTTTTTAGCTCGGTGACGAGCTCTGTTTGGGGGAAGAGGATATGCCAAGAGGAACAGTTTTGTTGCTGGGCGAAAACGATGAGATGATCGATGCAAAAGCGGGTGATGGCGGCCGTGTCTTCCCCAGAACGGACGCAGATTCTCGGCCCCATGCAGGGGGTGAAGGGGATTGCGGTGATCAGCTTCGGATAGTAGTTTAAGCCGTTTTGGTGATAGGCATTGGCCCAGCTCCAATCGAAAACGAACTCGCCATAGGAGTTGTCTTTCAGATAGTTGGGGACCACAGCGACCAGCAAGTTATCGCGTGATCGGTCGCGGACCAGCATGTGACACGGCTCCCAGCCGCTATGGCCGCCGACTGTACCGCTTTCTTCCATTGACCAGAGAAATTCATGATGTAGAAAGGGGTAGTCTCGGCCGACGAGGGTGTTCCATTCGTCAGCGGGAATTAAATTGATATGGGTAATGAGTTCGGCTATGAGATTATTTGGCATCATACAGATAGGGTACCGGAGCTGGAACTTGCTTGCCAGCGATTTGGATGAAATTCAGATTGTGTTTTTATGTTTGATGAGGTGTGCGGGCTATTTGTTTGGAGATATGGAGGTCAGGGCAATCGCATTCTAATTTTGGGAAGAGTGGTGGATAGCATAGTTGCTTTAAATGTTGTCTTCAGGGGTTGAATTCGTTGATTTTGACAGCCAAAATCGATTTTAAATTGAGAATTGCTACTGACTTACCAAATAATTTGACCCGCAGATTACCAAGCCGTGGCTTATGTTTAATCTATAGTATGCGAGTATATCATCTCAGCATAACCTATTTAGAAATATGCAGAATTGTTGATATAGCATGGTATCCGTGTTATTATGCTTAAATGATACAATCGTTTTTTGATCAGGGAACCGAAGATATTTTTAACGGTCTTAGCTCTAAAACCGCTCGGAGAACTTGTCCCACAAACCTTTGGCGTGTAGTTGCTCGAAAATTGGAGCAGTTGGATTCTGTTGAATCACTTGAGGATTTACGAATTCCGCCGGGCAATCGTTTAGAAGCTTTGAGAGGGACAAGAAATGGTCAGCACAGTATTCGCGTTAATGATCAATATCGAATTTGTTTTATTTGGCAGGAAGGCGGGCCACAACAAGTCGAAATTGTTGATTATCATTAGTGATAAAGATAGGAGATATTATTATGGTTCGTATTCCAACCCACAGAGCCCCAATTCACCCTGGCGAAATGTTATTAGAAGAATTCTTGGTCCCAATGAATTTAACCCAGCGGGATTTAGCAGATAGCATTCATGTATCCTACCAACGAATAAACGAGATCATTAATGGAAAACGAGGGATTACCCCCAGTACAGCTTTGCGTTTGGCCAAGTTTTTTGGGATTTCTGCTGGATTCTGGATGAATCTCCAATTGCGTTGTGATCTCTATTACGCACAAAAATCGGAAGAACGCGAACTGCAAACAATTAAACCATTTGCTCGCTCGTCGAATCCACCAGTAGCTGCCTAACAAGGGCTTTGTGCCGGACCTGACGGCCGGTGAAGCGGCCGATATGAGCTTGGCTAAAAAATGAAACATAAATTAATTTTAAATGGGGTAGATGCCCCGCTTTTACGACAGTTCGGCTGTGACTGTGCCCGTTGTGCGCAGGTTACTAAACAGGCGAACCTTTCTGCGTCATTGCTTAGTTTTGATGAGGGTAACGAATTGGCCCACCATACTTTGTTTGATGCGGGGGAGGGGGTGGCTGATAGTTTGGTCGATCACCCTGAATTACGTGGCAACAACGGCCGTTTGGACCAGATTTTTCTCACCCACTGGCATCGGGATCACACGGCCGGTTTAAATCGGTTGCTGGGAGGCTGGGCGCTCAATATCAAGCGGCGTACCGGCTCTTTCCCGCCGAAATTGCCGCTGTGGTGTCGCCAAGGAACGGCCGCTTGGATGCACCGTTACTATGACTTTGAATTGGATAAGTTTATTGAGATGAGTATGTCTGATGAGAATGCCCCCCCCGGAACGGTGCTGGAGGCTGTACCTGTGGCGAGCATAGCTGACATAACGATCACGCCGGTGACTTTGTCCCATTGGACGGCCGATTTTACCCCCGGCCGTGAAGCGGTGGCCTATTGTTGTTGTGGTTATGTGCTGGAATCTGCGGGGACGAAAATGGTGCTGATGTGGGATTTGGATAATCAGAATGATTGGTTGACACGGCCGCAAACGGCCGCGCATGAGGCGGCTATCGAGAAATTGGCTGATGCGGATCACCTATTTGTCGATTGTTCGTTTTGGCATCCGTTTACCAAGCCGATTAGCCATGCTTCGTTTTTAGAGCTGTTGGAATTTGCGCCGAGGTTACGGCCGAAAGAGACGTTGCTGGTTCATTTGAGTGGGCACCCGGATGGCTGGCGAGATGATGGGCCGGATCAAGGGGGGTATGGTTGGACCAATGAGCAGTGGACGGAAAATGCGCAGGAGGCTTGGGCCAAGGCCGGTTTAGGTGGAACTGTGCGGGCTCCTTCTATCGGGGATACGTTCTGGTTTTAACTAAATGGGTGCCTAGGCGGCCGTTGCTACCGGCTGTTCTTCACGTGCTTGTGGTGTTGGCTGATCTCGATTGATCGATTTAGCTATTTCCGCTTGGCGTTTTCTCGCTTTGCTACGCATCCGGCCGAAGTTAAATACATTGAAGATATGGACCGTCCCTAAAAAGAAGAGAACGACTCCCATTTTGATGCTGATGTATTCAATCGCTTCTACCAAATCGGTTGGCTTTTCACCAAAGCGCAAGAAAAAGGCGACGAAGCCGATATTGACGAGATAAAAGCCGACCGCTAAGAGTTTGTTCACGGCCGAAGCCATCTCTTTGTTGCCATCGAATGCTTCGATGAGAAAGATTTGACCACTTTGGAATAGGATACGTGCCACCCAAATGGTTAAACCGATACTGAGTACGGTGTAGATGAGATAGGTAATTGCTGTGTACGTTGTTGTGTACATGGTGTCTCCTGTATTGTTTTGTTTAATCTTAAAAGCTTGTTTGCTTGATTAGATGATGCCATAGGAGGGGGATCGGCTCTAGTGTCTGGGGTCACGGCCGAGAGTGACTGGTGTCATGTGTGGCATCTACACCCGCATGACCTTCAGAATCAATCGATGTTGTCTTGACAATTTCTTCAGATTCGCCTGTTATGATGGGGGTGTCACTTGCTTATTTTTGGCGGCTGGTAAAACGGCCGTTTTTCTCCATCAACCGATCATGAGTTCCCAACAAATCCTTGTCGTAGACGACGACAGATCAATCACCAAAATCGTACGGGCCTATCTTGAACAAGCGGGATATCGTGTCTTAACCGCTTATAACGGCACGTCTGCGATGCAGATTCTGCGCCATGAACGGCCTGATCTATTGTTGCTTGATCTCATGTTGCCGGATCGGGACGGGTGGGAAATTACGAGTACGATTCGTAACGATAAACGATTGGCGATGACGCCGATCATTATGTTGACCGCCAGAGTTGAAGATAGCGACAAGATTATGGGGCTTGAATTAGGGGCGGATGATTATGTGACCAAACCGTTTAACCCGCGTGAGGTGGTGGCCCGCGTGCGGGCTTTGTTGCGGCGACATCAATTGGGACATGCTGAACCGATTAATTATCTAAAAGTTGGTGGGTTGCAGCTTGATTTAGGAGGGCGAACCCTGACCTTTTGATGAAGAAGGTTTGGCTAATTTATATGGGCAAACCCACCATTTGATCCGCTTGGTCGAAGATTTGCGCATGTTGACCCAAGCGGAAGCGCATAAGTTGCCACTTGAGATTGATATGATCTGTTTGGCAGATTTATGGGAGGAATTGGTAGCGAATTTTTCGCTTCTGGCAGAAGAAAAAGAGATACGGTTTCAAGTAGCGGAGATGACCGGTTTGCCATTGATTCCGGCCGATCCTAGCCGATTGCGCCAAGTGTTTAGCAATTTATTGGCCAATGCGATTCGCCATACCCCAGAGGGTGGGGAAATTTCTGTCTTTTATACGATAGAAGAGGCGCGGATCGCGCTGATCATTCGTGATAACGGGGAGGGGATCGCACCGGACCAGCTTCCGTTTTTGTTTGACCGCTTTTATCGAGTAGATATGTCCCGCTCGCGCCATACCGGTGGGAGTGGGCTTGGTTTGGCTATTGTGAAGGCGTTGGTCGAGACCCATCAAGGGACGATTACGGCCGAATCGGCCGGTTATGATCAAGGTAGTACATTTATTGTGAGGTTGCCCATATAGCTGCATGATTAATCGCACCCAAGACCCGAAGGGTTTTGAATGGGAACTATGTGAACTTGACCTCAACTGAAACCCTTGGGGTCTGGAATCGTAGAACTAATTTTATTTCCCATCATGGCATTTTCGCCATTATGATCAATCAAGGTAATGGTTTGAACCAGCCGGAACGGCCGGTTGATGCCCCCTGTCTAACCCACTCAAATTACGTACATTGTCCCAAAAGTTTTGCAAATTTTGCAGAACGGATGGGAGAGAGGGGGAATATAAAAATCTACCTCCCTCAGCCCCTCCTCCTAGGAGGGGGGAAATCCAGATTGTTTCTGGGACATTAAGAGCAAAATAAAAAAATAATCCAACCCTTGTCAACTGTAATTCTAAGGAATAAACCATGAAACGACTTATCTTTTCTTCACTATTTGCTACTGTGCTACTTGTGGCTTGTGGCATTAATGGGGGGGCTCCTGCTACGCCGCAGGCTGGCCAGAACCCACTTCTCATCCCTGAATTGATTGATAGCCGAGAGACGCCAGAAATTATGCTCAATATGCAGCATGGGCAACATCAATTTTATGCCGGAGTCCAGAGCGAGACGAAAGGGTTCAATGGGGATTATCTGGGCCCAACGATCCGACTGTATCGGGACTTTGATGCGACAATTACCTTTGTGAATGATATCGGGGAGCCGACCTCTGTTCATGGGCACGGGCTTCATGTGCGTGGTGAGATTGATGGCGGGCCGCAAGGGGTGATTGAGCAGGGTGAGAGCTGGCAAATTACGATTCCGGTACGGCAAGAAGCGGGGGTGAGTTGGTATCATCCTCACTTGATGGGCACGACAGCCCACCAAGTACATGCCGGTCTAGCAGGGCTTTATTTTATCGAGGATGAAAATTCCCAGAGCCTAGATTTGCCCAAGGCGTATGGTGTGAATGATATTCCTTTGATTGTGCAAGATCGTTCATTTACAGATGGGGCGATGAATGTTTATGCGGTGACGGCCGAACAATTAGAGGACGGCCTGCGTGAAGATACGCTCGTCGTGAATGGGACGGTCGATGCGTATCATGTGGTTCCGCAAGGATGGGTGCGCTTGCGGTTTGTTAATGGATCGAACGCCCGTTTCTACCGCTTTTCATTTGCCAATAACGAACCGTTTTTCAAGATCGCCACAGAAGGGGGCTTCCTTAATCGGCCGGTTGAGATGACCGCTATCGATATGGCTCCCGGTGAGCGGAATGAAATTATGATCGATTTGTCGAATAGCACAGGTGCGACCCTAATGGCTGACTTTCTGAATGAAGATGGGGAAGTGGGGGGCGGGTTGAATCCGTTTGCCGCGACACCACAAGTCACAGCGCTGGAGTTCCGGGTTGATGAATCCTTGCAACCTTCTGGAACGTTGCCCGATGTTCTTAACGATATCGCTTATTTTGATCGATCTGAGGCGACCCAATTCAGAACTTTTTCGTTAGATATGGATGGTGGTGATGATGATGCGGGCAATGCGAATAATGGAGATTTGTTCTCGATTAATGGTAGCTCGATGAATATGATGGTCGTTAATGAGCGGGTGAAGAAAGGAGAGATAGAAATCTGGCAAATTACTGGTGACCAGATGTTGCATCCCTTTCACATGCATGGGGTGTCGTTTCAAATTTTGACCCACAATGGGGAACCACCGGCCGAGGCGGACCGGGGGTGGAAAGATACCGTTGTGGTCGGTGAAGGGACGACTGAGATTATTTTACGGTTTGACTATGTGGCGACTGATGCCTTTCCTTATATGTTCCATTGCCATATTTTCGAGCATGAAGATTCGGGTATGATGGGGCAGTTTACGGTGGAATAAGCGATCTCGTACGCTTGAATGGGGAGCCTATGCGATGTTTCTTTGCTCAACGGATTTAGAGTATTTACCGGCCGTGATCGGCCTTGTTTTACTGATTGTTTCTCGATCTTATGAAAACAGGGTTTTTCCGGCCGATTAATCGCATCATCTGGCAAAATCGGCCGGTTCTTTTAAATCCTTGAATTGATCCTTGATACTTTCTTCATATTGATCCGATAAAATGCGTGTAGTAACTCAGAGAGCTATGTCTTGGCTCATAGGCAGGGTTTAGGTCTTGATGTGGCGACAAAATGGCGACCTATTCAGTCTCGTTTTGTAGATACGCAAATCGATTGACCTCTTACACATGCAAAAGCTGTCAAATTGTAAAAAGGTTTTTTAAGGAACAATATGCAACGAAATATCTTTGTTTTAATGATCTTTTCGATCATCCTCGCTGCGTGTGGGGGGGATAACGATCAGGGTGGAAACGCTTCACAGGTTGAGCAGAACCGGCCGGCGCAAAATCGATTACAGGTTCCCGCATTGTTAGATAGCCGGACGATGTCAGATATAGAATTGGTCTTACAGAAAGGGGATCATGAGTTCTACCCGGGGGTAGCCAGCGAGACGATGGGGTTTAATGGGGATTATTTGGGTCCGACGATACGATTGTATGATGATACCGATACGACCATTACCTTTACCAACAATATCGGAGAGCCGACGACCGTTCACGGGCATGGTTTGCATGTGCCGGGCGAAATCGATGGGGGGCCACAGGCTGTGATTCAAGACGGAGAGAGCTGGCAAATTACGATACCGGTCAGACAAGAAGCGGGGGTCAGCTGGTATCACCCGCATTATATGGGCAAGACGGCGCACCATGTTCATGCCGGTTTAGCAGGGCTTTATTTTATTGAAGATGCAAACTCGCAGGCTCTGGATTTGCCGAAAACATATGGGGTGAATGATATTCCGCTTGTTGTGCAAGATCGGTCTTTTACCGACGGTAAAATGAACGAGTATGCGGTGACGATGGACCAAATCATGAACGGGTTGCGCGAAGATACGCTGATCGTCAACGGGACGGTCGATGCGTACCACGAGGTTCCTCAGGGATGGGTGCGGTTGCGACTGGTGAATGGGTCGAATGCCCGTTTTTATCGGTTCCATTTTGGTGACGATGTGCCGTTTTTTAAGATCGCTACTGAAGGGGGCTTTTTGAACCGGCCGGTTGAACTGACCACGCTCGATATGGCTCCTGGAGAGCGAAATGAGATTATGATCGATTTATCGGCCGGCGCGAATATGACCCTGTGGGCTGACTTGTTATCGGCCGACCCTGAAGATGGGGCCAGCTGGAATCAGAACTTGCCGAGGGTAAATGTTGTCGAACTCCGAGTCAACGAGACGATACCCGCTTCTGGGACGCTGCCAGAAAACCTAAATGACATCGCTTATTTTGATCGATCAGAGGCGACGCAGACGAGAAATATCGTGCTGAGCATGGAAGTCAATGGCAACAATGACCAAGCGTTAGATCATGAGGGACATGAGGGGCATGGTGGAGAGACGGCCGGACATATGAGCCTGTTTGGGATCAATGGACAACCGATGGATATGGGTTTGATCAATGATCGGATCAATAAGGGTGAAGTAGAGCTTTGGCAAATCACCGGTGAACGAATGCCTCACCCGTTTCATATTCATGGTGCATCATTCCAGATTATCACCCTCAATGGTGAGCCGGTATCTGAAGCGGATCGAGGCTGGAAGGATACCGTGGTGGTTTGGGATGAAGTGACTGAAATTCTGGTGCGTTTCGATTATGAAGCGACCGAAGAATTTCCATATATGTACCATTGCCATATGTTTGAGCATGAAGAGTACGGCATGATGGGGCAGTTTACGGTGGAGTAAATAAGATCGGCTGCTTGGGAAGGTGATTCACATATGTCTTCTCAGGCAGCTATTGTCTAGATTAAGCTTTATCGGAAATAAAGCGATAGAGACCAAAGATAGGGATAGGGAGGAGCCTTTGCCGAGGCGATTTCCCAATCCCTATCTTCTATCACGATCTAGATAGTTGACATAAATTTATTTCCAGTAAAGTCTATTGTTTTTCGCGCATTTGAATCTGTCCACTAAACTGAAATCATGTCAATGATGATGTTTGTGCGTTGGTTTCGGGCGAGATAACCGAAAAGTTATGTTTTGTCATGCCACTTGACGGGTGCATGAACAACCTGTCAGAAAAGTTAACATAACTAAAAATTCCGAACAAGCATATGCTTTGTTATCCAATTTGCCCCGATTTTCGTGCCTCCGGCACGAAAATCGGGGCAATTAAAGGGGGTTTTGCAGCGGCGAAGCCGCTGCAAAACCCCCTTGGAGGGTAAAAAAAATTTGATGACAACTTGTTCGTGGACCCCACTTGACTTTGCGTGTGTCTATGATGGGTTAGAATCGATACCGTTTGAAACCTGCATATCCACTTCTGTTGCGAAAATTATTGTGGGTATGTACGACTTAGGCACAACCATATGAACAAGACATTGCAAGACTCACTTTTTAACGAAATCCTCTTAGCTCGGCAACGGGT
The DNA here is from genome assembly GCA_011524645.1 of Anaerolineales bacterium. Lineage (GTDB taxonomy): Bacteria > Chloroflexota > Anaerolineae > Promineifilales > Promineifilaceae > WTJY01. Next base: position 444 of record WTJY01000086.1, on the reverse strand, counting down.
CTATCAGGTTAGGGAGCCGACCCCGTTTGAGCAGATTGATATTGGCGCGGCCGTTGACGTCTGGGTTAAGCGGGAAGACCAGCCGCCGATTCATTCCTATAAATGGCGTGGTGCTTATAACCGTATGGCCACGCTGACCGAAGCCCAAAGGGCCAACGGTGTGGTTTGTGCCTCGGCCGGAAACCATGCCCAAGGGGTGGCTCTGGCGGCGAAACGACTGGGCTGTTCCGCTACCGTTTTTATGCCCCGACCGACACCGAAAATGAAGCAAATTGCGGTCGCCCAGCATGGTAGCCAGAATGTCAAAATCGAACTGGTCGGTGATACCTATGACCAAGCGAGCAAAGCGGCCAAAGCGTTTGCGGCTGAACACAATTTGACTTTTGTCCATCCGTTGTAAGAGATTTATCAAAATATGATATTTTGTACTCTTTTACTGCTTCA
>WTJY01000263.1 GCA_011524645.1 Anaerolineales bacterium | reverse complement strand
TAAAAGTCCCTCCCTTGAGGGAGGGATTTAGGGTGGGTGAGCAATCGTAGAACAACTTGCTTTCGCTTAGCTTTATAGCGACGGGTGGGGCCACCGGCCACAAATTTGTTTTTCGACATTAATGGCCCACAAGCTATAAAAATTTTTGTAATTGGACTCATTAGCAATAAAAAATCACAACCGTAGAATGAAGTTCAACTTCTTTCACGCACCAATCTTTGCCAATCGTTAGGCAGAAGTTGAACTTCTTAACCTCAAAAGTCACCAAATGCATTTCTCGAAAACATCATTCTTTCAAATTCTTTACCTTCTATCACTCACAACCCTATGGGCCAGTAGCACAGCCGCTTCCGCTCAAGAAAACAACGAACCCCTCCCCCTTTCCCCCATCTATCATTTCCGCCACTACACCATCAATGACGGTCTACCCAGCAACACCATTAGTGACATCACCCAAGACCCACAAGGGTTTATCTGGATCGCCACCCCTGATGGGGCCGCCCGCTTCGACGGCTATCAATTCGTTACCCATCAAACAGGCAACGAAGAGGAAAACGGCCGGATCAACAGCAACGAAGTCAACGAAATACACGTAGACGACACAGGACAGCTTTGGTTCGGCACACGTGCAGGCGGCACCAACAGCTTTGCCCCAACCACCCAAACCTTCGCCCCTTACCCAGACACCAATCGGTTCGAACTAACCCGCCCCGATCAAACAGAAACAGATTCACCCCCTCCCGGACCGCTGGGGCTACGCTTAGATGTCCTTGCCTTAACTGTAGACCAACAAGGGAATCATTGGTGGGGTAGCACCTCACGAACCGGCCTAGCTTTCTTCGATGCCGAAACAGAGCAAGGGGAAGTCATCGCTCCCGATCTCTATGCCGGTGACGCACCGATCTTTGAACTCTTAACGGCCGATGACGGCTCCATCTGGATATTTGCGGTCGGCGGTGTCACCCGCTGGTTGCCAGAAACCGACACATTTATTCCCCAAATTACACTCGAAAACGCCTCACCCGACATCCGGCCGGTCGCCATCCAAGATCAAAACGGAGACATCTGGTTCAGTTTCGCTGAAAAATTCTATCGCTACGATCAACCATCAGATACCGTCATCGAAGTTCCTACCAATCTCCCCACAATTCAGGGCATCGCCCAAGACAGTACAGCCATTTTCTGGCTGGGAACAGCCGATGGACTCTATACGTTTGACCCGATCACCGCCGCTGTCCAGCAAGTCACCCCTGACGACCCCAATCTCACTCCCGGCCTAGCCGACACAAACATCCGTCACGTTTTTGCGGATCGCGAAGACAATATCTGGCTCGGCACCTCACGAGGCATCAGCCTTTTGCCACGTCGCCACCTTCGTTTCGACAATTACACCACCCGTATCTCCAGCAACTTATCCACCTTGCCAGAAGGATCAATCAGCGCCGTAACCGGCCAAACCGATACCGATACAGTCTGGCTCAGCATAGAAAACCAGCTTGTACAGCTCGAAGACAAGCGGTTCACAGCCCACCCATTACCTACAAATTCAGACGAAACCATCTCTGAAATCACCTATTTAGAAGCCAGCCAAAAAGGTGGCGTATGGGTAGGCACTCAGCAAAATACACTTTTCTACTTTGATCCAGCAACGGCCGTTTTTACCCCTATCCCTTTAACACCCCCCAACAACCTCCCCCCCAATGCCGCTATCAACGGCATGACCGAAACGGCCGATGGCGATCTATGGCTAACGATTTTCCGCAACAGCTTACGCCACATCGATGGGGATACAGGTGCCGAAACCGTCTACGGCTGGCCCGGCCCACCAGACCTGCCGGTAGACGGCCGTACCGATGACCCATTTGGCATTAATCAAGGAGATGGGGTCGCCACATTAATCGTCAATGACGGGCAATTATGGATCGGCCGTCGCGACGGATCGCTCGAACAAATCGATCTTGTTAACGGCGAGTTGCTTAAAACGATCAAAATCGAGCAAAACCCAGACTTTGTCACCGATATTCACGAAACGGCCGATGGCAATACCATCTGGCTCACCACCATTCGTGAGCTGATCCGCTACGATATAGACCGCTCACGATCACAAACCTTTAACCGTGAAAATCGCTATCCAACCCTTATTTCTTACCGCATCGAAGAAGACAGCTTCGGCCGTTTATGGGTCAGCACCCACAACGGTCTAATCGAAATCGATCCTGAAACAAGCACATTTACCCCTCACTATGCGCAAGACGGCCTGCTTAGTGCCAGCTTTGCCCCAAAAGCCTCATGGCAAACCACAGACGGCCGTCTCTACTTCGGCACATCAGATGGCCTAATTACCTTTGATCCTCGTGACATCACGGCCGATTCAGCCCCGCCCACCGTCTTTCTCACAGAATTACGCCTCTTCAATGAGCCGGTCACCGCCGACACATGGTCCATCTTTACCGGTGCCCCACTCTTATCCCAAGCGATCGAGTTCGCCCCTTCAATCCAGCTAGACCACACCGAAGACCTCATTTCTTTTGAGTTTTCATCCCTCAGCTTCGGTACACCGGAAAATAACCGCTATCGCTATCGCCTAGCCGGTCTAGAAAACGATTGGTATGAAGTCGGTAGCGATCGCCGCTACGCCACCTACACCGATCTACGCGGTGGCACCTATACATTTGAAGTTCAGGGAAGCAATGCGGACGGCGTATGGAGCGAAACCGCCACCTCGCTCGAAATCATCGTCTCTCCCCCATGGTGGGAAACATGGTGGTTTCGTACCGCAATGGTGTTCGCCTTTCTCGCCTTCACCGGCATCGCGGTTCAATGGCGTCTATACAACACCGAACGGCGCAATCGTGAGCTAGAAACAGAAGTCGCCCGACAAACCGCTGTCATTCGTAACAACGAAGAACAAAAACGACGCTTGGCCGTTTTAGAAGAAAGACAGCGAATCGGCCGTGAGCTCCATGACGATATCGGTCAAGTTATCGGCTATGTCAATGTACAAACCCAAACCGCCCTCAATCGGCTCCGTCAAAACGAAAATCAACAGGTCGAAGTCACTTTACAGCAACTCATGCGCGTCGCTCAAGATGCCCATACCGATATTCGTCAATACATTTTGGGCATTCGCGAAGAAAAAGAAGATGCTCCTGAAACTTTTGTCGATCAACTCAAAAGCTATCTCAAACATATCAAAGAACTTTACGATCTCGATGTTCAGCTCAGTATTCCGCCGAATTGGTCAGAAAGCCCTTTCCCACATGACACAGAAACCCAACTCCTCCGCATCATTCAAGAAAGCCTGACCAACACCCGCAAACATGCCCAAGTCGATCACGCATTCGTCCTCTTCACAGAGCTAGACGAAATGGTCCAGTTGGTCATTTCGGATGAGGGCCAAGGATTTACAGTAGCCGACAAGGCTCAGCAAAAACGCAACCCACTGGGAGAAGAAGGTAACGCGACCGCTCATTTCGGTTTAACCATCATGGAGGAACGGGCCGAAAGCTTTGGCGGCCGTTTAGAAATCCGCTCCGCCCCAGACCAAGGCACCCAAATCATTGTACAGATCCCCAAACAACTAGAAACCGATCCAGAAAGTGCCGTAGCCGGTTTACGCATCTTACTCGTCGATGACCATCGTCTCTACGCTGAAGGGATCGCCAATCTCTTGCGCACCCGTGGCGTACAAATTGTCGGCATGGCGGAAAACGGTCTCGTCGCCCAAGAAATGGCGGCCGAGCTACAACCGGACCTGATTTTAATGGATGTTGATATGCCGGTCTGTGATGGACTTGAAGCGACCAAACAAATCAAAGAAAAATTCCCCCATATCAAAATCGTCATGCTCACTGTCGCGGCCGATGAAGAAAAGCTATTCACCGCTCTCCAAATCGGAGCCTCAGGCTATCTCCTTAAAAGTGTCCGCAGTCAAGAATTTTTCCAAATGCTTCGCGATGCCATGCTCGGTGAAAACGCCCTGCCCATCGAACTCGCCGCGCGTTTACTCAAAAGCGTTGTCAATGAATCCCCTATCAAAATCAAATCTACGCCAGAAAAAGCGGAACCGGCCGATGAAAACAATGAAACGGCCGACTCTCAAATCGAACCACTTGTCCTAACCTTTCGCCAACAACAAGTCCTTGAACTGGTGGTCCAAGGCATGTCTAACCGTGAAATCGCCGCCCAACTCTTCATCACCCCCCACACCGTCAAACAACATGTCAGCCGCATTCTAAAATATTACCAACTCAAAAGCCGCTACGAACTCAACCGCTCCCACCTCGGCCCAACCTCACCAGACAACCAATAATCCCCCATCCCCGTACGGGCACGATAATAACGCATGCTTATTGTTTACCGTCGTTTGGATCACCCTCGTGACCACTCGTACCGCTACTTCGAGCGAACCCAATCACCATTTGCTTGTCTATCAAGTCCCACAGCACGCATGGGTGGCAAAGAACTTAGCGGTGACAATTTACGCCACCCAGAAGTTCTCACCCTCGCCAACAAGGTCAAACGGCTCGAAGACGACCGCCACAACGCCAAAACCGAGAGATTCCCTACGCATTAGCCCCATTTCCCCAAAACTTACAACCGCAAACCATTAACACCATTCAAAAATTATGCTCAATCTATCATTTTGCGTTAAAATAAGTGGCTAATAGCATTATCTTTATAAGGAGCAATTCACGAAAAATTCCTGATACTGCCGAATTTGGTGGGATAAGTGTAAATCGTTCAAAAATAGTCGATTTACAGGGGTGTCATCCCCGCGTAGGCGGGGATCCACCGCTCAAACAGAGTTGGATTCCCACCTTCGTGGGAATGACAATCGTTAATTGATCAACTCCCACCAAATCCGACAGGGCTAGAAAAATTCCAAAACAAGCTCCAGCTATTTTTGCAGTTAGAATGTAATTGTTTAGTAGATGGGCATCTCCCATAACAAGCAACCGAAATCAGCCGAAAACACTCCCTCAACACCTCGCCCCCCTGACAGGCTCAAATTCTCTAGCAAACTGATCGATTGCCAAGCAATTACAATAGAAGAATCATAAAATCAAGGTAGTTATTCAGCAACAGTCTAAATAAATTTCCCCTCTCCCCCACCCCCTCTCCCGTTGGGAGAGGGGAGCCAAGAAAGCTACTGAATAGTTACAAATAAAGAGATAAAAATGTCACAATCTTTAGCAGATAATCCGATCTTAAATTGGACAGAACGCCCTGTCTACACCGACATCAAAGCTGAACATGTCGTCCCCGCCATCGAATCAGCCCTTGCCGAAGCGGAAAAAGCACTATCCGACTTAGAACAAGATCCACCCAGCACTTGGCTTGGCCTATTCCCCCGTATCGAAAAAATTCAAGATGACATCGGCCGTTTCTGGGGGGTGATCTCTCATCTAAATGGTGTTCGCAATTCACCCGAATTAAGAGATGCCTATACCCAAGCCCAGCCACAAATTATCGCCTTTATCAATCGAAGCGGTCAAAGCCAAGCGATCTATGACAGCATGCTCGCGATTCAAGCAAATGAAGGGGATCAATTAGATGAAACCCAAACCCGTATCCTAGAAGCGTCGCTCCGCGCGGCGCACATGTCTGGAATCGGCTTAAGCGGCGCAGATCGTGACAAATTCAATGAAAACAGTCGCAAACTGGCGGAGCTTAGCACCCAATACAGCAACAATCTATTAGATGCGACCAAAGCTTATCGCCATACCCTAACCACAACGGACGAAGTTGCAGGGCTTCCCCCGTCGTTTCTCGCAATGGCGGCCGAAAACGCCCGTCAACAAGGTCATGAAAACGCCACCGCAGAAGATGGCCCGTGGGCGATCACACTTGACAGCCCCAGCTATCTGGCTATCCAAAAATACAGCGATCGTCGCGAACTACGTGAAGAGGTCTATCGTGCCTATACCACTCGCGCTTCCGCAGGAGATGTAGACAACAAACCGATCGTCAATCAAATCATGCCCCTCCGTCAAGAGCAAGCCAAGCTGCTCGGCTTCGAAAATTATGCTCAAATGAGCTTGGCCGGAAAAATGGCAGGCACAGTCGAAGCGGTCGAAACCCTCTTGCTTGATTTACGCCAAGCGGCTCGTCAAGCGGGTGCCGACGACATTGAGGCGTTACGCACCCTCGCTCGCGAATCTGGTGCGCCAGAAGCGGCCGATTTACAGTTCTGGGATTATTACTACTGGTCTGAAAAACTACGGACCCAAAAGTACGCACTCAATGACGAAGAATTGCGCCCTTATTTCCCTCTACCTCGAGTCTTGGAAGGGATGTATGAACTTGTCGGCCGTATCTTTGGCATCGTCATCAAACAAGCAGATGGGCAAGTTCCTGTCTGGCACCCCGATGTCCAATATTTCAACGTGCTGGACCAAGATGGGACCCATATCGCCGATTTCTACCTCGACCCTTATAGCCGCCCATCAGAAAAACGGGGGGGTGCTTGGGCCGATGTTCTCGTGCAACGCAGCAAATTAATGGCGGAAAGCGGCAAAGAGGTTCGCATACCGGCCGGGTATATGTGCTGTAACCAATCTCCCCCAGTTGATGGCAAACCCTCTCTCATGACCTTCCAAGAAGTTCTGACAATGTACCATGAGTTTGGCCATCAGTTGCAAAACGTCTTGACCACAATCGATAGCGGGCTCGTCTCCGGCTTGCGTGGCATTGAATGGGACGCGATCGAACTCGCCAGCCAATTTATGGAAAACTGGTGCTACCATCGGCCAACCCTCGAAAGCATGGCCCGCCACTATGAAACCGGCGACCCGCTTCCCGAAGAATTGGTCAATAAAATCATCGGTAGCCGCACCTACCAAGCTGGTTATATGATGCTCCGACAAGTCAATTTCGGCATATTCGACATCACACTACACAAAGTGGAAGAGATCAGCGAAAACACCGCCCTAGAAATCCAACAGCAAGTCGCCACAGAAACACTCCCTCTCCCCCTTGTTCCCGAAGATCGCTTCTTCTGTGGATTCGGTCATATCTTTAGTGGTGGCGCTTACGCGGCCGGTTATTACAGCTATAAATGGGCCGAAGTCCTCAGTGCAGACGCTTTTGCCGCGTTCACCGAAATCGGCCTAGATAATGTCACCGAAGTCCAAAAGCTCGGCCGTCGCTTCCGCGACACGGTCCTCGCCCTTGGCGGCAGCAAGCACCCCATGGACGTCTTCATCGACTTCCGTGGCCGCAAACCGGAACCGGCCGCCCTCCTCCGCCAAGAAGGGTTGATCTAAAGGAAAAAGTGAAAAGGCAAAAGGCAAAAAAGAAGTCAATTCATTTTGCCTTTATCCTTTCCCCTTTAACACAATTTTGGCGATTTGAGCGATGTGCTTGGCATCATCGATCCCTCGGTGATGCCGACCGCTAAATTCTATTTCGAGCATACGCAACGCTTTCATCATCCCCACAGGCTTCGGCAAATCCCGCTGATCAGCAAACAGATATTTCAGATTGGTATAGTGTGTCTCTCGCTCCGGCCAAGCTAACTGATGGTAAGCCAAATCTTTGCCAAACTGCTTACAATCGAAATCCCCCCACGAATACCAATAGTAAGGCTCCGGACCGACCCATGCCATAAACTCGCTAAACACAGCGGAAAAACCGGCCGCCTTATCAACCTCTTCTTGGGTAATCGACGTCAGTTTGGTACAAAAAGAGCTCAATTGAGGGTGAATCACCGGCTTAACAAACCGGCCAAACATCGCCAACTCCTCTAAATCGGCCGACAACTTCACCGCACCGATTTCAATAATTTCCATCGCATTGCGCAACTTCCAAGATTTCCAGCAAGTCGCTTCCAAATCAACAATAATATGGTTCATAGTTCAAAAAACAGAAAGAGAGAAAGAGAAAGAGACGCTTCGTTTAGAGTAAGCGATCGTATCACCTTGCGGATATATTTTCGAAACGCAGAACGTTCTTCTTACTCTTACTCCTGCGCTAGAGAATCAATGCCATTCCATCTTCCCCATCAATAACCAGACCCGTCTTGCGAAAGCCGAAATGGGAATAAAACGATTCAGCGGCCGTATTATCAGGATGAACCGTCAAATAGACCCCTTCACAATTTGGGTAGCGCGCTTGCACCATTTCCAAGTAGTTTCGCATCGCCGCACGGCCATAATGTCGATGTTGATAACGGCCGTCAATCAAAAATCCACTCACATAACAAACACGAGTATCGTGCGGTTTATAGCCAAAACTGTAAAATCCTACCATCACATGGCTATCCGAAGCATAAATCGCTATCGGATCAAAATTCATCCCCTCCGGTTTCACATACGCCTTGGCGAGCGAAACAGCAACAGAGGGCACAAACGATTCTTGCTCCGGCTTAACACGTAAAGCAAGTGACTCTAACCAATTATCAACGGTCACAGGGCGGGTATATATCGTCATAAAAAGTTAAAAGGTAGCAAGAATAGCTACAGAAAAGGGAAAATTTTTTAGATCATTTCGGAAACAGTAAATTTATGCCAAATCTTTAGACGACGATAAAAGACAAAGCTAGAGAAATTATCTCGCCAGAAGCGCATCCCTATCCCTATCATTTGTCCCTATCGCTCCATTCCCGATCAAGCTTAAAAATCGGCCGAACAGCTACAATCATTCTATCATGGATCAAAAACAACAAAAACATTTCCAAAATTTACACCGCCTGCTCAAACTAGAAGCGGAAGCGGAAAAAGCGCAGTTATTGGCGCGTTTACAGCAAAATTCGGCCGAAAAAGCGGAAAAAAGCGGCCTTTCATTGGTCCGCTTAATCATCACCGATGAATCCTCAACCATTGGTGGGCTGATGATCCTAACGATGCGCAAAAAAGGGAATCAGCCGTTTCCGTGGCATAACCTTGGCCCCGGCCAGCCGATTTTACTCACGGCCGAAACAGATGAAACAAAAGGAAAAAAAGGGGAGCCACCCGCTTGGCGTGGCACAATCAGTCGCACCAATCGTCAGCAAATCAAAGTCGCGATCCCCCGCTGGGCGGAAACAGGGGATAGTGGCGGCACCTTCCGGCTCGATCTCGCTCACGATGAAATCGCGCAACGCCGCCAGCGGGAAGCCCTTGATCGGGCCACCGAAGCCCAAAACGGCCGTCTCGCCAATCTGCGCGACCTCATGCTAGAGGTAGGCAATGTGCGTTACGACACAAAAAGTGCTCCCAAAACATTCTTAAATGCCGCTCTCAACGAGTCCCAACAAGAGGCGGTCACCCATGCACTCCAAACAGAAGATTTTTCTATCATTCATGGCCCCCCCGGAACCGGCAAAACAACGGCCGTCATCGAACTCATTCGCCAAGCGGTTCATCGTCAAGAAAAAGTACTCGCCACCGCCCCCAGCAACGCGGCCGTCGATAACTTGCTCGAACGGCTCGCCCACCACGGTGTCAACGTCGTCCGCTTAGGCAACCCGATCCGTGTCCCAGAACTACTCTGGCCCCACACCCTAAATGGCAAAGTCGCCAATCATCCCAACATCAAGCTCGCCGCCAAATACACCCAGCAAGCGCGCGAACTATTCCACAAAGTCGATCGCTATACCCGTGCCAAACCGGCCCCTGGGGAAAAACGGGCCTATCGCCAAGAAGCCAAAGCGCTCCTCGCCGAAGCCCGCACGCTCGAAGACCAAGCGGTCGAGCAAATCATCGACCAAGCCGATGTGGTCTGTAGCACCCTCACCGGTCTAAGTTATCGTCGCCTAAAAGAGCGCACATTTACGTGGGGTATCATCGACGAAGCGGCCCAAGCGGAAGAGCCTAGTACCTGGATTCCGATGCGTTGGGTCGAGCGTGTTGTCCTTGCGGGGGATCATTGCCAGCTTCCACCAACCGTCATTTCGACCCGCGCCCAGCGGGAGGGGCTTGGTATCAGCCTCATGGAACGGTTAATCGATCTCTACGATGATCAGCAAATCTCTCGTCGCCTAACCACCCAATACCGCATGCACGAAACGATTATGGGCTTTAGCTCAACCGCCTTTTACGAAGGCTCACTTGTCGCGGCCGATTCAGTCAGCCACCATCTTCTCACAGAC
>WTJY01000282.1 GCA_011524645.1 Anaerolineales bacterium | reverse complement strand
CTCATAGGAGGGGAGCAAATCCAATTAGACGATCCACATTGGCGAAGGTATTGATATTATCTAATGCTTTTAGAAGTATCTAAAAGTGGGTATTAGTATCGTTTATCGTGCAAATACTTGAAAACAAACAGGCCCAAAACACAGTCTGTGAACTTGAGGTATCATCTTGATATGAGTTTTTTAACGAACCAATTACAACGTACGGAAGGAATACGCAACAGACATTTATTTATTACGGATCTAATCTTTATTATCCTGGCCACAGTTTGTTCTTATATACTGCGCTTTGAGACAATTCAGCAACGGCCGGAACATCTTCCCAGCTTAATTATCTTCTTAGGCTGTGCATTAATTGCCATCCCCACTGTTTTTTACATTTCCGGTCTGTATGTCCGATATTGGCGCTACGCATCATTAAGCGATCTATCCTCACTCGTTCTTAGCTTACTGGGCGCAACGTTTATCACAAGTATTTTAACAATCACCACAATTTGGGTGGGCAAACTTGATCAAATCGTATTTCCTCGATCTATTCCGTTTATATTCTTTATGCTTGCGCTAAGTGGCATGTCGTTATCCCGCATAAGTCTACGCTTTTTTCACTCCTACTTGCGAAAAACACAGCAACAAAACCAAGTGCTACGGGTCGCTATTATGGGAGCTGGGGACTCTGGCGAGCTGTTATTACGTGAGGTGCAACGGGATGGAAAAAATCGCTGGGATGTAAAAGCCTTCTTAGACGATGATCCAGCGAAACATGGTATGCATATCCATGGTGTACCGGTTTTAGGGGGCCGGAATCTAATTAGTACTCTTAAATCCCAAAAAGGGGTTGAGCTCCTGATCATTGCCATGCCGAGTGTTGAAGGTCGTGTCATTCGAGAGCTAGTACGCTTATCGGAAGAAGCAAACTTAGAATCTAAAATCGTTCCATCGTTGCAAGAGCTTCTCGCGGATAGTGGTTTAGTGAAACAAATTCGAGATGTAGCGATTGAAGATCTGTTACGTCGACGGCCGATTGATATTGACCGCACGGCCGTCACCTCATTGGTCAAAGGGAAACGGGTCCTCATTACGGGGAGTGGTGGCTCTATCGGTAGTGAGCTATGTCGCCAAGTGATTCGTTGCCGACCGGCCGAAATGATTTTAGTCGGTCATGGCGAAAACTCGATCTTTGGAACTCACAACGAACTTCGTGCGTTAAAAACAAAAACAGAGTTAACGGCCGTCATTGCGGACATTCGGTTTCCAGAGCGTGTGCGCTGGATATTTGAAACATATAAACCGGAAATCGTTTTCCATGCGGCCGCGCATAAGCATGTCCCTCTAATGGAAATGAATCCGGTCGAAGCGATTACCAATAATGTGTTTGGTACGCGCAACTTGCTAAAAGCCGCGCAACACATTAACGTCGATCATTTCGTCATGATCTCTACAGATAAAGCGGTTAACCCCACCAATATTATGGGAGCCAGTAAACGAACGGCCGAACTCCTTGTCCACCAAGCGGCACATCAAAGCGGCAAAAACTATGTCGCGGTCCGTTTCGGCAACGTATTGGGGAGTCGTGGAAGTGTGGTACTCACATTCAAAAAACAGATCGCTAAGGGAGGGCCAGTCACTGTTACCGATCCAGAAATGACTCGCTATTTCATGACGATCCCAGAAGCGGTACAATTGGTCTTGCAAGCGGCCGTTCTAGGCACAGGTGGCGAAGTATTTGTGCTTGATATGGGTCAACCGGTTAAAATTGTCGATCTGGCACGTGATTTGATCCGCCTATCAGGCTTGGAACTTGGTCGCGACATTGAAATTGAGTTCATTGGTATGCGCCCAGGGGAAAAGCTCTATGAAGAATTGTTCATTACAGGTGAAGACTATAAACGTACACAGCATAACAAAATATTTCTAGCGGCAAATGCCAGCGATCTGGTACCAAGTGAAGCGGATGAATGGGTAGATGATTTGATCGATTTTGCCCATTTACACCAAACTGATCGCTTGTTTGAAACTTTGCAAAAGTTGGTCCCTGAATTTAAGCATAATAAAATAGATCATAAATCTAAAACAAGCTAACGAATAACACACAAGCACCAGAACAGCTTTGTACAAGCTAACAATCGCAATCTTGGTTGTTTGTCTGACATAGAAAAGAGAGGTATTTACCATGTCTAATAAAATAAATTGGCCAGATAGCCAAACATATTGGCAAAACAAACGGGTCATTGTTACTGGTGGAGCTGGATTTCTGGGTTCATTTGTGGTTGACAAGTTACGTGACCGTGGCGCGGCTGAGATTATAATTCCCCGCAAAGCACAATATGATTTGGTCCAAGTTGAAGCAATTCGCCAATTGCTGAGTGATACAACTGATAAAAACGGCTGTCCTGTCGATGTCATTATTCACCTAGCTGCAAGTGTTGGAGGCATCGGTGCCAACCTGACCCATCAAGCCGATTACTTCTATGAAAACCTCATGATGGGTGTTCAACTGATGCATGAAGCATATAAAGTAAAGGTCCCTAAATTCGTAGCGATCGGTACGATTTGTGCCTATCCGAAATTTGCGCCCATCCCATTCAAAGAAGACGATTTGTGGGCAGGCTATCCAGAAGAAACAAATGCCCCTTATGGACTGGCAAAGAAAATGATGTTGGTCCAATCACAAGTGTATCGCTCACAATATGAGTACAATTCAATTTACCTCTTACCGGTCAATTTATATGGCCCACGTGACAATTTCGACTTGGAAACATCTCATGTTATTCCGGCCCTCATTCGCAAATGTTTGGAGGCAAAGGAGCGTGGCGATGATCACATGGTAGCCTGGGGTGATGGTTCGCCAACTCGCGAGTTTCTATATGTGGAAGATGCGGCCGAAGGGATTTTGTTGGCGGCCGAACGCTACAATGATAGCGAACCTGTCAACTTGGGTAGCGCATTTGAAATCAGTATTAAGGATTTGCTAGAAACGATCGCCCGTTTAACAGGGTTTGAAGGAGAATTGCGCTGGGATATAGACCGGCCGAATGGACAACCTCGTCGTAAGTTAGATGTGTCACGAGCAGAAGAATCGTTTGGTTTTACATCACAAGTTACATTTGAAGATGGGTTAAAGCAAACGATTGAATGGTACCAAGCGAATACACCAGAGTACGCAGTTAGTTAAATCGTTTCACTAGAAAACAGAAAAGGTTGACTCGCTTTTTACAATGCCCCATTAATTATTTTCATTATGTCGATCTCTATCATATGTAGATAACGAGAAACTTCAATAATTGAAGCATATCTCATGAGGAATCAAATAAAGATTTAAATAAACCGAGGCAGTTTACTATTTTAGAAGTCGGTTAGGAGAAAAAATGCCAAGAACATTCAGTCACTGGACACCCCAATACATTAGAGATCGCATCTCGTTTTATTATTATGAAAAAAACCATCCTCACTTACCGTGGTTAACACCGGTCGCCAATGAAATACTTAGCACATATCTTAAAGAAACAGATGCTGGCCTAGAGTTCGGTAGCGGCCGAAGCACATTATGGCTAGCAAGCCGGGTAGCAAAATTAACGAGTGTGGAGCACCATGAGGAATGGGCGACCAATATAAAACTAAAGCTAGGTCAAAAAGACATAAACAATGTCGATTATCGGTTTCGGGCGAAAGATGTTCCAGAAGATAAAGCAAATCAGGCAGCATATGTCAAGGTCATCGAAGAGTTCGAAGATGGAAGCCTAGATTTCTGCTTAGTAGATGGTGTATATCGAGACTATTGCACCTTACAGGTAATCAACAAAATACGCCCGGGAGGCCTTATTATTATTGATAATGTCAATCGGTACTTACCATCCAATTCGCAAGCACCAACATCAAGAAGCATAACAGATGGTCCAAATGGCCCTATTTGGGAAGCTGTTTACGAGCAGATTGCCTCATGGCGATATATTTGGAATAGTTCAGGTGTAAGTGACACCGCATTCTACTTCAAACCGCACCAACTCATGTAGGTAACACAGTACTCTTTAAAGCTAATTTAAGTATCAAAAGCTGTTTAAAGCAGAATGACACATCAAGTATCTATAAAGCTATATTCGCTAACATTCTTCACGGCTTGTTTAATTATATTCACATTTTACCCTACAGTTGTCAAAAATCGGATATCATTAGCAGTTCTACAACGCCTATCAAATACACCATTTGATGGGGTTGTTACATACCAAGAGTATAAACAATATGTAAATTGTCCATCATCATTTGTACCAGCAAAAACACAGCTACAGCTGAGACAACAACTCATATGCTTGGAAACCTCACCCGATCTATCAAATCTGCTTCCAGATCAAATGGATCAGTTCAATCGATGGTATTGGGGGCATTCGCTATATTATAATGGCCAAGTAGCAGATGCCCTTCAGAAGTGGAAAACTGTAGCAAATAGCGACATCGCATTCGCAAACAAAGCGAGTTCAATTTATTTTCGCTCTTCTAGAACACAGAGCGATATTGATAATGTTAAGCTTTACCTCGAACTTTCTGAGCAAGTAGACAATCGCATTATTTATAAAAAAGGAGAGAGTTACTACGCAGGTTACCTAGTATTTCGTGACGGAATTCATGAAAATAATCAACGAGAATATATATATGCAGAAAATTATGTTGCTGTGCAACCAAGCCTACTCAGTCATCTTATCTTTGCTCGCGTATTGATTAGCAATCAAGAGTATGAAAAAGCGCTAGAAGTTCTAGAAAAAGGTCAATCATATTCCGAAGAACCATATAATCGTATAAATTATGAAACAGGTCGTGCATGGCGTGGTATGGGTAATTACGAAAATGCAAGAGTTCACTTAGAAATGATCTCAAAAGAATCTACGAACTATCCTAATGCTCGTTTAGAATTACTACATGTCCATTTTGGAAGTGGTAATATTGAAAGTGCCAACCTAGAATTATTACATATCATGTCGTTAGATGACCCGACAATAACAAACGCAGCAAAGCAATTACAATTGGAATTTATGAAACATGAAAATAACAATTGATTCTCCCCAAACAACAGAACAAATTAGAGCAACCCAAAACATTAAAAATATATCACTTTTTCATCCTTTGCTTTGGGTTGCCTTAGCAGCTTCAGTTCCCATGTTTGGGATCCTATCAAGACCACCGATACTACCTGTAAATCTAGGCTATGCAACTTTTGGACTTTTGCTGTATATTCTCGTTTTATTCTTTGGCAAGCACAAACGGAGAATTAAATTTCATTGGACAACAACAGATTCGGTGGTTTTAGTCTTGTTATATATCATGGTATTAGCAAGTCTATTTGCCTCATTACTGTATGGTGTATCATTTAATCTATTAAGCACAAGCAGTTTAGGTCTAAATGCTACAATTTTATTGTACTTTATTACTCGGATTTCGATTCAGTCAAAAAGTCATATTTACTGGCTTGTAGGTTTTGTGACATTTGCCTTGTTTATACAGTCAATCACCTCTTTATCAACTTATTTTTTTGGTACAGACATTACAAGAAGCGCACTATTATCCGAACTTGACCTAGAGGCAGATGTGTCTTCTGTCGTCCAAAACAGTGCTCGGCTATTAGGTCTCCACACAAATCCTAATAATTTTGCGACCTTACCAACTATAGGGATTCCATTAGTTATAGCCTTGTATCTAGCTAACACAAACACAAATCGCAGATTTTATTTCATACTGGCCTTCATAGCTCTGTTTACAACTCTACTCTTATCATTTTCTCGCAGTGCATGGGTAGGGGTTACATTAACATCGGGACTATTTCTATGGCAGATTCGAAAATATCTTACGCCAAGGCAAAGATATGCTTTAATAAGTATGGTAATCTTTGTTGCCTTAGCTGGTTTAGCTACCGGAATTTATACATCCCAATCCTCATCTATACGCATTTGGTATTTGTTTCAATCACGCGCCCAATCCCTAGGTACGGAAGAGTCGCAGGGCAGACGCGTCGAGATGTGGCAGCATTCAACCTATCTAATGATCCGCTATCCCACAGGTGTCGGAATCAATAACATCCGTAACGTATGGCTAACAGTCGATTCTCCATATCATTTTTCAAAAAGCGTAAATGCACATAACTCTACAATTACATTCATGCTAGAAGGAAGCTTTATAGCGGCATTACTATTCCTAATACTATTCTTGTACCTACCAATACAAAGCCTTTTATTGTTCCTCCCTAAAACAATTTACTCTAAAGATAGACTCTTAATTGCAGGGCTAAGTGCAGCACTCCTCGCATTTTGGATTCATTCATTAGCTCACACAGTTCATACTCATAATATTATTTGGGTGAGTCTCGGTACACTTGTAAGTTTAAAACAACAAATAAAAAAGGAAATAGCTTACCACATGATACAATCCTCTTAGAGAATAAAGAGCGAAAAAAGCATTCTCAAAATCACGCTATTTCTCATTTCATCAGCAAAGAATGCACCAAGAACATGATACAAAGGTAATCCTATGAATAATCGCTCAATCGTTGTAATTGGTGGTGCGGGTGTAGAAAAAGACAAAGATGGCAAATTTTACACACGTGCCGCGATTGCAAACTATTTAGAGACCTTAAGCACACAAATAGGCTTCGTTTACTATTTTCCAGCAACTACTGAGCGTGCAGAAAAAGCACAGTTTAATAGCTTAATTCAATCAAAATTTATTCAAGTTCACGATTTAAAATCAAAAAAAAATCGTAACCGGTTTATTTCATGGATAAAAGATGTTTACGAAATTATCCAATGTACTCGCAAATCTTCGGCCGTGTTAGAGTTTGTTCCGGCCGCAAAAACCACCCCCATATTGATATTTCTATCAACAACACATATCGCTTACTTTGGAATGGACCCCAGAAAGCGTTGGCAGACAAACAAATCTCAATCATGGTTAACACGAGCAAAATTTCGCATGTTATCTTTAATAAGCTACCTTGCCGAAAAATTAGCGGATGTTGTTCTTGTTCGGGACGAAACACAGTTAGAAAGATTAAAGCAAACAGCGACAAATGAAGTTTATTTCTCAAAACCGATTATTGCATTTACGCCACCAACAAAAAAATACAGACAAGAAGGGAATCTTATATCCAAGGGCGAAAAAAAATTGCTTTTTATAGGCAAGCTGATGAAACGGAAAGGGATATCAGAGCTATTAGAGGCGGTTTCGCTTCTGGTTAACCATGAAGACTTATCAATAACGAACCTCAAATTATCTTTGGTCGGGCATCCATTCGCTGGGGAGGAGGGGTTTTCATACGAAGATATTCAATCACAGGCAGATCAACTAGGCATTGCTGATCATATTGAGCTATTGGGTTATATTGATGATATTGATCAGATACGTCAACTGTATCAGGATGCAGACGTATTTGTGTTACCTTCGAGACAAGAGGGGTATGCACGTGTTTTAGATGAAGCCGCAATCTATGGTCTACCTATTGTCTGTACAAGTATTCCAGAAATAGCGTCAGTATTAGAGCATAACAAGCACGCGATATTAGTCCCCCCCAAAGATCCACAAGCATTAGCAAATGGCATCAAGACTATACTGAACAATCCTCAACATGCTCAATATCTGGGAGAACAAATATTCAACTTTGTGCGGAACAAACTGGATGAAAGCGCGGCAGAACAACATACACGAATAATAAAACAAAAAATATCACATTAGTAAACAATACCTTCGCCAATGCGAACGATCTGATTGGATTTACTCCCCTCCTGTGTAGTAAAAACATAATGAAACACAAAGCTAATTCACACGATATAAATGGCCCAATCAAACAATATAACTGGTAAAACCTTTCATAGCATTATATGGGTTATCTCCGGAACAGGTATTCAATCGATACTAAATTTATTAGTATTATCTATTTTGGCACGGCTCATTACACCCGCAGAGTATGGGCTACTGGGTGTGGCCATGCTGTTTATCGGTTTCGCAAATATTTTTGCGCAATTAGGTGTCGGATATGCAATCATTCAGCTCCCCAATTTAGACAATAGACACTTCAGACTCGGATTTTCTCTCTCCATCCTCATTGGAATCATGTTTTGGGCAATACTCAGTCTCAGTGCACAAAGCTTCGCCCAATTTATGCGTATGCCAGACTTACAAATCATTCTGTATGTTTTGGCAACACTTTATCTCATAAAAGGGCCAGTTGTCGTTGCTCAATCACTCTTAGCAAGAGAGTTACGTTTTCAAGCGATTGCGATCATAAATACGCTTGCTTATTTTATAGGTTTTGTTCTGGTTGGTATTACATTAGCCGCCTATGGGTTTGGAATTTGGGCATTGATTGCTGCTCACTTAACGCAGGCTGCAGTCAGCACAATAGGAAGTTTATACGCAAGACCTCATGCAAAAAAACCGTTATGGGATAGAGCGACCTTTGAGGAACTTATGTATTTAGGCGGGGGCGATATTTCCATACGAATCGGCACACATATCGCACTGCGTGGGGATTATTTTGTTGTAGGTCGTTGGATAGGTGATACCCCGTTAGGTCTTTACACACGGGCCTATCAATTAATGTTGATGCCAACACAAGTATTTATTCAAGCAGTATTTCGCGTTTTACTTTCCTCGCTATCGAGAATACAAGATGACAAGCAAAAAATACGTCTGTTATTTCAGCGAGGTGTTAATCTCATGGCGATAGTCATGCTCCCTCTAGGAGCGATCATGGCCTTACTTGCCCCAGAAATCATCTTAATTATTCTAGGTGCTGAATGGGCGAATGCCATACAGCCTTTTCAAATTTTAGCCATGGGATCCTTATTTCGTAACGGGTACAAAATTAACGACACAATCGCTCGGGCAGCAGGACAAGCATATCAATTAGCCAGAATGAAATGGATTTATGCTTTTATGATCATTACGATGGCATTGATAGGGCAAAATTGGGGATTAAACGGGGTCGCATACGGTGTTCTCATAGCAATTATTCTTCACTATCTAGCTATGAATCAACTCACTCTATATTGGCTAGATATGCGTTGGCGTGAGTGGGCGAAATTACATATTCATGGAGCCACATTGACTGTATTTCTCATCGGTCTAGCTTGGCCTGTAATCATCATATTACGTTCTTTTTCATTACCACATCTTCTCACTTTAACAATTACTCTTTTAAGTATTAGTATCGCTGGCATTATTTTTATTTGTTATGCGCCGAAACGATTCATCGGCAATGAAGTCGGATGGCTCCTTACTGTTTTAACCAGTTATTTACCTGAAAAATACAAAAACCATCGATTACTCAGCATGTTAATTAGCCGTTTGAGTTAAGCTCAATACAAGGACGCGAGACCTCTATTGTATAAGACAGGTACAACCTACAATAGTCAAACTAATAGGCCGGGTCCACGAACAAGTTGTCATCAAAATTTTTTTACCCTCCAAGGGGGTTTTGCAGCGGCGAAGCCGCTGCAAAACCCCCTTTAATTGCCCCGATTTTCGTGCCTCCGGCACGAAAATCGGGGCAAATTGGATAACAAAGCATATGCTTGTTCGGAATTCTTAGTTATGTTAACTTTTCTGACAGGTTGTTCGTGCACCCTAATAGGCCTATGTATGACGATTATTCAGCATAAGCTTATAAGCTTTTTCATTATTGCATTATCATGCAAGGTGTTTAATAATTGGTTTCTAGAAAATTCACTCAGCTAGCTAAAGGCGTCTTATATGCTTCCAAACTTTGTCGTTATCGGAGCCGCTCGATCCGGCACAACATACCTATACCACAATCTTATTTCACATCCGCAAATTTTTATGTCTCTAAAAAAAGAAACTCAATTCTTTACCTCTAATTGGGACAAAGGATTTGAGTGGTATGCAACGTGGTTCGAAGGGATCACAAAAGAAACAATGGTAGGTGAAGCATCTATGACCTACACATATCCCGAATATGCGACCGTAGCGCCAGCAAGACTTGC
Organism: Anaerolineales bacterium; assembly: GCA_011524645.1. Lineage (GTDB taxonomy): Bacteria > Chloroflexota > Anaerolineae > Promineifilales > Promineifilaceae > WTJY01. The sequence continues at coordinate 119 of WTJY01000282.1, read as the reverse complement.
GGAACACTTACCAGACGCCCGTTTAATTTATTTGGTTCGTAATCCCGTTGTGCGAACATTCTCACATTACAATTACTATCGGCACTATAGCGGCGTCGAAACAGATGATTTTCCCACAG
>WTJY01000330.1 GCA_011524645.1 Anaerolineales bacterium | reverse complement strand
CCCACCCTCCAATACCAACCGCCCACCGGTCCCCCCATGATACAACCCGATCGCCAATTGATAATCAGCAATATCTTCCACGGCCGGTAAATCTAACCAATGCACATCGACCACCATCTCCCCCTCCGGCCACACCTGCGTCGGATAAAACCCATACACCGGTTGCCCATCATGTTGCGCCAAACGGGATTCATCCGGCCGGACCAAATGGACAAATACGTTATAAGCCTGATCCGTTTTGCCAACGCTCTCCCACACCAATTCAACCGCCAGCGAATCGGCCGTCACTTGCTCGGCCGACACCTGATTCAGACCGATCAACTCCCCATACACCGCCAGCGAATCGGCCGGTGCTACGATCGGCTCTTTCGGAACAAACAGATACGCCCCTCGCTGATACGGGTAATCGAGCCGAGCGACGACCTGCCAATTTTCATAAATCGGGTTCAGCACCGCACTCGGTAATCGGCTCTCGATGTGATATTCCGTCACGACCAACGCCGATAGCGGTTCGGCCGCTTCACCGGTTAACCAAGGCCGTAACTCCGCCTCGGCCGTACGGCCGATCGGCGACTCTACAAAATAGCCCGGATAGTGATAATAAGCGGTCGCCGGTTCCCGATCGATCCAGTGATACAACCCAGCATTCCCCAACACCAATGCCGGTTCATCTGGCGCAATGTAAGCCCCCACAATCCGGCCGATCCGCGCCTCTCGTTCTTGATTTTCAACCGGATAGGCACTTTCCACCAAGACATAACGCAAGTCGCCTATCCAATTAAAAGAGGTCACGCCAACCGCTAGAACCGCTAAAACTCGCCAGACAGCAACGGGCAAGCGCCGCTGTTCCCATCCGTCCGCCAGCAAACCGACACCAACACCGGTCACCACCGCACCGATTAACAATCCGGGCAAAATATAATGGGAAAAACCACCCCACGACAAACTCAGTTTCGGCGGCAAAAAAACGGCCGAAAACTCCGCCCCCAGCCACAGCAACAGCAAATAAAGGGGTTGATATTGACGATGCCATAAGCGCGGCAAGGCCAAGCCCCCAGCGATCAGGGTCAAAAAGAGCAGAGGTTGCCGCATCCCCCATTGAAAAATGGTATCGATCTTATCCCCAAACGCCTCAAACGGAGCGATCCGGTCTCCACCCGAAACCTGTAGCCGGAAGCTGCCCCATGCCCCTTGCCCAACGAGCAGGAGCACAAAGCAAAACAAAGGGAAAAGTAGCCCCGTCGCCCACCACTGCGCACCCCGCTCACGTGCTTGCGGCTCCACAGAATCAGTGGCATCAGCGAAGCGTGCAAAAAACACGCTCCCAATAAGAAAAACAGCAAAGGCGGTAACCGTGACCACGGCCGTTTGTTTCACTAACACCGCCAGCCCCAAACAGATGCCAGAACCGAACCACAACCAAGCCACACGATACCGACTCAGCCAAGCGCGCACCAACAGTCCCGCAGACACCACAGACAGCCCCACCACCAACGATTCGAGCAAAAATAATCGTGACCAAAATAGATTTAACGGGGACAAGTAAAATAAAATCAGGGTCAGAAAGCTTCCCAACTCAACCATGTTCCGAGGGACATCTTGCAAAACACGTCGTAAAACCAAGCGCACCAGCCCCCAGCCCCCAACGCCCGCGAGTAACATACTCCCGATCGACAACAATCGCCCAGTTTCAATCGGTGCCGCCCCCGCACGAATCAAACCGGCCAGTAGCCACTCGGCCGCAGGCATCCGATTCTCAAACACATCACGATAAACGACTTTGCCTCGGGCGATCTCTTGTGAAAGCGTCACGTGCACCCCTTCATCCGCTTGGACACCTAACACCAGCCCTTTTTGCAACAACAAGGCAAACATCACCCAAATGATTAAGATCACCAGCCATTTGGTTCCATCTATCGAAAATCGTTTGCGCAACTTGTCCATAGTTACAAATCGATGACCACCGGCCGGTTGAGCTCTTTTTTCGCCAACACGGCCGCGTTTACAAAAATCGTTTCATCGGTATCGATCCGGCCGTAGCTTTCATGAATATGGCCGAAGCAGTGAACCTTCGGCTTAATCTCGGCCACCCGATCAGCCAAATATTGACAACCGGCCGGAGCTTGGGTGAAATTTGAAAAGTCTAAAATCCCGCGTGGTGGTGTGTGGGTCATTAACACATCGACATCATCGGGGATTTGCGCCCATTTTTGACGCAAACTTTCATCATCTAAATAGAAAGCCCAAATCGCCAGCAGAGGAATCCACGGAGTCCCATAGAATTTTACCCCCTCAAACACAAATGATTCGTCCTGTAGATAAATCGCATTGTGCAAGATCGGTGTCTTGTTTCCGTTTACCAGCCGTTGTATCGGCCGGTCATGGTTCCCTGCGATACATAAAATCGTCTTAAACTTCTGTTGACCCAACCAACGGTCGGCCGCCTCTAACTGCGCTTGAGAAGCCAACATTCCATGGCACAAATCGCCACAGTGCAACAAGATATCTCCTTCCAAAATTCCAAGCTTATCATGACGGCCGTGTGTGTCTCCAACAATAACGATTCTCATTCCCACCTCGTATCTCTTTTACCTAAAAAACTTATCCTAACCTGCAATCCCCCCGTACGGATGCGACAAATGACAGTCCCAAGATAGCTCATGAAACACCTTGCCGTCATTTGGCCCACCTTAATCTAACACATGCACCAATTTAGTGCGCACCGAATCACCCCTCACAAATTTATCACAACCGGCCGATTCAACCCCTTTCTAGAAAAAATCGAAGCATTTACAAACGTTGTTCCCTCTGATTTCTCATACCCATAGCTCGCATGGACATGCCCAAAACAATGAATCTTCGGCCGAATCTCGGCAACCCGCTCCCTTAAATGGCGACATCCTAAATGCTCATTCCAGAGGGTCGGCACATCTAACATTTCCCATGGTGGGGTATGAGTCATCAGCACATCGACATCATCTGGGATCTGAGCCCACTTTTGGCGTAAAACTTCATCCTCTTGAAAATAAGACCAGCTATAAAGTTGGGGAACCCACGGCAAACCGAAAAACTTTACCCCTTCAAATATAAATTCATCATCTTCCAAATAGGTCGCATGACGCAAAATCGGCCGAGTCCCAGTCGCTACCCGCTGTTCTAGGGCCAGATCGTGGTTCCCCCCCACACATAAAATCTGCTTAAATTTTTGTTGTCCAAACCATAAATCAACTTTATGCAAGGCGTAATCGGATGAATCAGACACATCACATAAATCCCCACAGTGGAGCAAAATATCCCCCTCTAACACCCCCAACGATTCATGACGGCCGTGTGTGTCACTGACAATAACGATTTTCATTTAAAATAATGTGGCTTGTTTGGCACTATCGTCCGCTTGGCTCCCCTGATCGGGATCAATCGGTACGCCCAAATGTTTGTATGCGTTATGGGTAGCGGTACGGCCGCGCGCAGTACGGGCCAAAAAGCCCAGCTGCAACAAATACGGCTCAACCACATCCATAATCGTATCAGACTCTTCACTGATCGAAGCGGCAATCGTATCTAAGCCGACCGGCCCCCCATTAAAGTTATGGATAATCGTCTCTAACACGCGACGGTCCAAATCATCGAGCCCCAAACTATCGATTTCCAACAAATCGAGCGCAGCCACGGCCGTCGCTTGATCGATCTTGCCATCCCCACGCACCTGAGCATAATCTCGCACCCGGCGCAACATTCGTAACGCCACACGAGGTGTTCCACGTGAGCGCCGCGCAATCTCGGCCGCGCCAGCCTCTTCGATCGGCATATCGACAATGCGCGCCCCCCGCATCACAATCTGGGTAATCGCTTCTAATTCGTAGAAATCCATCCGGTAAAGCGCCCCGAAACGAGCCCGTAACGGTGCGGTAAGCAATGCCAAGCGGGTTGTCGCCCCGATCACGGTAAATTTCGGCAATTTCAAGCGCACATTTTTCGCCCCCGGCCCTTTCCCCACCACAATGTCGAGTACAAAGTCTTCCATCGCCGGATACAAAATCTCTTCTACGGCACGGCCGAGTCGATGAATTTCGTCGATAAACAAAATATCCCCAGCTCGCAAATTGGTTAAAATCGCCGCCAAATCCCCAGCTCGCTCAATGGCTGGCCCGGCCGTAATCCGAATGTTTACATCCATTTCGTTGGCGATAATGTGGGAGAGGGTCGTTTTCCCCAATCCAGGTGGCCCATGAAACAAAACATGGTCTAACGGCTCACCCCGCAACCGCGCCGCTTCGATTAAAATCGATAGATTCGCTTTTAATTTTTCTTGTCCCGTAAAATGAACCAGCTTCTGCGGCCGTAACAAACTATCTAAATCGTCCGACTTCGCTTCTGGAGAAATTTGCCGTTCAACGGCCGGCTTTTTGCTTTTCGGTTTGGCTGTGCCTTTATCAATCATAGGTGGTTTTCCGCAATATTACTCGACTGTATGTTCTAATCGTATCATAGAACCGCCCCTCTGACGATACCCGCCAAAACAAGGGACATACGAACAACCTATTACGCTTGGGGCATAAATGCCCCCATGATAACAGTGGCCTCCGGCCTGACAGCGACTGTAAACCGTTTCGTCAGCTGTGGGATTTATCACGCCGACGAAAATTCGCGACATTTCTACAATCTATACGCAGTTCCTAAACCAAGCCCACCTGCTCAAAACAGATTCCTAGAATACAATAAGAGCAGGCTCAGGGGCGAACAGATCCCTATCCTCTATCCCTATCCCTATCTCAACAAGCAACAGGCTCAGGGGTTCCTCAGTCCCTATCCACTATCCTTATCCCTATCTCATTTGGAGACATTGTATGAACGTATACGAATCAAAACATCCTCTTATCTTGCATAAGCTCGCGCTACTCAGAGACAGCAACACCAAACCGAAACAGTTCCGTGAACTGGTCAACGAACTCTCTCTTTTGCTTGGCTATGAAGCGACAGCCGATCTCGATCTCACCAGTACCCAAGTCGAAACCCCAATGGGCACCACCGATGGGCATCAAATCACCCCCACCATCGGCCTCGTCCCGATTCTGCGTGCCGGTCTCGGCATGGTGGATGGCCTGCTACAACTGATTCCCGCCATGCAGGTCTGGCACCTCGGTCTGTATCGCAATGAAGAGACGCTTCAACCGGTTTCCTATTACAACAAATTACCGGCCCAACCAACGGTCGATACCTGTTTTGTGGTTGACCCGATGCTTGCCACAGGTGGTTCCGCCATCGCCACAATCGATGTCATCAAAGCATGGGGGGTAACTCATATCAAGTTCCTCGCCCTAATCGCCGCACCGGAAGGGATCGCCGCCCTGCAACAAAAGCATCCCGATGTCTCAATTCATGTTGCGACCGTAGACGCACACCTCAACGAGATCGGTTATATCGTCCCCGGTCTAGGCGACGCAGGGGATCGCCAATTCGGTACCAGCGATTAGCTCATCCAGACAAGACCCAAAATATAATTAATACCATTTGATAAAAACACTCTTTCTGATACCATACGATCATCAAAAATCATATGATTGAAAAATATCATACTCAGGAGTGTTTTTATGTCAACTCAAAGGGGTTTACTCGCCTTTTTCTCGGTCCTATTCGCGACCTTCATCCTTGTCCTTACCCTAACCCAGCTTGTTCAAGCGATACCTCTCGGCTCAAACACCATCTTAATCGATGCGGTGCTCTACGATGGGTCGATCAACGACAATGAAGAAGCTGTACGGCTACGCAACATCAGTAGTCAAACCGTTTCTTTGGCCAATTGGTCATTCTATGATGGCTCTCGCCAAACAACCCTACCCCCCACGCTCACGATCACGGCCGGGCAAACGATCTGGATCGCCAAAAATGAGGCCGCATTCACGACTCAGTTCGGCTTTTCGCCTGACCACGAAGAGCCTTCTTGGCTGGGGCTAACCAATACCGGTGATGAACTTTTCCTGCGCAATGAAAATGATGTCGTCATCGACGCCCTAATCTATGAAAACGGCAATATCGCCTCGGCCGGTAGCAATTGGCAAGGCACAGCCGTCTCTCCCTACAAAGAGTTAAGCAGTGGTGTCGATGGTCAAATTCTCTATCGCAAACTAGACCCCATCACCGGTTTACCGGTCCCCGATACCAACACCGCCGCCGATTGGGCCCAAGACGCCACAGACCTTTATCACGGCCGACGGGTGCTTTATCCCGGCTGGGACCTCGAAACTTTCTATTTACCGACCCAAATCACAGAAACGGCCGTACTCACCATCGCCATCGCCCCCGATAACGGCTATGAAACCCTCATTCACCACATCAACCAAGCGCAGCGCGAAATCCTTATAGAAACCCACACATTCGAAAACATCCACATCGGGCAAGCACTTGTCGCCGCCAGTCAGCGTGGTGTCACCGTAACCGTCTTGCTTGAAGGAGGGCCACCCGGTGGCATTTCGGATGAGCAAAAATATATCTGCCAAACGCTACTTGAGTCAGGGGGGGAGTGCTGGTCTATGATCAATGACGATGATGTTGCCGCGCAACATCGCTATTATTTTATCCATGCTAAATTCATGCTTATCGACGGCCGACTCGCCATGGTTAGCAGTGAAAATTTCAGCCCCAACAGCCTCCCTGTCGATAACAAAAGTGATGGGACCTTCGGCCGTCGCGGTGTCCTCTTATTCACCGATGCCCGCCAAGTCATCGACCATCTCTTTACGATCTGGCACGCCGACTTCGATACAGCAAACCACAACGATATCGCCCAAGCACAAGGGACAGATCTTCTCCTACCCCCCGATTATTCCCCCCCAATAGCAAGCAACCCCACGACCTACACCGTGCGTTATCCATCACCATTTGTCATTTCAAGCACGATCGGTTTCGAAATTGTGCAATCCCCTGAAAACAGCCTACACACAGAAAGTAATATTCTAGGACTACTCAATCGAATCGGGGAAAATGACACCTTGTTGGTACAGCAACTATACGAACGGCCGTATTGGGGCGACAATCAGCCAAACCTGCGTCTCTCCGCCTATATTTCGGCCGCCCATCGTGGGGCCCATGTCCGAATCATGCTAGATCAATACTTCGACTCATCAAGTAGCGCCACCAGCAATCAAGCGACCTGTGACACGCTCAATACGTTAGCTCGGTCACAAAAACTAGACCTACAGTGTCAGCTCGGCAACCCTACAGGGTTAGGTATCCACAACAAAATGATCCTCGCCGAAATCAACGGCCGTGGCTATCTCCATGTCGGCAGCATCAACGGCTCTGAACAATCACATAAAGGGAATCGTGAAGTCGCTCTGCAAATTCAAAACGATAAGGCCTATGATTATCTAGCCGATATGTTTGTCCATGATTGGGTCTATTTAATTCACTTTCCGCTTGTACTCCAAAGCTACACCAGTCCCGTCTCTTATCCCTTGATCAGTGAACTGTTATACGATCCGGCCGGTCTTGACCATAGTGAATTTATCGAAATCGCCAATCCCAAACGGACCGCTATCGATATCAGTCACTATAGTGTAAGCGACGCTGAAAACGCTGAACAATTCGCCGATCTGCGTCGCTTCCCTCCAAACACCCAAATCCCCCCTCAAAGTGCGATTGTAATCGCCCAACAGGCAACACCCTTCTACGATACCTATGGCTTTTGGCCCAATTTCGAAATTCTAGATACCTCACCACTCGTCCCCAATTTAGTCGATGACCCGAATTGGGGAGATCAGGCGACATTTTTGCAGCTGGGCAATAGTGGCGACATCATCTTTTTAAGAGATCCGGCCGATCAAACAGTGGACCTTATTGTTTATGGTGCAAAAACATATCCTAATCATGCCACTTGCCCATTAGTAGATACCGGCCATAGTCTACGCAGAGCCCCCTACTGGCGTGACACAAATGATTGTCTAATAGATTTTGCCCCTTGGCCCCTGCCAGACCCACAGATTCTACCATAACGCAAAAAGCCTTGGCTTTTTAGCCAAGGCTTGCGCACAATATTATATTTTCTATAGCGAAATAAGAAGAGGAAAACGTTAGCTTCGCAAAGCCTGCACAGGTCTGGCCAACAGTAACTTCTTTACGATCGCACCAAGAACTAGTCCCCAAACAAATCTATACTGGGATCAACCGGTAATGCTTCATCATTGATGGGACTACCAGCACGTGTACTAACATCACCTTCAAAAATGATAGCTGGTGCTTCGTAAACAACTTCAATTTGCTTTTTTTCTTCTTGCATCATAATTCCTCTAGCTATAAATATATTGATTTATATTTTATGGACTCTTTAATATTAATTTTTTCTGCTATTGACAATAGATATTTTAGTATGTGCATGCATATTGCCAAGGCAAAGACTACAATTCGGCTATTATGAATGAAATTTAGCATAGTGTCAATTCATTCGGGGGGGACTAAAAGTGATTTTGCAAAATTTAGTGCAATCTTCCCACTCCTAGCCTAGGGCAATCGCATTCTAAATCAAATCGTCGATAGTAAAGCGGGCTATTTTCATTATGACCTATCACAAATCCTTGTCAATGGGGTTGTGTGGGGCGCGATGCGCCCCCTCCCCCTTGGAGGGTAAAAAAATTTTGATGACAACTTGTTCGTGCACCCGCTACATCTAACCGACTTTTCCGATTGAGCATTTGTGCTATCATTCTCAGTAGCGCATTATGTTGAATTGATACCTATCAAAAAACAATAATTAAGCCGTTTAACAGCGCATTCTCACTTATTGCAGAGTGATTTAGCGCATCGTAGATCAATTAACCAAGCAAGACACAGGAACTACAAAAATGGAATTTGAGCTCTGGGGAGCAGTAAACAATCCATACATTGAATTACCAGTTCGTCTACTTGGCTATTTCTTGTTGGTACTTTACAGTGGCTTTTTTATTTACATGCTACTGCAAATCGGCAATCGCTGGCGTCAGTACACCTCTCGGCAATGGCAACTAACCGCCTTTTTTAGCTTTGGTGGGATTCTTGCCAGCCAATTCCTACTCATACACCTCCCCACAGATAACTTACTTCCCCCGATTGCGGTAGCGGACGTTCCACTTAATGCCCTGCATTTAATCGGTCTTGTTCCGTTAATTATTGCGGCTCTTGTACTCGACCCACCACTCGTTGTTATCGTGGGGATTTTCAGTGGCCTAGGGCGTGCAGCTTGGCAATCGCATGAAGTATTCGATGTATTTCATTTCGGATTCGTCGCCATTTTGCTCGTTTTGGCGATACAACAAAGATATCGAGGCAATTTATTTTCTTGGTTGCGTAACCCACTCGTGATCAGTGTTTTAAGCTTATTGCTGGTGATGCCGACGCTCGCCGGATTGGCCGCATACAGCTATTCGTCTATCGGTGCCAGTGAATTGGCCGCACTTGATTTTTCGCGATCTGTTTTACAAGCCCAAGCGTGGCTCGCCTTACTTGAAGGGCTGATCAGTGGCGCCCTCGCATGGCTCGTCATTTGGACCGTTCCTTATTTACAAGAACAAATCGCGGCCGGTTTTCCGGCCGAGGCTCCCCCCCCTTTTAGTCGCACCCTAAGCCGGCGTCTCATGAGCCGGTTTGGCATTTATTCGGCTCTACTGATTATTAGCTTGACGACCATTGTTTTCTATTTGTCGCTCAAGGTTTCGACCACACTGGTTATCGACCAGATGATTCATGATGCCAACACCGCTAGTAATCGAATTCCTGAATTCCGTAATATCCGCCAAAATTTACTCATTCAACATGCTCAAGAAACCCATTTGCTATCAGATGACGAAGAGGAAAAGATCGCGAGCTTGCAAGAACTTTTCCGTACCGGCACCTTTTATCGCCGTGTCATGTTGGTAGAACCTGATTTCACGGCCGATAACCCCTTCGCACCGGAGTTCGCGACGGCCGTTTATCCCCCGAATCAAAAATCTGACGCCTCCGAAGCAACTACACGGCTAGGCCTAACCAATCAAGAACGAATTGCGGTGACCAACGCCTTTACTTTGCGCGCCCCGACCATTAGCCAAGCTCAAGAAGTCCCCGGCAGTGGCAGCACCATCACCTTTGTCG
>WTJY01000305.1 GCA_011524645.1 Anaerolineales bacterium | reverse complement strand
GAAAGAACGGCCGGCTTAGCCACCACACCGGCACACAAGATACACCTCAGAACTTAAATCGGCCGTTCTTTCTTCACTGCTTTTACGAAACAGGACAACCCATCATGACCCAACAAACACAACTCCCTTGGGGCAACAAAATTTTTCTCGGCCTCGGTGCCGGCTTACTCTTCGGTCTATTAATTACCCTCATTTTTAGCCTAAGCACCCTCTTACAAACCTATCTAACCATCGCTGTATACACAGCCCCATGGCCCCACGTCATTCATTTAGTGACATTAACGTTAGGTGGCAGTTGGCTCAGCACCTTCATACCGCTCAGCATGATCGGTGGACTCATCGCCACATTCAAACTCACAAAACACAATCAAATCGATTATGCTCCCAGACGTGGCATGCTGATCGGTGCCCTGTTCTCATTCTTATTCCCACTCATCGCCAGCCCACAAACCCAGTTCGGATTACTTAATCATCCAGACCAAATCATCACTATTTTTGTCCTCTGCTTCTTCGGTTGCTGTGTTAGTGGCAAAATCAGCGGTGCTTATCTTCGCACCCACATCATTGCCTAATCCAAAATCTAAAACCAAAAATCTAAAAAACCTCGAGGTTATCATGAAAATTATTATTCCCGGTGGTACCGGACAAATCGGCCGTATTCTCGCTAAACATTTTTATCAACAGCAACACGATGTCGTTGTCCTCAGTCGGAGACCATCTAATCTTAGCCAAACCCCATGGCGCATTGTCCACTGGGATGGAGAAACGCTCGGCCCTTGGGCCAACGAAATCGACAACGCCGATATAGTCATCAACCTCGCCGGATACAGCGTCAACTGTCGTTACAACAAGAAAAACCGTCGCTTGATTAAACAATCTCGTGTCCGCTCAACAGAAGCGATCGGCCGAGCCATCGCCCAAGCGGTTAATCCACCAGAGCTTTGGCTCCAAGCCGGTACCGCAACCATTTACGCACACCGCTACGATGCCGCCAATGACGAATTAACCGGCATTCTCGGTGGTCAAGAAGATCAAGTCCCCAACACATGGCAATTTAGCACCGATGTCGCGCAATCATGGGAAGCGGCCGTTAACAAATTTAACCTCCCCCACACCCGTACCGTCATCATGCGGGCCGCCATGACCATGAGCCCCGATAAAGATGGGGTGTTCGATGTCTTGTTAGGCTTAGCACGGCGCGGTTTAGGCGGCCGTCATGGCCACGGCCGACAATACGTTTCGTGGATTCACGACCAAGATTACATTCGCGCCGTTGAATGGGTTATCAACCATCCAGAGCTTAGCGGCCCCATCAATTTCTCCGCACCCAACCCACTTCCTAATCGTGACTTCATGGCGATTCTCCGCCAAACCTGCCTCGCCCCATTCGCCATCCCCTCACAAAACTGGATGTTAGAAATCGGCGCCCTTTTCATGCGGACAGAGACAGAGCTTCTCTTAAAAAGCCGGCGTGTCATCCCCACCCGATTGCAAGATAGTGGCTTCACATTTCTACATCCCACATGGGAAACTGCGGCCGAAAATCTTTACAACAGATGGAATGGGCAAAGAGGCCATTTTGAAATTGTTCTTCCTCAACCAGAAAACAACCCGATACACAACTAGGCCGCAGATCGCTACTCTCGCCATGAAATTTATCTCACAAGCAAAAATCACCAAAACCTTACCCAGATTTATAAGGCCATTGCAAATTTAGGGATTGACAAAGTGTAAAAACAACACTATCATAATCAGCATAGTGTAAAAACAACACGAACAAAGTTCGTAAAACAAGTACAGGAGACAATCCCATGATCAAATTAACCGCAGGCCTCAGCATTCTAAGCACAATTATCGCCGGAACCCTCTGGGGAATCACCGGATTCATCGCCACGGCCGCTCTAATCACCTTCGCAGGTATTTGGTTCACCTATAAAAAAAGTGCCAAAATCACCGTTGGCGAAATGGAAGTCGCAGTCGTCTACAAAAACGATGGTAAAAACTTCGCCCGCTTCCTTCCTGCAGGCACCCACTGGATCAACCCGATCGAAGAACAAATCAGCGAGGTCATTACCACGGCCGGTCAATCAGTTCGTGGCCAAAGCAAACAAGCGCAAACAATCGGCGGTTTACCGATCCAAGTCAACTGGGTCGCGCAATTCGCCCTCACTCCATTAAAAATCGAAAAAGCGGTCGCCCCCAAAATGGCTCGTGCACTTCCCTCGAAAGCGGCCGCCATCGCCAAACAGCATGTAGACAACATTACCCATCACGTCATCGGCGAACACACCATGGAACAGCTTTGCCAACCCGGTATCCAGCAAAAACTGGAACGCCGCATTCGTCAACTCGCCAAAACCCGCCTAGAAAGCCTCGGTTTCAACATCAGTCGCATCATGATCGAAGCGATCCACATGCCAAAACATGTCGTCAAAGCGCTCGAAGCGGCCCACGAGCGGGAACTCCAAGCGGAACAAGAAGCACGCGCTCTAGAACGACTCCACCGCGTCGTCAGCCGCTTTAGCGACGAAGAAATGCAACGCCTCATGGAACTCGAACGCATCCACACCCTCGGCCGTAACGGGGTCACCATGGTCTACCCCACAAACGGGGTTAACAAATCTCGCCCCACCAACCCGATCATCCTCGACGGCGCTTACGCGTAAGAAGAAAAGAGAAAAGAGAACCGCTTCGCGAGAGAAGAGAAAAGCCCGCAAACAAAGCGATCAATCGCAGAAGCGTTCTCTTCTCTCTTCTCTCTACTGTGCGGCCGGAAACACATAATCCCGCAACGCCGGATACGCATCCCCACCGTTATTCCCCTCATCAGCCGTAATCACCACCACCACATCTAAATGGGGAGCCATCAAAATCGTCTGCCCACCCAATCCACTCGCAAAAAAGACATCATTCGTTTCCAAACCGCGAACCGCCAAATGATCATCGGGGAAACGCCACCACTGAAAACCGTAATGAAGCCCCCAAGGGGTTTCGGTAACATGGGTTTGGGTCGATAACGCCATCCAATCGGCCGGAATCAACTGATCCCCTTCCCATTCTCCACCCTGTAAAAACAAACGGCCGAGCAATACCATGTCAGGCGACGTTAACGACAACCCCCAACCCGCATTCATCACCCCACCCGGTGCAGGGGACCAACGCCAATCTGTAATCCCTAGTGGGGCAAAAATCTGCTCATCCACGTAATCATCTAATCGCTGGTCAGCACGGCTGGCGGCAACTTCACCCAACAAAACGGTCACTCCGCTGTTATAGGTGAATTGCTCACCCGGTACATGGGCCAATTCATGACTCAACATCGCTTCGACCCAATCTGCGCTACGTATCAAATAGGTCACCCCATTCCTAGGACTCTCAAAAGACACCGAAATTTCATCCCAATCAAAACCAGAACGCATCGTCAGCAAATCCTCTAATGTGATCGTTTCCCGAACCGGATCGCTAGCAATCGCCTCTGTGTAGTCAGGAAACAGCTCGGGCAGTGTCGCGTTTAAATCGATTTCTTGTTCCTCGGTTGTGATCCCCAACGCGGCCGATGTAATGCTCTTGGTCACCGAATAAACAGGGTGTATCCGCTCGGGCGAATAGCCCGCAGCATACCATTCAAAGACCATTTCTCCATCGTGCCAGATCAAATAACTATGCAAATCCCCATAATAACCGATTTCTAACCGTTCAGTTAAAGCGGCCGTAAACGCTTCATCAAACTCGCTCGGTTTTTCCCCAAAGCGGTCATTGACCCACAATCGTCCAAAATAAATCAGTCCCGCTAACACAACAACCCCCAATCCAGCTGTAATATATCGTCTCATTCTTACTCCTAATCCCATCTCTATCTCCCGTTGCTATCCAGAAAGCAAAAACGCAGAAGTGTCAGGCTTCACCCACGATCACTTCTGCGTCTAAAACAATCACACAGCTTGAAATTTACTGATACTGCCGAATTTGGTGGGATAAGCGCAAATCGTTCAAAAATAGTCGATTGATAGGATTGTCATCCCCGCGTAGGCGGGGATCCACCGCTCAAGCAGACTTGGATTCCCACCTTCGTGGGAATAACAATCGTTAATTGATCAACTCCCACCAAATCCGACAGGACTAGGAAATTTATTCAGCCAACAGCTCGCTCAAATGACGTAGAAATAGCTCATTCTCTTCCGGCAAACCGGCCGACACACGCAAATACCCCGGAAAGAAAAACCCTTTCAAGTCACGCACAATCGTCCCCATCCCTTGCAGCTTCTCCGCCATTTCCGAAGCATCCATCGTTTCCGGCTTAAACAATAAAAAGTTCGCTTCGCTCGGCCACACTTGAACCCCTTCTTGGGCCTGCAATCCAGCATACAAACGAGCACGGCCGTCAAGCGTCACCTCAACCGTATTGCCTAAATGATCCCTATCTTCTAGCGCCGCAATCCCAGCCACGTAGCTCAAATTATTAATATGAAAAGGCAAGCGCGCACGCGCCATATATTGGGCCACATGAGCAGGAGCTACCCCGTATCCCAAACGCAAACCGGCCAACCCAAATACTTTTGAAAAGCTATGCAAAATAACAATGTTGCGCCCTTCTTGAACATACTTAAATGAGTCCGCATAATCCGCTTGGGTATTAAAATGATGATAAACCTCATCAGCAACAACCAAAACATGGTCAGGAATCCCATCCATTAAGCGATCCATTTCACCTTGGGTCAAAATATTGCCGGTCGGGTTATTAGGACTACAGACGTAAATAACTCGCGTTTTGTCAGTCACGGCCGCCAAAATCCCATCAATGTCATAAGAATAGTCCGGATCGCGCAAAGGCACTTTCACCAAGGTCGCCCCGATCCGTTTGGTTGTCAGTTCATACACAAGGAATGTGGGGGGACAAATAATTACCTCATCATCGGCCGTGACAAAACTATCGGCAATCATACGTAAAATGTCACACCCACTATTCCCTGTAACAAAGTTTTCCGGTGTCAACTCACGCCCCAACGAATCAGCCAAAGCTTGGCACAAGGCATCATCTCCCGCCGGAGGGTAGCGATTAAGATCCAGCATCGCGCTTTGCAACGCCTGAACAACATGAGGTGATGTCGGGAATGGATTTTCGTTTGAGGCCAATTTCACCACTTCCTCTAATCCATATTTCTCCCGAATCATCTGCATCGAATTCCCCCCCTTATAAATCGGGGACTCTTGCAAGCTCTGTTTAATTCGCAATCCGTTTTCTGAACTCATTCTGACAACCTCTTCGCTATGTTTATTATTGCCACACTCTTTAAGATAGGTTGAAGGGCAATACCTTCGCCAAATTAATCAACTGTTTGGATTTGCTCCCCTCCGATGAGGAGGGGTTGGGGGAGGTGGAATTTAAAGAATTTACCTTCTCCCCCAGCCCCTCTCCTTTGCGGTGGAGGGGGCTTGTAGCTTCATCTGTATAGTTACTTTATTTTAACAAATTAGCAACTTTATGGGTGATATTAATCACGGCCGTATCGAGCGGAAAGGAGTAACCCTGCAGGCGAGAATGCCAAGTTAAGCGCGAATCTCGCCGCTTTTGACGTGAAGCGATCCACACATCAGTTTGGCTAGCATGACCCAAATTGTAATGGGTTAAATGCCAACCGGCCGCTGTCACCAATTTCACAAAATACCCTTTTTGAAAGCCTAGCTCCAGCCAACCAAATTGATGCATCGTCCACACGCTTAACCCATCTAAGCGGACGCTCCAAGGATGGGGCACGATTTTTGACCACCAATTCGTAATCGGCTCCGCCATAAACACCACGACTCCCTCAGGCGCGACAATCGTCTCCAAGCGATCAATAACGGACTGATGTTCCAACGAGTGATGCAACGAGGCATTAAAAATAACAGCGTCAAAACGGCCGTTTATTGGAACCGTCACCATATCCCCACAGATCGTTTCAATTTGGCCTCCGGTCCTCGCCTTAACAAAATCAAGCAACGGCTGGCTAATATCTAAGCAGGTCACTTGATAGCCCATCTGAGCCAAATGCACTGTCAATGGCCCATACCCCGAACCGATTTCTAAAATAGTAGAACCGGCCGGCAAATTCATCTTTTGAATCAGCCATCCATACCCAATCAATGAACTCCCGACAGTAGACGCACTTTGCGTACCATAAGGATACGGCCGCTCAAGCTCCCGATCAAAATCAAACACCGTTTCTTCATTCGACAAATCGTAAGGCTTATTGGCGATTTGTTGATACAACTCAAGTTGATGCGCTTTATATTCATCACTAAAAGGGTCCGATGGAGGGGGGCCAAAAATATCGGCCGACAAACACCATGAATGAAGCGACCCCCGTAACGCATCATCAGAAATCTGCCGTTGGGCTTGCGCTTCTGCCAGCTTTTGGTGAACCCGCTCAAATGTCGAAACAATTTCCATGGTCCTTTAACCTTTCTCTATCCTAGTGAACTCAAATATGTTTTTTCCTATCACCAGAATCAGCAATCTATTACAAAAACGGCCGATTGATCAAGATCAATCGGCCGTAATACATCCTTCAAAACTACAAACTAATTACTGTCCAAATCCAAAGCGTGGCAAATATGTCTGGACCGGTGCATCAACAAAAACAGTCACAGGCAAACTATTGTCCGAACCATTATTGTCTTCCGCATTCACTAGCTGAACTGTCATCTGGGACAACCCAGTAGGGGCCGAATTCCAAGTAATATCTACATGAGCAACAGTTGTCCCACAACCATGCATGTGCGTAGGAATTGTGCCTGTAGCAACAACGTTATTAGAAGCATCTTTCAATTGCAACGTAGTGACAGAATTAGTCCGAGATGTTCCAACATTACGTACCGTCACAGGGATAGTCACAGAGGCATCACTAGACACCCCATCACTAGTCTTTCCAACTGTAGAACCGGCCGACTCCAAAACCAAATCCACATAAAGCGATTGAGCCGCAATGCGATCACGGTATGCTTGGCCAACAACCGTCAAACTGGTCTTCTCATCATTAATCAAAGCACTCCCATTCGCTTGAATATCGCCATCAGGCGTAAACATCCGGAACCAATTCCAGCGCTGCACCAATTTATAATCATCTGCGGGATAACCGATCGAACTGTCTGTCGCAGTCTCTAAGTAAGCATTCGCCTCATTTAACCAATCACGAGCTCTTTCAGGCGACCAAATATTACCGTTCTCATCTGGAAATGTTGCCCCGTCTTCAAATTGATATGGATATAAGATTCCATATTCTGTAAGCATCAAAGGCTTATCTTGTTGCCCATTATCCCGCATCCATGTGCGCATACGAACCACATGTTCCTTAAACAAGTCGATTGAATCATGTTCAGCATAGCAATAAATATCATCTCGAGAGCATAAGCTCGCATCCCCACCAGATGTCTTTACCGCTGACGCAATATCAGTCCCTAATGCATAAGAAGCTCCCGCATCTGTATTTGTCCCTAAATTGACTTCTGGCAAAGGATAAACATGCATCGTCCATATATCAACAGGCATATCTGTCCCATATTTCTGCCGATATGTCTCCCAAACAATATCTAAATATTCTACTCGGTTAGGAGATACTTGAACTAGCCCAGCAAAAGCGACTTGTGCAGATGGATCACGCTCTTTAATGAAATGATATACATCATGATATGCCTCTGCATAGGTTTGCGGCATAAGACTATCTTGCACATCACGACGATCCACCTCATTCCCTACAATCCAAATACGCCCAGGATAGTCGTCAATACGCCCACCAAGACCACTAGAGTCATCGTTTAAAGCAGGTGAAACATTGTAGCCACTATTCAAGCCATAGTCTGAATCACTCTTAGGTGAAAAGCGAATCATAGGAATGTATTCCGCACCATTACCGTATGCTGATGGCCCTAAATTGGCATTGTTAACAAAAAAATCAAGCTCCCAGCCTAATCCAATTTGAGATTCAGCTAAACTATCCCAAGTTGCTGTACCCGCACGACAATAAGGGCCTATCGCTTCGGGTGCAGCAATTAAGGTTTGTGGTGTAGTTGGTGACGCAAAGCCCCCTACTAATAAAAGTACCCCCCCCATCACGAGGCAAGCCTGAATAATATTTTTTGTATATCCAATCATTTCTCTTATCCTTAACAGTGTGATCCACTCAAGTTGTGGTCGAGTCCTAGGGCATTATTATATATTCGTTTACTCGTACATGCACCTCAGATTAAAATGCAAACGGTCGCTTACAAAGAAAACGACCATTCTAAATATTATTCTATTAAGCTAGAATAGAGACGAAGCTATTCAAACAACTCGTTAAGATCCCCTTCATTAAACAATTCAGTGATGATGTCACAACCACCAACCAACTTTCCACCTATGTAAAGTTGCGGGATCGTCGGCCAATTGCCATACACCTTAATCGCTTGGCGCAAAACAGGATCTTGTAACACATCACGTGTTTCATAGTCAGCACCAATATGATTCAAAATATTTACCACTTGGCCAGAAAAGCCACACATCGGAAAATCTTTCGATCCTTTCATATATAAGACGGCACGATTCCCTTTAACGTCACCATCAATCTCTTGTAGTTTGGTTTCCATATCCATAACAATCTCTCCTGTAAATCTATTAGAAGCCGTACTTCTCTTTCTTTTTCTCCCACTTCGCGGGTGTAAATGTTTTCAACCCCAATGCATGCACCGCATTGGTCGCAAATGCATCTCCCAATGGGTTCATAACAGCTTGATGCTGTTCAACTAGTGACAAAGCTTCAAAAGAAGCACTAATCACCAACGCCTGAAAATGTTGACCATCATTATTTGGATCAACAACATAAACAGTTGCGTCAGGGACGGCCGTTTCAATCACTTGTTTAATCGCTTCAATCATACAAATCACCTCAATTGAAAATGAATAATTTCCGCTCAGTATAGCCTTGAGAAGTAAAAACTATACAGGAAATCTAATTTTCTGTACCAGATTCAAGAACCAAAAATTCTTGGGCGACCCATCCTACAAAACCATTAGGTGATTCAACAAGAACCCAAACCAAATTATCGATTGTCTGCTCTTCACCTAATACCGTAACCGTTGTTTGATCTTCTAACCGCTCTAAAATCTCACCGCCCGGCACCTCACGCACATAAAGCCCGACAACAGGGCTATTCACCAACGCCTGTAATGGTTCTACCGTAGGCAGCACAGTCGCGGTCGGCTCGGCCGTGGGTGTAGGTGGCACAATAGTCGGCACAGGGGTAACTGTTGCTATTGTAACGGTCGTTGCTGTTGCCACAGCCTCAACAAGAGTCGGCTCAGCCGTAGCGCCGGCCTCATCATTTACCGGCACTTCATCTATCGAAACATCAGTATTCGCAGTATCAGATTCAGATACAACAACAGCCGTCCCCTCTGGCTCATCAGCGACAACAGTCTCATCACCACCAACATCACCAAAAGGGAACAACAATACGATCACAAAAAAGATAAGTCCTAAAATCAAAAAAGCGATCGCACCCAAAGCACTTTGCATCATTTTACGGCGCGCGGCTAAACGGGCCACATTGAAAGCATCTTTAGAAATAGCCAGCCGGGCAATAATAGCACGTGTCAAAAACACAAACACGGCCACAAAACAGGCAGTTATCAATACATAGAGAAATATTTGTGCCACAAAAGCCAAGACACCACCTCCTTAAACGTCGCAAAAAATCATCAACATACCTAGCCCTATTTATCCACTACTCCTGACCGGCCGTAGAGGCCTTGGCTTCAAACCACAAATCCAAGAGCACCTTCTCCGATTGCTCTTTTAACTGTAGCCCTTGCTCAAGAGCTAGTCTCTCCACTTCACGGAACCGCCGTACAAACTTTAAGTTTGATTCACGCAACGCAATTTCAGCATCAACATCTAGCCATTTAGCTAAATTAACGGCCGTAAATAAGATATCACCAAGCTCGGCTTGAACCTCACTGGCAGTTTGCGCCGCTTGCAATTCCGCTATTTCTTCTTGTAGTTTATCATAAACCCCTTGAATGTCGTCCCAATCAAAACCGGCCTTCGCCGCACGCTTCTGTATTTTTTGTGATCGAGCCAATGCAGGCAGCGAGCGCTGAATATTAGCCATCGCCGAAGTATCCGGCACAGTATCACGCTTTTCGGCCGCTTTAATCGCTTCCCAATTAACCACAACTTCATCCGCATCAGCCGCCTCAACATTTCCCCACACATGCGGATGCCGACGAACAACCTTGGCATAAATTCCTGAAATCACGTCCGACAAGGTAAAATCCCCCACCTCGGCCGCCATTTGTGTCTGCATAACCACATGCAACAAAACATCTCCCAACTCTTCTTCCACACCAGCAACATCATCCCGATCTAATGCATCCAACACTTCACAAACTTCCTCTAAAAAGCCATCCCGCATGCTCTGCGGTGTCTGCTTCTGATCCCACGGGCAACCATCAGGCCCACGCAAGGTCGCAATCGCTTCAGCTAATGCGGCCATATCACTCTTTTCCGGCAAGGGTGGCACATACAGGCTCGTTAAATGGCTTGTCGATTCGCTATGGTCAATTTCATAAAGCTTCACTTCTTCAATCAGCTCATCCCCATTCCCCGCCCCATGAACCAGAACCACATCATGCTCATCTGGATAAATAGCGGTTAGTGTCAATTTCAGCTCACTTGCCATTAAGCGATTATAAACTTGACCTAAAATCAACGGCCGGTCCCCACTCACCTGTGGGTAATCTTGTTCAGCGACCTCTAATGCATCAAAAATCTGCACACCATCCATCCCATCCAGCCCCACAGCCGTTACCATCGGCTCGAAAAAGCTCAGACCGCTAACAATGCGCAACTCAAGAGCTTCTTCTAACGCCACTGCCGAAATGCCCAATACGGTCACCTCTCCTACAAATGGATGCCCCGGCACCGCATAAATCACATCGCCTGTACGTCCCATCTCCAATACCCGATTTACAATCGTCTCATAAACCAACTCAAATGATTCGGCCGAATCGTACAAATGGTCAAAGCTCTGGATTGTGACCGCTTCTGGCAAGTCATCCACTGCTGGATGGCGCACCGTGCGCACCCAAATCTCATTCGCCCCACTCAACAATGCCCATGCTTCACGTGTCAACAATTGGCCATCTCCCGGCCCCAATCCAACAATCACAATCCCCATCTTAACCCCTCACAACATCCTAATAATCTCTAAATCTTCGCCCTGTCTGCATCTCTATACCTAGAACGCAAAAAGGCGAGTGACAATCACTCGCCTTCCCGACAGGCATACAGGTCGGGCAAATAGCCGACCCCAACAGGCCACCAAACCAAACTTAACGTTTGGTATAGGTAGGAGCTTTACGCGCCCGTTTCAAACCTGGTTTCTTACGTTCTTTCACGCGTGGGTCACGGGTTAAATGTTTCCCTTCACGCAATTGACTGCGCAATTCTTCTTCATACTTGACCAAAGCACGTGCCAAACCCAAACGAACAGCGTCCGTTTGACCGGTCACACCACCACCTTTAACCAAGACGGTAATATCAACTTTGCCCAACATTTCCACATCATTCAAGGGGCTAGACAAGACAGACATATCCCCTTCACGGGTGAAATAATCTTTCACATCTTTCCCATTTACGATGAAGCTACCATTGCCCTTGTTCTCTGGATAAATGCGAACCCGAGCAGATGACCGTTTACGACGGCCGACGCCTTCAAAATAACGACCAAAATTATCCATTTCGCATCTCCTAGAATTTCAGCTCTTTTGGTTGTTGCGCTTGGTGAGGATGTTCATCACCTGCATACACTTTCAACTTGGTCAACATCTTGCGGCCTAATTTGCTTTTCGGCAACATCCCTTTCACCGCGAACCGAATCGGGCGATCTGGATAGCGTTGTAATAAGTCGCGCAAGCTGGTTTCCGTCAAACCACCCGGATAGTTTGAGTGGCGATAGTATTTCTTTTGATCCATACGACGGCCGGTAACCGCGATTTTATCCGCATTGATCACAACAATGAAGTCCCCACAATCAACATGAGGGCTATAGGTCGGTTTGTGCTTCCCGCGCAAGATCGGCGCGATTTGCGAAGCCAAACGTCCCAATGTTTGATCAGTAGCGTCAACGATATACCATTCACGTTCTACTTCGGCCGGTTTTGTGACAAATGTTTTCATAACAATTTCTCGATTAATTCTCTATCTAGTTGAGTGAAAACAATTCATTCCTCATACGTAACTGATGCCAAATAAAGTCCATGTGCGGGGGCAACCGCAGCCGATTCCGATCGCTCTGCACGGCCGAGAGCCTCAACAAACTTTTCGACCGTCCAACTGCCATCCCCCACTTTTTTCAAAGATCCAACCGTGCTCCGTACCATTCGGTACAAAAATGCGTTCGCTTCAATTCGATAAACGAGCAGGCCGTTTTCTTCCTGCCAAAACGATTGAAAAACCGCCCGCACACTGTTATCACCTTGTGGTGGTCGCCCAAATGTCCCAAAATCTTGTTCTCCTAACAAATATTCAGCCGCTCGATTCATTTGCTCTAAATCAAGAGAATCTCTTACCTGCCAGTGCCGCAACCGTGTTAACGGCCGTCGATCTCCTTTCGCAATCGGCTCAATTACATACTTATAAGCACGTCGTTTCGCCGAGAAACGAGGATGAAACAAATTCGATACCACCTCTAGCTTTCGCAAAGATACATCATCAGGCAAACTTGAGTTAAGCGCCAACATTAGCTTAAATGTTGGATGCTTCCAAGCTAGATCAAATGCAATAACCTGCCCTGTCGCGTGAACCCCTGTATCGGTTCGTCCCGCGCCATGAACAACAACTCGTTTCTTCGCTAATTTCGCCAAGGAAATTTCGATCTCTCCTTGGACGGTGCGAATACCAGTCGATTGCTTTTGAAAACCAGAGAACTCACTGCCATCATATTCGATAATCGCACGATAGCGGCAAGTGGGCGTTTCAGACATCAGTATTTCGTTATTAATGAATGCTTTCCACTTGTAGCCCAATGGCCACAAGTTTAACTTTAGCTATCAGCTTCCTCGTCATCAGACGATTCAACCAATTGCACCAAAGCCATTTTGGCGTTGTCACCAGACCGACGTGGCAACTTGATCATGCGGGTATATCCACCCGGCCGTTCCGTATAACGTGGTGCAATCTCATCAAATAGTTTTGAAACCACATCAATTTCTTCGTACGCATCTTCACTTTCAATGGTACGGAATCGATTGATGCGCGCCGCAACCAAACGACGAGCGTGGACAGCTTGGGCATCACCTTTCGCCAAACCGCGTTTCGCGATCGTAATGATCCGTTCTGCGGCCGGACGAAGCATACGTGCCTTCGCTTCCGTCGTAACAATTTCTTCGTGCGCTAATAGATCAGAAATCAGGTTTTTGCGCAGAGCTTTACGATGCCCTGTATCGCGTCCCAATTTCCAACCTTTTCTTCTATGACGCATGTCTTAAACCTCACAAATGTAGCTTCGTGCCCAACCCTTTTGGGGTCACGACTTAAACACAAACGGCCCTTTAGCTACCGGGAGAAGCCGTTTGCCCATCTTCTGTCAAGAAACCTTTAAGAATCAGTTGATCTTTCAACTCATCCAATGATTTCTCGCCAAAGTTGCGGATCGCAAGCATCGTTTCCTCGCCACGTTCCAACATCTCTAGCATTTCGCCTACTTTCGTAATCCCGGTACGTTTAAGCGAATTAAATACACGAACGCTTAGATCGAGGTGTTCGATTGGTGTATCGTACCACTCGTTCGGAATCAGCTGATCGTCTTCTTCTTCCTCTTCTTCAGGAATCAAAGATTCTTCGCTTACGCCAGCCAACGGCCGTAATTGTTGCATCAAAACCTGCGCCGCATGGGCCAAAGCCTCTTCAGGACGTACCGTCCCGTCGGTCCAGATTTCCATGAACAATTGGTCGAAGTCAGCGTCTTGACCTACGCGCGTTTTCAAAACATCAAACGCCACGCGGGTGACCGGACTAAAAATCGCGTCAACAGGCAATTCACCAATCGGCAAACGGCCACGCTGTTCCGCAGGAGAATAACCACGGCCGTTTTCAGCCGTCATTTCAATCTCCAAAAACGCATCATCAGAGTCAACTGTGAATAGATATAAATCAGGATTCACAATTTCCACATCGGCCGGAACCATTAAGTCCGCCGCAGTTACCGTGCCAGCACCATGTACTTCCAAACGCATCCGCGCTGAATCCACATCATGCAAAACCAAACGCAATTGCTTGACATTCAAGATCAATTGCATCATGTCTTCACGCACAAATGGAATCGCGGAAAATTCGTGAGCCACATCGGTCACACGGATTGAGGTAACAGCCGCACCAGGCAAAGATGAAAGCAAGACACGACGCAAACTGTTGCCTACGGTCGTACCAAAGCCCCGTTCGAGTGGGCCAATACCAAATTTCCCATATTGATGGGTAATCGCCGTGCTTTCAATTTTTGGTAGTACAAGATTATTAATAGCCAATTTAAACCTCCACACACTTCATCATCACCAGACACACAAAAAAACTGTGTAATCTAACTATGATGATTTCTTAAGGAATGGGTAGTCAGTAGTTAATTACAACGAGACAAAACATTTTTAACAAAATATTCGTCTTACGTTTGAAAAAGCCCTATGGCAAAAAACTACTTTGAAAATCACAAGCAAGCCAAGCGGTTTGCTCAAGCATATTATCCTGCCCCACCCTCTACATTCGGGTGGAGCAGAACAGGCTACCAAAGATTAGACACGACGTTTCTTTGGTGGGCGGCAACCATTGTGAGGTACAGGCGTTACATCTGAAATCGCTTTAACCCGAATTCCAGAAGCTTGTATCGCACGAATCGCTTGTTCGCGACCTGGGCCAGGGCCTTTCACAATCACATCGCATTCTTGCATGCCATTGTCTTTCGCCACATTCGCCGCATTCCGTGCAGCCAAGCCGGCCGCATAGGGGGTGCTTTTACGTGAACCTTTAAAACCGGAATTACCCGCACTAGACCAAGAAACCGTGTTTCCTTGTTTGTCCGTGAAGGTAACAATTGTGTTATTGAATGTCGCAAAAATATGAGCGACCCCGTAAGGGATCATCTTCTTTGCTTTTTTACGACCTTGGGATTGTCTTCTACGAGCCATGCTTTCCTTATCTCTAAATATTTTTAGGCCGCACTACCTGAAACCAGTATAGTACGGCTCCCAATCAAATCCGCAAGTCTTGCCCAAACGGCCGATGAATAACCGAACCGCATACAAGCAAAACCAACTTTAGATCTCACAAACAAAACAAAGTGCTGTAGTCAAAGCCACAACACCTTGTTCCATAGTAAAAATTATTTACCCTTACGACGACCACGACCGGCAACCGTTTTCTTCGGCCCCTTGCGTGTGCGCGCATTGGTTTTCGTACGTTGTCCACGTGCCGGGAGATGACGACGATGACGTAGGCCGCGATATGAACCGATTTCAATCAATCGTTTAATGTTCATATTCACTTCGGTGCGCAAGTCACCTTCTACCTTGTAATCTTCATCAACAATACGGCGCAACTGGGTCAACTCAGCTTCAGTCAAATCCTTCACCCGACGGGTTGGATCAATATCAGCTTTAGCCAAGATGTCTTTACTAGACATCCGACCAATACCGAAAATGTAGGTAAGGCTAATCTCTACCTGCTTGTCATTTGGAATGTCAACACCTGCAATACGAGCCATTTTCTACCTTACCCTTGACGTTGTTTGTGATTTGGATTTTCGCAAATCACGCGCACGATGCCTTTACGGCGAATGATTTTGCACTTCGGACAGCGCTTCTTAACAGAAGAAGAAACTTTCATGAGCTTATCCTTATTAATTTTTTAGCTTCAAATCAGGGATATACAGACAGCCTGTAATTCTATACGAAACACGGCCGTTTGTAAACACCTAATTTTTTGATTCAACAATTTGTTTTAATTCGGCTTGCACAACCTCTACAGGTCGATCACCATCAATTTCAACCACGAGCCCTTTGGCACTGTAATAGTCCAACAAGGGTGCAGTCGATTCATGATAAACGCGCATACGAGTCCGAATTGTCTCTTCATTGTCGTCAGCACGCCCTTCAAGTTCAGCCCGCTTCAACAAACGAGCTACCAAAATTTCTTGTTCAACTCTAACAAATGGAACAACCGCAACTCGACTGTTCATTTTATCGAGCAAATTGTCCAAAGCCTCAGCTTGTGCAGCCGAACGAGGAAATCCATCTAAGATCGCCCCACCCGCACAGTCACCTTCAGCCAAGCGTTGCTCTACCATAGAAACCGTCACATCATCAGGAACCAATTCACCTTTGTCCATATAAGACTTGGCCAATTTCCCCAATTCAGTTTCGTTTTTCAAATTAAAGCGAAACAGATCCCCAGTTGAAACTTGTGGCAAATTAAAATCCGCTTGTAAAAGTTTCGCTTGGGTTCCTTTACCCGCGCCGGGTGCTCCCATCAAGATGATAAAAGTTTTTTCACTCATGAGACACCTTTATTACAGCGAGCTCTCATAGTTACGCATGATCAATTGTGCTTCGATTTGGCGCATCGTATCGATAACCACACCTACAACAATGATCAAACCGGAACCACTAATAATCAAACTACTTAGACCCAACCCTTGAATGTTCAAAAACCAGCCCAAATATTGGAAAAAGCCGGGCAATACCGCAACCAAACCAAGGTATACCGCACCCACAAAGGTAACGCGGCGTACAACGGCCGTAATATATTCATCCGTCTTTTTACCGGGGCGAATCCCAGGAATAAAGCCACCGCGACGTTGCAGATTCTCTGCTAATTTTTGTTGTCGCACCATTACATCTGTATAGAAGAAGGTGAAGCCCACAACAAACAGGAACATAAACAACCAATAAATCGCCGGAGCAATCGGATTAACATCCAAATTCGCCCCTTGGTTAAACCCTTGCGCCACAGTTCGGGCCAGTGCAGCTCCAAACCCTTCATCAGCCGTTTCCAGTGGAGGCACAAAGAAACTAGCAGCCAATGATGGGAAAGTCAAAATCGACTGAGCAAAGATAATAGGAATCATCCCTGCTGTATTGACTTTCAATGGAACATGGGTACTTTGTCCTTGATAGACTTTGCGACCACGTACCCGACGACCATATTGGACAGGAACTCGTCGCTCACCCTCTTGAATGAACACAATGACCAAAACGGTCGCAATCGTGATCAAAACAAAAGATGCCAAAGAGATAAAACGGTCCGTTTGTTGATCTTGGGTGCTGGTGAATAGGTTAATCAAGTTCAATGGAATTTGAGACGCAATACCACCAAAAATGATCAATGAAATACCTTGGCCTACACCATTCTCCGTAATTTGTTCACCCAGCCAGATCGCAAACATCGTCCCACCAACCATCGCTAAAAGCGTAGTCATCGTTGGCAAAATCATTGCGGCCGAGCCAAATCCGAAATTCGGCATAATGAATTCAAGCGCGTTACCGGTACCACCTCCAAAGGTCAAACCGACCAAGTTCACTTGCCCAACCGCTTGCAACAAGGCCAACGGGACAGTCAAGTAATAGGTGATTTTATTCAAACGGTTCCGCCCAGATTCACCTTCAGACGCCATTTCTTCCAAATAAGGAATAACCGGAGTCAACAACTGGATAATAATCGAAGCGGTAATATATGGGTAAACACCCATCGCCATGACAGAGAAGTTACTAACCGCCCCACCTGACAACAAGTCCAGAACCCCAAGTAAGCCTTCCTGGCCTTGCCCACTTGCTGCAAATTGCAACCAGGCGTCAATATCAACACCGGGAACAGGGATATTAGCGGTCAAACGATAGATCACCAACATACCGATGGTGAACAATATCTTGCGCCGTACTTCAGGAAGAGTGAACGCTGTGCGTACTGATTCAATCATAGAAGCCTCTCCTTAATAAGCTTACAGGGAAATGACCTCGGCCTTACCACCAGCCGCTTCAATTTTTTCGATAGCGGATTTTGAAAAACGGTGTGCTTTGACAGTCAATGCAACATTGACATCCCCTTCGCCTAAAATTACGATAGGATCCGTTACTTTTTTAATTAAACCGACAGCTTTAAGCACTTCCGGAGTAATTTCCATACCCGCTTCAGCTTCCATCTCGGCAAAAACACCCACATTAACTGGGCGATAATAGATTTTACGACGATTCGTAAAACCGCGTTTGAAAGGTAAACGACGGGCTAAGGGCAACTGACCACCTTCGAAATAGGGTCCTTTACCGCCACCACTACGAGCACCTTGACCTTTCGTACCACGGCCGGCTGTTTTACCACCACCAGCTGAGATACCCCGACCCACTCGCTTACGCTTCTTAGTTGCACCGCTATCCGGACGCAGATCGTGTAATTTCATAATCTTATTCCTCGATTTCCTCGACAGTCACCAAATGACTGACTTTATTAACCATGCCACGAATGACAGAAGTATCATCGTGAACAATCGTTTGATTTAATTTTGTCAAACCCAATGCCTTGACCGTACGTTTTTGGTCTTCTTTGTAGCCAATTGAGCTTTTTTTATAAGTTACACGCAATTTTTTTGCCATGTTTACACTCTTCTCGGTTTTTGATTTAAACAGCAAAATTGGCTGATCACCACAGGTTCTCAGCCAATTCCCATTTAAGCGCGTTTACGATGCCAGAAAGGGGTTACATCGATCGGCTCTTTGCCGCGATCAGCAGCTTCCGTTTCAATCGACTTCATGCGGTGCAAGCCGTCGATAGTAGCGCGAATCACATTCAAGGTATTATCGCTGCCCAATGACTTGGACAAGATATCGCGATATCCGGCCGCTTCAATAACAGCACGAACACCACCACCAGCGATAACGCCGGTACCAGCTGACGCTGGCTTAAGCAAAACATGAGCAGCGCCGTGTTTACCGACAATTTCATGTGGTACCGTAGAGCCAACCATAGCAACTTCATTCATCGCTTTACGGCCAGCTTCAATCGCTTTACGAATCGCATCTGGCACTGTACGAGATTTACCAATCCCCATACCAACACGCCCTTTGTTGTCACCGACAACGACGGTTACACGAAAAGCAAAACGACGACCACCTTTGATTACCTTAGCCACACGAGCAATATCAATGATACGTTCGTCTAGTTCAGGCTGGTTGTTTTGTTGATTAAATTTTTGACGTCTTTGACCCATTTTTCATCTACCTTCCGATTAGAAGTTCAACCCGCCTTCGCGAGCCCCTTCAGCCAAAGCCTGTATACGGCCGTGATAGAGAAAACCACCACGATCAAAAACGACTTGTTCTACGCCAGCCGCTTTGGCTCGTTCAGCCACAGCTTGGCCAACCAATTTCGCTTGTTCCGTTTTGTCTTTGCCAGTCATCTCCGCTGCCAACTTCTTATCAACAGTCGAAGCAGATGCCAAAGTAACGCCAGCGACATCATCAATTACTTGAGCATAGATATGCTCCAAACTACGGAAGACATTTAACCGTGGGCGTTCGGCCGTTCCTGACAGGTTACGGCGCATACGGTAATGTCTACGTTTACGAGCTTTATGAGATTTTACAGCCATAATTTTTACTCTCTTGTGAAGTTACGAGTACCGAGTGTAGAGTGACGAGTAATTATCTAAAAATTCGTCACTCGTCGCTCGCCATTCGTCACTTACTCTAGACCTTACCAGCCTTACCAGCCTTCCGGCGTACATTTTCGCCAAGATAGCGAATCCCTTTACCTTTATAAGGCTCTGGAGGACGAACACCACGAATCTTTGCAGTAATCTCACCGACTATTTGCTTGTCGATGCCGGTCACAATAACCAAACGACCACGTTCTTCAACGGTGAATTTCGTTTCACTTGAAGGAGGCGCAACTTCAACAGGGTGAGAATACCCAACATGAAGCACCAAACTACTTCCTTTCATTTCGGCACGATACCCAACACCTTGAATATCTAGACGTTTTTCGAAACCATCGCTAACCCCAACAACCATGTTGTTGATCAGAGAACGTGTCAATCCATGAATAGATCGATGTTCGCGCGAATCAGTAGGACGTTCAACAACAAGTTGCCCTTCATCCATTTTGATCGCCATATCGCGGTGGAAACGACGACTCAAAGAACCTTTGCTACCTTTTACCGTAATTTCGCTACCTTTGATATCGATCGTAACACCTTTTGGCAGAGAAACAGGTTTTTTACCAATACGAGACATGATTCACCTACCAAATTTTACACAAAACTTCGCCACCTACACCGAGACGACGAGCCTTTTGCCCTGTCATAACCCCTTTTGAGGTAGTTACGATAGAGATACCCATACCGCTTAACACCCAAGGGATTTCTGAACGGCCGACATAGATCCGGCGTCCAGGTTTACTTACCCGTTGCAAGTTGGTAATGACCGAGCGACGCCCTTTTTTGTTACCGACATATTTCAATGTCACTTGCAATACAGAATAAGGTTGTTGTTCAACTATTTTATAGTCAGTAATGTAACCTTCATCTTTCAACACTTCGGCAATCGCCTGTTTGAGTTTTGAAGAAGGCATAGCTACTGTCTTGTGTTCTCGCATTAATGCATTCCGAATGCGAGTTAGCATATCCGAAATTGGATCACTCATTGACATGGGAATTCACCTCTACCAACTAGACTTCGACAACCCAGGGATATTTCCTTGGAGTGCTTCTTCACGCAAACAGATACGGCATAAGCCGAAACGGCGGTAATAGCCGCGAGGACGGCCGCATTTGCGGCAACGGTTACGGACACGAGTTTGATACTTGCGATTGTATTCGCGAGCCACCATTGATTTTTTAGACATATGAAATCTTCGTTCCTTCTTTAACCTTGACCATCATGCTTAAAAGGCATGCCCATCAAAGCCAAAAGTCGGTGTCCTTCCTCGTCTGTCTGAGCGCTCGTCACAATAGAGATGCTCAACCCACGGACCTTATCAATTTTGTCGTAGTTGATTTCAGGAAAGATGAGCTGTTCAGGCAATCCAAGGGTGTAGTTACCACGGCCGTCAAATGCGTCACCGTTTACACCTTGGAAGTCACGCGTACGGGGCAAGGCCAAATGGATCAAACGTTGTAAGAATGCCCACATTTTTCGCCCACGCAAGGTAACTTTCACACCGATCACACGACCTTCACGTAATTTGAAGCCTGCAATCGAGGTTTTAGCCTTGGTCAAAACCGCTTTTTGACCGGTAATTTGTTCAATATCGCGTACCGCAAATTCAATCGCTTTGGCATTGTCTAATGCTTCACCCAAGCCGACATTGATGACCACTTTTTGTATTTTAGGGATCATCATGACGTTCGGATAACCGAATTCTTTTTGCATCGTCGCGGTAATTTCTTCTTTGTATGTTTCTTCTAATGGCTTAAACATGATTTTTTACTCCGACCGAATGACCTTACATTCGGTGACGAGTACCTCTCATATTAATCTTAGTCGATATCGTTTCCGCTCTTTTTAGAGTAACGGATACGAACCATCTTATTTCTGTCTTCGTTTAGTTCGCGACGAATACCTATACGCGTTGGTTCACCGGTATCAGGGCAGATCAACATCACATTTGAAGCATCAATCGGTGCTTCAAATTCGATAATGCCACCTTGTGACTGACGACCACCAGCCGCCGGCCGTGGTTTTTGGTGTTTTTTAACCATATTCACGCCAGAAACGACAACACGGTTTTTACTAGAAATCACGCGTGTGATTTCCCCTTCAACCCCTTTATCATTTCCTGAAATAACAATTACTTTATCGCCTTTTTTCAAACGCATTATGACACCTTCCTTATAACACTTCAGGAGCCAATGAAAGGATACGATTGTACCCACGTTCACGGAGCTCACGTGCTACAGGCCCGAAGATACGGGTTCCGACCGGTTGTTTGCTTTCAATATCAGCAATAATCACGGCCGCATTGTCATCAAAGCGAATGTAGCTACCGTCTTTACGGCGAACTTCTTTCTTGGTGCGAACGATAACAGCGCGAACGATCGTGCTTTTCTTAACGTTCCCTTGTGGGGCCGCTTTTTTAACGGTAGCCACAACAACATCACCAATATGGGCGTAATGACGAACAGAACCGCCCAACACTTTGATAACCAACAATTCTTTCGCGCCTGAATTATCGGCGACCTTCAAACGACTCTCTTGTTGAATCATTATTCGACCTCGCCTCCAGCACGTTCAAGAATTTTAACCACAGCCCACCGCTTTTCGCGGCTCATCGGGCGTGATTCTACGATACGAACCCGGTCACCTTCACGGCATTCATTTTCTTCATCGTGTGCTTTGTATTTTTTCATCACACGAATAACTTTACCGTAAAGAGGGTGGCGTTTGGTTGATTCAACAGCTACGACCACCGTTTTATTCATTTTGTCGCTGGTTACAGTTCCAACTAAACGTTTACGTCGATCGCTACTCATCCTGCCACCTCGAATTCAATCACTTTTTGTACAGGCGCTACGTTTTCCCGCTGGCGACGAGTGCTACGACGTTTCATGTTTAGATCGACTAAACCGGAAGCTAGCTCATTCCCGTCTTCATCAGAAAGGGTTACAACCCAACCTGCTTGCTCATAATCAAACTTAGCCGCGCCGGCCCACTCTTTATCATTCAACAAAGGAGCAACGTCTGCATGGGAAGCCAATTCGTCAACAGCCCAAGCACGTTTACCCAATACTTCATTTAATTGAGCAATTTCACGACGCACAGTACGCAAACGCACAGTGTTTTCCAAGCTACCAGCCGCTTTTTGGAAGCGGAGGTTAAACATTTCTTCACGCATTTCGTCAAGAAGAGTTTCTATCTCTTCATTACTCAAATTGCGTAGTTCTACAATATCAGCCATTAGCCCATTTCCTCCCGCGATACGATTTGGGTGCGAATTGGCAATTTATAACCAGCCAAACGCAACGCTTCACGAGCGATATCTTCAGGGACATCAGCCACTTCAAACAAAATGCGGCCGGGCTTTACAACAGAAACCCAACGGTCAACAGAACCTTTACCCTTACCCATCCGTGTTTCTGCAGGTTTTGCAGTGATCGGTTTGTCAGGGAAAATGCGAATCCAATAGCGACCACGACGACGCATATGGCGGACAACCGCACGACGCATCGCTTCGATTTGGCGACTGCTAATCCACCCCGCTGAGGTAGCTTGCAAACCAAATTCGCCATTCATCAAATCTGTTCCACCTTTAGCCATGCCTCGCATGCGACCGCGAAATTGTTTGCGGTGCTTTACTCTTTTTGGCATCAACATGATGAAATCTCCAAGTGAGTGGTTTTGCCTCTTCAACCCAGGTCTTTACGATTGGGCGGAGGCAACCTATCCCACACTAAGCATTACCGCTCTTTGTCGGCAAAACTTCACCTTTATAGATCCAGACTTTAACACCGATACGGCCGTACGTGGTTAACGCTTCAGCTGTACCATAGTCAATGTCAGCTCGCAAGGTATTACGTGGTACACGACCATCGATCAATTTTTCCTTACGCGCCATCTCAGAGCCGTTCAAACGGCCTCCGATCTCGATCCGAATACCTTTCGCCCCTTGACGCATCGCCAACTGAACGGCACGTTTCATCGCACGACTGTGCGACACACGGCGTTCAATTTGACCAGTGATGCTTTCAGCCACCAAAACAGCGTCTGTTTCGGGGGAGGTAATTTCTTCTACTTCTAATTTAACCACTTTACCGGTCAGTTTACGCAATGAGTTGCGCAATTCTTTGACAGCGGCCCCTTTACGGCCGATGACCACACCGGGTTTAGCGGTCCAAACAATAACTTGGACTTGGTTTGGGAAGCGTTCGATTTCAATTTTTGAAATCCCAGCTTGTCCAACTTCACCTTTCACCAAGCGACGAATAGCAAAGTCTTCATGAAGAAGATTTTGATATTTCCGGCCTTCCGCGAACCAACGAGCGTTCCAGTCGCGGATTACCTTCAAACGAAACCCATTAGGATGTACTTTACGACCCAAGGTAATCTCTCCTTTCTTTATTCCTCATCTTCGCGTTCAGCCAAGATAACCGTGATGTGACATTGACGTTTAATCAATGGCTTATAACGTCCACGGCTACCGAAACGACCCCGTTTCAAACGACGGCCGTCATCTACAAAGATCTGGCTAATGAACAAATCTTCTCTATCCAAACCATAGTTTTCATATGCGTTGGCCGCTGCCGATTCAATCAGTTTAAATACCGGTTCGGCTGCTTTGTTTGGCGTAAAGCGCAACGTATCTATGGCACTGTCCACACCTTTACCGCGCACGATGTCAACCACCAAGCGGGCTTTTTGCGGAGAAATGGGCAAATTGCGTGAGCTAGCACGCACTTCAAATGCTTCAGCCATCAGCGACGCTTCCTTCTCTCTTCTTTAGGTATGTGGCCCCGATAGGTACGGGTTGGGGCGAATTCACCCAACTTATGGCCAACCATCGTTTCAGTAATATAGACAGGGACATGACGGCGACCATCATGTACAGCGATCGTGTGTCCCACCATTTGGGGGAAAATCGTGCTTGAACGAGACCAGGTACGAATCACTTGCCGCTTGCCGCTGTCATTCATTGCATCTACTTTTTTCAACAATTTAGGGCTTACATATGGCCCTTTCTTTAATGAACGAGACATTCGTTATGCTCCTTCCAGACACTCCATCCCATAATAATATGATAAGATGGACCATCGGAATGAATCACCATCAACGGCGTTTCTTTGAACGGCGACGGAAAATCAAATTATCCGTCCGCTTGTTACGGCGTGTCCGTTTACCAAGGGCAACTTTACCCCAAGGCGTTTTCGGTGCTGCCATACCCACAGGAGAGCGTCCTTCACCACCACCATGAGGATGGTCGCGAGGGGTCATCGCCGAACCACGTACCGTTGGGCGGATACCCAAGTGACGTTTACGACCCGCTTTACCTAATTTCACATTTCCATGTTCTTGATTACCCACTTGGCCAATCGTTGCCAAACATTCATGTGGTACATACCGTTGCTCACCTGATGGGAGACGGAGAGTCACATATTGTGGATGATCTTTCGCCATGAGTTGAGCCGATGTACCAGCAGCGCGCACCATTTGCCCGCCACGGCCGGGTTGCAACTCGATGTTATGGACCAATGTACCCAAAGGCATTTTGATCAATGGCATCGTGTTCCCAACTTTGATTTCAACTTGCCCTTCTTTGGTGCTCATAATGTTGTCACCAACTTGCAAGCCCATCGGCGCAATAATGTAACGCTTTTCACCATCTGAATAAGAGACTAAAGCGATCCGAGCCGAACGATTAGGATCGTACTCGATTGATTCCACGCTACCAGCTACGTCAAACTTGTTCCGTTTGAAGTCGATCAAACGATAGCGGCGTTTATGACCACCACCACGATGACGCACAGTGATCTTACCGCGAGCGTTACGACCACCACGCTTCTTCAAACCTACAACAAGTGAGCGTTCCGGTTTAGACCGTGTAATTTCCTCAAAAGTGTAACCGCTCATATCACGGCGTCCTGGTGAGGTCGGTTTAAATACTTTTACCGGCATTTCTATTCCTCCAGAGTCGTGCTACCCATACCCTAAACCGGCCGGAATCTAAACCCGGCCGGCTGAGTCGGACGATCTCCGCTTAAAAATTTCTAGCCCACACCTTCAAATAAATCAATGCTACCGTCAGACAACGTAACAATCGCTTTTTTATATTCCGATTTACGTAAGCGCATTTGACGGTTGCGATATGACCGGCCGCGTTTCGCAGGCATGTTTGCCACACGAACTTTAGCGACAGCCACATCAAAAGCTTTTTCAATAGCTTGCTTAATCTGGATTTTGTTCGCCCGACTATCAACGACGAAAGCGTACTGATCCAACTCAGAAGCCATATAGCTACTTTTTTCCGTAATGATTGGACGACGAATAATTTCACGCCAATGTAACATAGTCTTCTATCCTTACTTTCTCGTTGCGTCTAAGCGCGACGGCCGCCTTGCAATTCATCTTGCAAAGTTTCCAATTCATCCCACTTGCCATCAGCCGCAAGGGTTGCTTGTTCAGCCCAAGTCTCAACGATTGCAATGCGAACTTTCCCTTCAAGGGTCGCTTTGATTTCGTCAACACTCATAGTAGCCAATTGGGCAAATGTGGTAATACCAGCTTCACCTAAAACAGAAGCGATCTTCGGACCGATCCCTTCGATCTTTTTAAGGTCATCTGGTTCATCAGGAGCTTTTTCTTCGGTTGGTTCTGCGGCTTCTTCGACTTCAGCAACAGCTGCCTCTGCTTCTTTCAAGGCTTCAACAACTTCAGCAACATCTTCTTCTGTTGCTTTTGCGTCCATGACTTCTTCCTCACTCGCAACATCTTCTTCTGGCATATAGATCTTATCTGTTGCCAAGATACCGCTGATGACATTAAGCGAATCAAGTGTCATGACTACTTTGTCATGGCCAAGCAAGTCACGGATATTCACGTAGGCCGCACGAATCGCTTTCACAGACACAAGGTTGTGAGCAGAACGTTCTACGTTTAAGTTTTCACCGGGAACCACAATCAATGCACTGTTATTA
This sequence comes from Anaerolineales bacterium, assembly GCA_011524645.1. GTDB lineage: Bacteria > Chloroflexota > Anaerolineae > Promineifilales > Promineifilaceae > WTJY01. The sequence goes on along the minus strand of WTJY01000305.1, from coordinate 2,006 downwards.
CCAGCCAAACGGTTAACTAAGGCTGCGATTTCTTTTGTTTTGGGCGCATCCATTTCGATTTTGTCCAAAACAATAATGTCCCCATTGCTTGCTTTGACGGTCAAAGCGGAACGCAATGCGGCACGACGCATTTTACGTGGCATCTTTTTACTGTAGTCGCGAGGGGTAGTCCCATGAGCCACACCACCACCAACAAAGATCGGTGCCCGGCGGCTACCATGACGAGCATTACCCGTCCCTTTTTGGCGATACATTTTCGCTGTGGTACGAGCGATTTCCGAACGACCTTTGGTTTTGTGTGTACCAACACGTGCATTTGCCAATTGGCGCACAAGTGCTTGGTGCATCAAACCGTTATTTACTTTTGCTGCGAAGATGCTGGTGGGGAGTTCGACTTTCTCGACAACGTCACCAGCCATATTCATAACTGATACTTGCATCGTCTTCTCTCCTATCCTTTAACAGCTTGGCGGATAATAACCAAGCCACCTTTTGTGCCGGGAACAGCACCTTTGATCGCAATCAAATTGCGTTCGTTATCAATACGCATAATCCGCAAATTTTGTACGGTTTTGCGTTCGTTCCCCATACGGCCGGCCATACGCGTTCCTTTGAAAACACGTGCGGTCGTTGAGGTTGCACCGATAGAACCGGGAGCGCGGTGACGGTCTGATTGACCATGAGTCTTTGGACCACCACGGAAATGGTAACGTTTTACAACACCAGCAAAGCCTTTACCTTTGCTTTTGCCGGTAACGTCAACAATATCACCTTGTTCAAACAAGTCTGCGGTGAGTGTTTGGCCTACCTCATAGTTGCCAGCTTCATCTGTGCGAAACTCACGCAAGTGGCGTAGGGGCTTCAACCCACTAACCGCTTTACGCTCCGGATGCTTATCCGATGGTTTCACTTGGCCAAGATGGCCGAGCTGACCTTTTGTAAGGCTCTTTTCCCGAACTTCTTCAAAACCGACCTGAACGGCATCATAACCGTCTTGGTCTTGTGTCTTAACCTGCGTTACATAGCAGGGTCCAGCTTGTACAATTGTCACTGGTGTGGTGACGCCATCTTCATCGATGAGTTGCGTCATACCAACTTTAATGCCTAGTAATCCTTTCACTTATAACCTCCGGGACTGCCAGCCGCTCGCACACATGATTCAACCTAGCTTGCGCTATGAATCAAATGTGCGTGCTATCTAAGCAAGTCGCTTACGCGTCTTGCCCCAGGCGAATAGCCGCATCATCCCCCAACCCGTAAATGTTGGGTTATTTATAATATTTCTTAATTTTCGTTATTAAACGGCTGTTTAAGCAGATCAGAAAAGGAAATTCAATCTGCGTGTGCTATTTTTGCGCACACGAAAGTAGCTCCACGCTCGTGAGAGCAAGGAGAATTATAGCAACTTTTATCTTCATTGCAAACGATTTCGGGTGGAAATCGATGCAAGGCGTTTTAGTAAATGTGCTTAGATTTGAATTTCGATATCAACGCCAGCGGGCAAATTGAGACGCATCAAAGTATCAATGGTCTTTGGTTCTGGGTTGATGACGTCGATCAGACGTTTGTGAGTGCGGATTTCAAAATGTTCGTGCGAGTCTTTGTCAATGAAAGGGCTACGACGAACAGTGAAGCGCTCGATACGGGTAGGTAACGGAACTGGACCAAGAACTTGGGCGCCGGTCCGTTCGGCCGTGCTCACGATACGACGTGCGGATTGATCCAACACGCGATGGTCATATGCCTTGAGGCGAATACGAATTTTTTGTGCCATTTGAATTTCCTGAGAGGTTGACAGACTCTACAGATTGCTATTTGGGCAAAGTATGCCTGCCAACATGCATGAAGTTAAATAAAAATAGAAAATCCCTTACGCACATAGAGACGCAATGGATTGCGTCTCTACAAGTAACATCATTTCTATGCTAAAACCAAATAAATTTAGCCGATGATTTTGGAGATAACCCCAGCACCAACGGTCAAGCCACCTTCGCGAATAGCGAATC
>WTJY01000189.1:6764-10119 GCA_011524645.1 Anaerolineales bacterium | reverse complement strand
GTTGGATGAGGGGTGGGGGGGTGGGGGTGGGTTTGGTTTTTGTGCTTTGGGTGGCGGGGGCTTTGGAATTGGTGGGGGCCGGGGTGGATTGGGGGGTTGTGGCCGTCTTGGTGGAGTTGGTCGATGATGGGGGGGGGGTGGGGGGAGGGGGTGCTACCGAGTTGGAGAAGGGGGAAGATGCGGATTTGGTGGGCGACGCGACAGAGTTCTCGGATTGAGTTGAGGTGGAATTGGAGGTTGAATTGTTGGCTGTAGAGGAAGAGGAAGTGGGAGCAGAGGGCGAGATCGAACTGTTTGTCGCTGAAGGGGAGGGTGGGGAGTTCGGCGTGTTGATAACGGCCGTCTTTGCGCCCTTTTTCGAAGTCGGCGATGAATAGGTTCATCGCTTCGGTGCGCTTTGCGCCAAGTGCGGCGACGTTGGGGATGTGTTCCCAAACAAATTCGCTTTGGTTGGCACTGACTTGGGCCATGACCGTTTCGTATGCTTGATCGAATCGTTCTTGGATTTGAGCGGCCGTAAATTGATAGATCGGATCGATCGAGATGATCCGGCCGTTTTGCTGGGTTAAGGTGGCGTTGAAGCTGGCTGGACCGTCGCTACAGCCGAGAATGTTTTTTTGCAGATCTGCGTTGCTCAGATCGAACATGGCGATGTATTCATCTAGGGTGCGCCCCCAAGGGACAACATTATCAAGTGTGAATGCCATTATGTGATTCCTCCAGAGATGATGAGTAGATTGAGCCAAAGAGATGACTCGGGAAAATTTCTGATCCGAGTTTCGTTAAGAAATTGCGATTGTCTGACATCGTTTTTCCTCTTGATAGGTGATTATATTTTAACTAAGCGCTGGAACGATGAAGCGGAATAAGGCGAGTAAGTCGAGTCCGATAAGAGCGATGGCGAAGCCTGTGGGGATGAGATGTTGTGCGGGGGGCCAGCGATCTGTGATCCAGCGGGTGTAGGTGGCGATGCCGAAGGCAACGGCCGTGCTGATCGGAATGAGGGCTGCAAAGAGATAGCGACCTTGGTGCTGGACATAGGTTAAATTGTAGGTGAAGTATAGCAGGAGATTGAGGATAAACAGGGTTGTGAAGAGGATCTGAGTACTGGGGGGGAGACGGGGGCTATTGCGCACGGCCGGTACGCAGAGCCAAACAAGCCAGCCGATGAAGACAAGCGTGGTGAAGACGGCCAGGATTTGATAGACCCAGCTGGGCATGACAACACCCATCCAGCCGAATTGGCCCCAAAAACTGCGAAAGGTGGTTTGGGCAAAACGAGAGAGGAGTTCGCTTAGGCCGAACTGGTCGATCCATTCGGCCGTGGTGACCTGACCCACGACCACTTCGTCATGAATTTGGATGCCCAAGAAGTCGGGCCAGCCGTAAACCATTAGGTTGCGCACCCACCAGATCGCCCCGATGAGTAGGGCGGGGACAAAAAGTTTGATCCCTTCCCAAATGGCGGTGGCCCAGTGCGGCCGGTGTCGCCAGAGAATGACGAGCCCGACAGCGGGAAAGACGAGATAGGCGGTGACTTTGGTCAGCAGGGCGGCCCCGAGTACTGCGATGAGGGGGATTTGTTGCGGGCGGGTACGGCCGTTTTCCTGCTTGAGCGTGAGCCATAGCGCGAGAGCGATTAATAATTCGCCTAGGGAATCATTGTTCATGCTGGCCTGAATGGCGATATGTTGTGGTAGAAAGGCGAAAAAGGCAAGCGCGGTAAAACCGAGCCACGGCCGGTCGGGGAATAGTTCGCGCCAGACCAAGTGAGCCACAAAGAGGGTGGCTGCACCGAGCAAGACCCCCATCAACCGCATGGCGATCAGAGAACCACCGCTGAGCCAAAAAACCGGTGTTTGTAATAGATAATATAGAGGGGGCTGATAATCTTCATATGAAAACGAAAAGTTGGTGAGGTCATATTCCGCAGCAAATTGATTGGATATGACTTCGCTTTGATACGCTTGGTTGTAGTCTCGTGGCTCCATGAGTGGAAAGCGGCCGTGGGCCAATTGGCGAACATAGTTATAATGTGCCGGTTCGTCGGGTGCTTGCCAAGCCGGTGTTTGGGTAGCGTAGAGCGTGCCGACAATGAGGTAGGCGATGATGTAGAGCGTTATGAATCGGGTTGGCTTGATTTCAATCATAAAGGGGAATGATAGCGGACTTGGTTGCTGGTGCAATCGTTTTGTTTGACGGTATTACAAATATAGATCAGGTTTAACTGATCCGGTTATCGAGATTCGATCACGAGATTGATCGATTCGGGGATTTTATCAGGATTGAGCTGAGATTATTTATTTTGTGGGATAAAAAAAGGATGGTCGTCGATGAATGAACGAAAAAGGAGGGCGGTACGTGGTGTGTTGTGGGATGGGGCGACAGAGCGGGTGTTGTTGATACAGATTCAGATTCCGGACCGGCCGGATGGGGTGTGGATTACACCGGGAGGCGGCCGTGAAGAGGGGGAGACAGAGCGAGAGACGCTACGGCGGGAAGTGCTGGAAGAGACCGGTTATGAAGTGGCGCAGGTCGATCAGGTTTTGTGGTTGCGAGAAGCTTCATTTATGTTTTTTGGGGAGATGGTGCATCAGTCCGAGAGCTATTATTTGGTGCCGCTTCAAGCGTTTGAGCCGATTTTCGGTTTGGGGCATGATGCGTATGAAGCGGATATTTTTCGAGCATGGCGCTGGTGGTCGGTCGCGGAGATTTTGGCGTCTGATGAGCTGTTTGCGCCGCGAGAACTGGGCAAACTGTTGATGCAGATGGTACAGGATGGGCTGCCTGAGACACCACTAAGGATTCAAGCTTAGTGTTGACGGTTTGTCGCTTCGTTCCTACAATGATTTTGTATTTATTGATCGTAGTACGTTTAGGAACATTCAGGAGAACATATGTCAGACGAATTTAAAAAAGAGATGGGTGGCGTGTCCGATGATGATAAGCTATGGGCTGCATTAAGCTTAGCGATTCCCTTAATTGGAATTATCATGCTGCTCATGGAAGAGAAAAAAGAGCGACCGTATATTGTCCACGCGGCGGTACATGGAATCGGACTGGGTGTGATTATGTTCGCTCTAGGCTTGATCCCTTTCGTGCAATGCGTGTCCCCCCTTCTTTGGTTTTACATGGTGTACTTGGGTATTCAGGCTTATGGCGGGACGGCCGCTTTTGTGCCCGGTTTGACCGATTTCCTTAAAGGGCAAGGCTGGATTTAGAACTCAGCATATCGACCATCGTTTTTAGGAAAATCTCTGCGATTCCAGACCTGAAAGGGGTTTGGCGCGATGTATAGATGATTGAATGCCATCTGCTATGTGCTAGATGGCATTTTTATTTGGAATTGGTGTTG
>WTJY01000189.1:0-6664 GCA_011524645.1 Anaerolineales bacterium | reverse complement strand
CTAGATGGCATTTTTATTTGGAATTGGTGTTGGAAAAAGCGGACCGCTTGCTGATGGGACCACCATGTCGGCCGAATCAATGAATCTTGGCCGAAGCCGACATGGCCTCCGTGTGGGGTGATGAAAGGGGTGATGTATGGATTGTCGGCCAGTGCTTGATAGGGGATGTCCTGCGGGTCTAGGAATGGGTCATCGATGGCGCGAATGACGAGTGTCGGGGTTTTGATCTGGTCAACATAGCGGACTGGGCTACATTTTTCATAGTAATCGGGCGCACCGTTGAAGCCGTTTAGAGGGGCGGTGCAGAGATCGTCGAATTCGATGAGGGTTTTGGCGCTTAGAATGGCCGGTACATCGACCAAGTGGCCGATTTGGTGTGCTTTGAGTCGGACCGTTTCGCGTAGCTTGCGCAGTAAATAGCTGTTGTAAACCGTAGTGACCAGTCGTGCCGCACTGCTCGCTAGGTCAAAAGCGGGAGAGATCATCACAGCTGCTTGCACATCGACATGCCGCTGACCCAGCAAATTGAGCGACATAATGCCACCGATCGAAATACCGGCCGTGCCAAGGGGGACATTTGGGTAGCGATTGCGTAGCCATTTGAGCACGAAGTCGATGTCATCGATGGCACCGGAGTGATAGGTGCGGGGTTGGCGATTGATTTCTTCTGAGGCGCCACGGTAGTTCATGCCGATGGCGCGAATGTTGGCGGCCGCTAGTTGGCGATACATTTCCGCCATATAGCCCCGTCGCGCACTCCCACCTAGGCCGTGTAGGAGTAAGACCACGGGGGTGTTTGCGTCGGCCGCGACCGATTCAAAGCTGTGTACAGTGGGTTCATCGAGATCGATAAAGTCGTCGTCTGGGGTTTCGAGACGATGGCGGGTGTAATCGATCCCTTCCATGGAGCGCCAATTGCCACGTATCGTTTGGATGTGGGGATGTTTTAGGAGGCCACGAGGGGTGAATGGGATGCTAGGGGTGAAATCGAGCATGGATAAGTGGCGAATGACGAATCACTTATTGAGAGTTTGTGGTTCGCTGTTTGTTTTGGGTTAGTAAGGTTTGGTAGATGGTGTCGATTTGTTGGGCGGCGGCGGGCCAGGTGAAGTGGGTGGTGACTCGCTGGCGAAGTTGATTGCCGATTTCGTGTCGCTCGGGAGGGGGGGTGTGGATGAGGGTTTGGATGGCGTCGGCGAGGCCGATTTGATCTCCGGCCGGGACGTAGGTGCCGTGCGCGCCGAGGTATTCACGATGGACCGGCGTGTCATAGGCGACAACGGGGAGGCCGAGGGCCATGTAGTTGAGCATTTTGCCGCTGCCTTCGGTCGAGGACATTTTGGCGGTAATGGCGAAGTCACCGGCCGAAAGGAGGCGGGGCGCTTCGTTGTAAGGGACACGGCCGGTAAAGGTCACGACATCGCTGACCCCCATGTTTTGAGCCATTTGGCGATAGTGCTGCACGCTGGGAAAGCCCATAATCAAGAAATGAAATATTTCCCCTTGGTCACGCAGGTGAGCGGCCGCTTTGAGCATGTGGGGAATCCCTTGATAGTCGGTAAGGAGGCCGAGATAGACGATGAGCGGGATGTCGGCGGGGATGTTGTAGCGGGTGCGGACGGCCGCTTTTTGTTCGTCGGTAAACCGGCCGCTGTTAAAGCGCTCGATATCGACACAGTCGGGGAGCGGATGAAGTCGATCAACCGGCATGCGAAACTCTTCGTGGAGACGTTTCATAACCTGCTTGGAGCTGGTGAGGATCATGTCGGCGCGGTGATCGATAAAACGTTCGGTGCGACGAATGGCGCGATGCCAGAAGCTGCCGTGGGTGAGGAAGCCGTGGTCGATCATTTCGGCCGTTAAACTCCCTTGGAAATCGAAGATGAGGGGGATGCGGAGCAGGCGGGCGATGACCCAGCCGATGAGGGTCCCTTCATGCATATGGGCGTGGATGATATCCGGCCGTTCACGCAAGGCGACCCGCAAAGATTTGAGGGCGAGATAGACATCGAAGGCGATTTTATGGCGGGACGAACCGACTTCGTATTCAGTTCGGTAAGGGAGAGGGGCGGTGCGTCGAATGTCGAGAGCGGGGACATCTTTTCCCTTGTAGTAGGTGACGATACAGATTCGATTATCGAGCTCTTGTAGGGCGAGAGTTTCTTCTAAAATGCGGATATGCCCCCCATAGTCACTAAAAAAAGAGGTGGGGGCGATCATTAAGACTTTGCGCATTGATTAATAGGGGCTGTTTAACATTTGATAGCTCTGAAAGGCCAAAAAGCCGAACATGATGCCGAGATAAAGTTCTTGGAGAACAAAGACCGCGACGATTGAAATCATGGCACCGACAACGAGAGAGACACGTAGTGCTTCGACTTGGCCGGTTTGGGGATTTGAAAGTGAGAAAATGCCCATGACCGTTTGCCCACCGTCAAGCGGGAAGACGGGAACCAGATTGAGCAACCCCCAAAGTATATTGATGACCGATAATGTGACAATCAAATCGTTGATATGGGTCCAGATAACAGCCTGCGTGGCCAGTGGAATGACCCCTTCATCAAGCCGAAGCATACCCAAATCGTAAACATAAAATTGAGGGATGGCGAATTCGATGATTTCCCAACCGGTTACCCCATAGTAGAACCCTTGTAACTCTGCGCCGAGCAGTTGGGTGACGACATAGATGATGACGATCAAGATAAAGCCGGCGATCGGACCAGCTAAGGCGACTTGGATCATCTCTTTGGGGGTGCGATGGAGCCGTTTGGTTGAGATCGCGAGTCCGCCAAAGGCGTGTAGCACGATATAACCGTCATCATCGAGATTACGCATGGCGATGATATGACCAAATTCGTGGATGAGGATTGAGATAAAGAGGGCGAAGACCCAGATGGCCATGCTTTTGTCAGGATCATCGAAGCGGTTACGGCCGAATAAGAGGGCGATGACCCAAAACAGGGGATGGATACGCACGGCCGTGCGGAATAAGCGAAAACGGATATCGATCGGGGTCGATGCGGGTTCTTGAAACATGATGTATGTATGTAGTTGGTTGGGAGAATCGGTGCTGATAGAGTTTAGAAGATACGGCCGGAGCCACCGACCAACATTTGATAATTGCTAAAAGCCAAGAAGCCGAAAAGAACGGCGATAAAAACTTGTTCCCCAAGTATAGCCAAAACAACCACGATAATCGCGGTGATGATAGAAAGTTGCAAAGATTTGCGTACCCCTTCCCACGGATCAGAGATGACAAACATGTAGCGCGCGATTTGACCGCCATCGAGCGGAAAGACCGGTAATAGGTTGATTAAGCCCCAAAAAACATTGATATAAAGAGCGAGTCGAATGGCGAGATTGGGGTAGTAACCGATTGAGGGGATGTTGGCGAAGGGGATCGGAATGACGCCGTAAATGAAGCCGAAACCGGTGCTGCCACCGAGTAGGGTGACCGCTCCCATGAGGATACCGGCGAAGATAAATCCGGCGAAGGGACCGGCCGCTGAGATGGTAATTCCTTCTTGCGGAGAGGTGTTCCGGCCATAGGTGGGAATGGCCAGCCCGCCGCCGCCATAAAGGACGACCCGACTTTCGACACCGAAACGACGCATGGCGAAGACGTGGCCGAGTTCATGAATGAGGATCGAGATGAACATGACGCACATCCAGATAATCGCCCCGATGACCCCGAGATTGGAGCCGAAAAGGAGGGCGATGAGCCAAAATAGAGGGTGTACACGGACTTGCGTGTTGAAGATCTCGAAGTTGAGATCGTATGCGGTTGGGGTAGGTGATTGGAACATATTGTTTTTGTTGGTTGTTAGGTTTGTTTTTTGTGATTAATCGTTTGAGCGATTGATCCAGCCGCCGAGGAGCTGCTCGCCGAGGCCACGACGTTTGACTTCGGGGGCGGCCCCTTCGGTCCAGTTGTTTTGTTTGCGTTCGTGTAGCCATTCATCACGCTGGATGTTGAGTTCGGTGGCGAGGGCGCCGAGGGTTTCTTTGTCCCCGTTGGCGATCCATTGCTTCATCTCTTCTAAACCACCGATCATGGTGTCGATCCAGTGGAGAGAGGCTTGTTTGTTGCTAAAGGTGAGATGGCTGATTTCCGCTTCGCGGGTGAGCTGTTCGGTCACCGCAGCAAAGGGGGCACCGGCGACCCGCTTGATGTCTCGCCAGCCGCTTTGGTTGGTGAGGGCGCGGAAATAGGCGGCCGAGATAAGGGCGGGGAGGGTTTCGACCGCTTGTATGTAGATGTCATATTCTTCGACATCGATGTAAAACGGAGTGGCCCCGAGAAGCTTGCCGATTGTCTGGGCGGTGTCTACGGCGTCGCTATCGACGGTGGGGGAGGGCATGAGACAAAAGGTGCTGTCTTGGAATAGGTCGGCGGCGGCATCGGCCGTGAGATCACTGCCATTGCTCACATGGTCGGCCGAGATGATCGGCATGACCCCGACGTAGTGTTTTCCTTTGGCGTATTTGTCGGCCGCTTTTTGGATCGGTTTTTTGAGCGGGCCGAAATCAAGCACCACAGTATGTTCTGGGATGTCGAGCCCGATAGCCCGCCAGGTGTCGGTGGCGAGTGGCAGGGTTTCGGTGAGGATCAGAATATCCGCTTTGCGCACGGCCGAGATCAGGTTGTTTTCGATTTGATCGACTGCGCCCATCGTTTTGGCTTTTTGCATCACTTCCCGTGTGCGATCATGACCGATAATCGTGAGTCCTGAGGCTTTTTGTTTAATAGCCAGTCCGGCCGAAGTGCCGATTTTTTGTAAACCGATAATTGTGACTGTTTCTACTTTCATAAGAGGGTTTGGGAGGTATGAAGTAGGAAAGATGAAGTATGAAAATGACTCTGTAACAATATGACCCGTGAAGTCATTTCCTACTTCTTACTTCCTACTTCCTACTTCCTACTTCATACTTCATACTTTTAAGACAGGTCGTCGGCCCATTGGAGTTGGGCGAGTAAGGTTTCAAAATGTGGGTCATTGAACCCCGCTGTGTCTAAGTCGTCCTGATGGTGGTAAATCAGGCGGAGCACTTGAGGGGTACAGCCGATCTCTTGAGCCATGTCTGCGCCCCATGCGGGGTGTTGTTCGCGGATGACGAACGGCCGTTGCCACCAAGATGCTTGTTCTAAGGGGTGTTGCCCCCAAATTTCTGTTTGTTTTTTGACCAATATCCGGCCGAGTACGACGATGCTGCGGTCGATGACAGTCATATCGGATTTCGATTTGCCGACGTCGTGGAGTAGACCGGCCGTGAGCAGTTCTGGGTCTTTGTATCCGGCTTGTTGTAGGTGTTGCAAGACCCGGTAGCCGTGCTGTTGGTCGTTGATGCTGTATTTCTGGTAGAGGGTGAATTGTTCGGCCGATAAGATGGTGCGGATGTGAGTCATTTGCTCGGTTGTGAGCGGTTTTGCTCGAATGCCCCACCAGAATTGTTTAAATCGATAAAGAATGCCGTTGCTCATGACGGAGATTGTAATGCAAAGCGGGAAGATGGGTAGGGGTTCTTATAATATGTGACGAGCTATTCGAATGATGCGTGACGAGTCGTTTCTGGAAGCCCTATTCGTTACACATTCTGCGCCGTTCGTCACTTGATTGGATTTTTTGACGGGAAGGGGGAACTAGCGGAGAATGTGACAGGGCTTATGATTATTTAAATAAATTACGTTTATTCAGACTTGAAGGTAGACGCGTTATGATTTTGGTAATTGGACATCAGTTGCCGTTGGGGCAAATGGTTGTGTCTCAGCTAAAAGAACAAAATATAGAACATAAAACGCTGCAGTCATCACTTGATGATTTGGCGGGGATGATGGCTGAGTGTGAAGGGGTAACCAAGCTGTTTGTGGTGACAGAGCCGTTTCATGAACAGCAGATGGTGCGCGATAATCGGGCGATGGAGGCGGCGCATAAGCGGAAGGTGAAGCATATTGTGCGGGTGTCTGTTGCGCCTTGGGGGGCGACGCCGGAGTCGCGTGCTTCTTCTGAATGGTTGACGGAGCGCTGGGCGGTGGATCATTATCATGTGAATAGTGGCCGGATGGCGCCCGCTTATACGTTGTTACGGCCGTATTCGATTGCGCAGGATTTAGTCGAAGATGGGGCGATTCGGGTCGCGGCGGGCCAAGGAAAAGTGGCGGCTATCGATCGAAGCGATGTGGCGGCCGTGGTTGTGGCTTGTTTGCAAAGTGATGAGCACAAAAACAAAGCGTATGTTTTGACCGGATCGAATAGTTTGACGCTGGCTGATTTGGCTAAACGGATGGAGGTCGGTTATCGGCCCGCTTCCCCGTTTGCGCGGTTGTTCCAAGGGATGTTGGGACAGCCAACGGAGCCGAAACAAGCGTTTGCGGCGGTACAGGCGTCCGCGCTGAGTGGTGGTGCGGAATCGGCCGTGAATGGCACGGTTGAGGAGATTTTGGGGCGTAAGCCGAAGGGGTTTTAGTGGCTTTTTTGAGGTGTGATTAAGTGGTTTTTCTGGTTTATGAATTGTTTTAGAAAATGATTGTAGGTGGTACGATTGGGTGGCTCGCACCGCCATGAAGTTAAGGATTATGTTAACTTTTTAAGCCAAATAAAACGGTTTCAAGTGTCTCGCCCATCCCCCAACCCCCTTCCCCCAGGAAGGGGGCTCTTAATTGATT
>WTJY01000076.1 GCA_011524645.1 Anaerolineales bacterium | reverse complement strand
CTGCCGAATTTGGTGGGATAAGCGTAAATCGTTCAAAAATAGTCGATTTACAGGGCGGTCATCCCCGCGTAGGCGGGGATCCACCACTCAAACAGAGTTGGATTCCCACTTTCGTGGGAATGACAATCGTTAATTGATCGAGTCCCACCAAATCCGACAGGACTAGAAAATTAAAGGAAAATGGAACAGTTTATGAAAACCGACTTAACTGGAAAAACAGCACTTGTCACAGGTGGCAATATCGGAATCGGCCGTGCTTTCTCTGAATTGCTAGCGGATTGTGGTGCCAAAGTGGTGGCTACTTATTTTACTAGCGACTTCGAGCCTTTCGCCAAAGAGGGGCAAACGATTCATGGTCTGCACTTGGATGCGACCGATAGTGCCCAAGTGGATGCGGTAACTGCAGAAGCGGCCGAATTGCTTGGCGGTAAAATCGACATTTTGATCAACAATGCTGGGGGGTTGCTGGGACGTGTAATTACCTCTGAAATGAGCGATGAGCATTTTCATAACGTGATGAATGTGAACTTTAGTAGCACCTTTTACTGCACACGTGCGGCGTTGAAATATATGCCTGACGGCGGCCGGATCGTGAATTTGTCTTCATTGGCGGCACATGATGGTGGTGGTCGTGGTTCTGTCATTTATTCCGCTTCAAAAGCGGCCGTGATCGGGTTTACTCGTGGCATGGCTAAAGAGTTGGGTGGTCGTGGGATTACGGTTAACGCCTTAGCTCCCGGATTTATTGCGAACACGACATTCCATAACACCTTTACCCCAGAATCGATCCAAGAAGCGATTGTACAAAAGACCCCTGTTAAACGTGCAGGAACACCGATGGATGTCGCTTATGCCGCTCTCTACTTGATCGCAGACACCGGCTCTTTCATTACTGGTGAAGTCATGGAAATCAATGGTGGTCTTTACTACGTTTAGACCTTGCTTGTTCATTTAATTTTACCCCACGAAACCTGATGTATTTGTTTTCTCAAACCACGATTCAACAAGCCAAAGAAAAAGCGGCGATGACCTCATGGGCGTTGGCTGGCTGGCAAGCGATTGAGGCCCGTGCGGCCGATTTCTTGCACCGCCAACAATGTATTCCCCATGAGGCGGGTGGCTGGATTCACAATTACATCTGTTTAGAACACTGGTTGCCTATCATTTTCGATGGGTCAACTCCCGGTGTGCACAAGTGTCCGGCTGGGCACTTGTGTGAAGGGGAAAAATATGATGCCGCTTGGCGTGTCTGGCGGCATCGTGAAATTACCGATTTGGCTCGCGAGGCGGGATTGGCTTATCGGGTGATGAATTCACAGACCGGCCGTAAAGTGGTCATCGATATTCTATTTCAATATGCCGATTTCTATACCACATTTGACGGCCTGTCTGATGCTGAACCGTGGATGTTGAAAGGGCATGCCTTTAACCAAGCGTTGACTGAAGGGTTGTGGGCGGTCCCTTTGATTCAGGCATATGACTGCGTGGCGGATACGCTCACGGCCGAGCAAAAAGCGCAACTTGATCAAAATTTGTGGACCCCGATGCAACGGGTGATGGAAGAAGCACAAGACAAGTTAACCGCTCAAGATAAGGTGAGCAATAACTATATGGCTTGGCTCAATGTCACGCTGGGGTTGCTCGGTTTTACGTTGCAACGCCAGTCGTTGATTGAACGGGCGATTGAAGCACCGGCCGGATTCAAAACCTATCTAAACCTTGCGGTTTATCCTGACAATATGGAATTTGAGGTCACCCCTTATTATCACAATTTTGTGGTATTGGCTGATCTGATTTTGGCCGAAGCGGCCGGAGCCAATGGGATCGATTTGCACAGATATACAGGAGAACAGGGGCAGTCAAACTTGGGGATGGGGAAAGCTGTCGCCAATTTAGTTTGGCCCGATGGTTCTCTTCCAGATATTTCAGAAGGGTCTTATTGGATCGATAGCATTTATGATCCTGAACTCTGCCAAGTGTATGAAATTTTATACGGGCAAGTGGCGGATAATGATTTCGCCCAACTGTTGCAGGGGGCTTATTCGCGGGAAAACCGTCAGCGGGATAACTGGGCGGCGCTACTTTACGGCCGTCCGGAAATTACGATTGATGCGGTCGAAGCCGCCCAAAAAGGGAACACCTTTATGGCACCATCCGGTTTGGCACAGTGGCGTAGTGCTTACAAATTGGCGGCGTTGGCGACATTTGGCCCCTATACCGGACATCACCATCAATTTGATCGTTTGAGCTTGGTGGTTTGGCCATTTGCCAAAGATGCCGGTAGCCCACTTTACGCTTTGCCTGCACGGAAAGCGTGGTATCCCCACTCCTATGCTCACAACACGCTTGTGGTGAATGGGGAATCCCACGGCAAATGTGGCGGTGAATTGAGCTCTTGGGATGGGAATCGTTTACATATGTGTGTGCCGGATGCTTATCCTGATGTGCAACTTGAAAGAATTACCGAAATGGATAACGGTGTGATCGTTGATGAATTGACGGCCGAAGCGACAACTGAACACACGTTTGATTGGGTGTTCCATGTGGATGGTGAAGTCACTGTGTCTAGTGAGTTCGATCCGCTTGATCGGCCGCTGGCTGAGGACGGGCCTGGCGCGTTTATCCATTTAAATGGAACTCAGGTGATACAGGATTCTGTGATCTGTGATATCCGCTATGAAGATGTTTCATATCAATTGTATTTGCGTTGTGCGGTGCCGTTTACCCTTTTCGTTGGCGATGCGCCCGGCACTTCTCGCACACCTACTCAGCGGCGGACTGTGCTAATCGGCCGAACTGTAGGGGAAAAACAAACCTATTCGATGGTGATTAAGCAAATGGGACTTCCGTCGGCCTAGAAGCGTTGCTTCTGTCTGGCACGCGCAAGGTATGAATAAGAAGTCTAGCTTCTTCGTCCCACTCCACTTTTCTTAGGAGATAACCGAATGAACGATGAAAACGCCCAAGAACAAAATCAACTTTTAAGGGTCCTGCGAATTATCAATGAAGATTATCGCCTGTATCTTTTACTGTTGCCGATCATCATTTGGTATGCCCTTTGGTTTTACAAACCTTTGGCTGGCCTGCTGATCGCCTTTAAGAATTATCAGCCTAATCTCGGCGCGATGGGCAGTGACTTTGTTGGCTTCGCCAATTTTGAAACCTTGATTACAGGGGCTTTTGCGCCGCAGTTTTGGCGGGCATTTCGTAACACGTTTGTGATCAGCTTGTATGGCTTTATTTTCGGCTTTCCGATTCCGATTATTTTGGCGATATTTTTTAGTGAAATCTACAACAATATTGTGCGTGGGATTTCCCAAACGTTGTCTTATTTGCCCCACTTTTTATCTGAAGTCACGATTACCGGTTTGGTGTTGACGATGCTACGGAATAGCGAAACCAATACCGGTATTTTGTCGGGGTTATTAATCAATCTCGGTTTGATCGAAGAAACGACCAAGGTGGTGCAAAACGCCGATTACTTTAGGCCGATGTTCATTATTACGGGGATATGGAAGGAGGCGGGATATAGCTCCATTGTCTTCTTTGCGGCGATCATGGCGATCTCTCCCGTTTTATATGAAGCGATCAAGGTCGATGGGGGGAACAAGTTACAAGAAATACGGTATGTGACTTTCCCCGGTATGGCGCCGACACTGATTATTATGATTGTGTTGCGTATCGGCCGGATGCTTTCGGTCGGGTTTGAACGGGTGATTCTCCTCTATAACGCCAATACCTACGAAACGGCCGATACGCTTAGCACCTTTGTGTTACGCATCGGGCTGGAAGGAGGGAATCCGGCCGTGGGTGCGGCCGCTGGCATGTTCGATTCAATTATCGGTTTCGGGCTTGTCGTTGGTGCCAATTTTATTAGCCGACAGATTTCAGACTCATCGCTTTGGTAGGAGGAATAGTGTTATGCAACATGGTTTAAGCAGATCAGAACGTGGGTTTCGGTTTTTCGCTCTTACATTGGTTGGGGGATTTAGCTTATTGGCATTTTTCCCCGTGGTATACGCCTTTTCCGCTTCGATTAGTGGCAAGATCGCTTACGAAACGGGGCAAGTCCTCCTGACACCGGTTAACCCGACTTTTGAAGTTTATGAACTGGTGTATCTCGATAAAGGGTTGTGGATTTCCTTTATTAACACCCTTTTCTATACCATTTTCGGTACGGTATGGAGTTTGTTTATGACGATCACCGGTGCTTATGCATTGGGGAAACGCCGGTTGTTGTTTCGGCGTATGTTTAACTTCTTGGTCGTGTTTACGATGTGGTTTAGCGCAGGGATGGTGCCTCTCTTTCTTAATTACACCTCGCTTGGTGTGGACAATCGTTGGGGGATTATCGTCGCATTTGGGGTACAGGCGTTCAATATCATTTTGATGCGTAGCTTTTTCCAAGCGATCCCTAATGAGATTGAAGAGGCGGCTCGAATTGATGGGGCGAATGAGTTCCAAATGGTGTTTAGCATTTATATGCCGATGTCTAAGGCGGCTATCGCAACGATCGCTTTGTTTTATGCCACAAGCCGTTGGAATGGTTATTTCTGGGCGCGGATGCTGTTGCAAAATCCAACAGAACTGCCACTCCAAGTTTATATGCGTATTTTAATTGAGAACTACCGCTGGATGTTTGATGACTTGCCGCCCGATCTGCCTTATTCGGCCGATTCTTACATATTTGCTGTTCTGATTGTATCTATTATCCCCGTACTTATTGTCTATCCCTACATCTCGCGCCATTTCGCCAAAGGGGTGAATCTCGGCGGTGTGAAGGAGTAGCTTATAGGTGATCTCGATTTTGATTCCGGTCTGAATCGATCACTTTCCAATTTGTAATATCAACGCTAATTTGCGAATGATGTGTTGAAAATCGAGCGCTTTTGTGTCTCGTTTGTGTCAGAAAATGTTTCATCAAAAGGAGAATAGAAATGAAGAAACTTTCTAAATATTTGATGTGGTCGGCCTTGTTAACCATGACAATGTTGATCGCCTCTGCCTGTAGCACACCAGTCACCGTTCCTGAAACGGTGGAAGAAGCTGAAGAAGCTGTGGCAGAAGTCGTAGAAGAAGCTGAAGAAGCTGTAGAAGAAGCTGAAGAAGCTGTTGAAGAAGCTGTAGAAGAAGTCATGGAAGAAGAAGCGACTGATGAGGCTATGGAAGAAGAAGCCATGGAAGAAGAAGTTGCTGACGAAGCCATGGAAGAAGAAGCGGCTGACGAAGCCATGGAAGAAGAAGCTATGGAAGAAGAAGCAATGGAAGCTCTTCCTATGGCTGAAGAACTCAACATTAACTTCGCGTTGGGTAACAACCAACGTACCTTGACTTACAACCAACCGACTCCTCTGGAACAACCGGACGGCACGGTTATCTCTCAAGGTCAGTTGAAACCAACCTGGCAACACATTCAGTCACAAGTAGGGATCGGCATTAACGATGTCACCATCCAAGACCAAAGTTCAGGTGAAATGATCGAAGTTTCGGCCGCGACCGGTTTCGATAGCGCGAACATCTTCGGTGGTAACGGTGTTGCTGACGACTTGATGGCTTACGGTGCACAAGGTTACTTTGTTAACTTGAACGACAACCTTGATAAAATGCCAAACTTTGCGGCTTACTTGGAAGCGAATCCAAACATCGCTAAAGCGATCACCGCTTACGATGGTGGGATTTACCATGCGGCCTATGCGGCTGAAATCGGCAACTATGCCCGTGTTTTCAATGCACGTACCGAATGGATCACCGGTCTTCTTGACTCTGATGAGATGCTTGAAGCTGAAACCAACACGTTAGCCCCTCTTTATGAAGGGTATTGGGATCGTACTGGTAGCAACGTTGTGGATATGCAAAACGCTGCTGCTGATGGCGAATTGACCGGTGAAGTTGCGCGCGCAACCTTGCTTGAATATATCGCGACAACCTACCCAGAGCTTGAAAACCCATCAGACCTTTATGTGGGTGCTGGTGCACAATACGATATCGACGAATTGGTCGCTTTGTGGCGTGTGGTTGAGTTGTCACCCAACACCGTAACAAAAATCACCACCGGTGAAGTTGTGGCTGACGCACAAGTTGTGCCATTCTTTACCCGTCGTTCGCGTGACCGTTTCGACGCATTCCGCTTGATCCCTTACTGGGGTGGTCAACGTGTCTTCGGTTCTGACGCAACCGGTGCTCGCTTCTACCTTGATGCAGATGGCGAATTGCAATTCTCATTCAATGACCCAGGCTTCCTTGAAGGTGTTGGCTATATGCAACAACTTTACGCTGAAGGTTTGATCCATGCTGATTTCTTCGATACCAGCAACTCAGACAACTTCCGTAGCGTGTTGTACGCGGCCGACGGTGAAGAAGGTCATAACCAATTCGGTTTCATGACCATCGACTGGATCGCATCTACCACCGCTTCTAATGAAACGGTAGAAAGCATCTTGCCACCGCTTACCCAAGTTGGTTCAGAAGAGTTCATCCACTACGTAGAAAACACCCGCGTTATTAAGCCGGACGGTTGGGCGATTTCAACCTCTTCTACCGAAGAAGAAATCAACTCAGCACTTGCGTTGTTCGACTACTTCTATTCGCCTGATGGTGTGATTGTGCAAAACTATGGCCCTCCATATGCACAAACAGAAGGTGGTGTGTACGTTGGTGGTGATGGCATTGAATATCCAGAATTTAGCCAATGGACTTTGGACAACTCTTGTGAGTTCAAAGACTGTAACATGTCTAGCTTCTTGCGCGACTACATGGGTTCTTTGATTCCGCTTGGTTACCAAAAAGAAATCGGGTTTGAAATGCAAACCACGATTAACAATGGTCCAGCTGCGTGGGAACTTTACTTCAACGCTGGTGTTGCTACCCCATCATATGAGTCAGTTGATCCATTGTTCCGCTTGGTGCCACCGGTCTTCTCTTTGACCGAACAAGATACCGCGAAATTGGGTACCTTGGCTGTTGGTGAAGAACAAGCTGAACAAATCTTCTTGTTCATTGCGGGTGCAGACACGGCCGTTGAAAGCACCGAAGCACTTGGTCAATTGTATGCTGATGCCGGTATCGAAGACTATGTCGAAGTTTACCGCAACGCATATGCACGCTCGCAAGAGTAATTTGATTATGGTCTGAGAGTGGGCTAAGTTCTCTTATCTTAGCTCACCCTCAAGTAATCGAGGCTTGGGGTTAAGAATTCGTCAACCTCTTTAGCCCCAAGCCGCAAGAAACTTTAACGAGGTCAATGGTGTTTAGCAATCTTATACGCGTACAAGCCGCTTTGGTTTATGGGATCATTACACTTGTGGTCGCCCTCTTTGTCTTGTATCTTGGATTTATGACTCGATACTATGTGCTGTTCTTTGATGGGACATTCGAGATGTTCGAGTATTACAAAGAGCTACAGGTCTTTAACAAAGAAGCGTTTAATATCACCCTGATGTTTGTGGTCATGGCGGGGATGGTGTATCTGTTTGGGTTGGCTAAATATCGGCCGGGCTTGGCGAGCTGGGCGGTCGCCGGTGGGGCAGCTACATTTGTAACGATGCGTTCGCTCGCATTACTAAATGTACTCCCTTTGTATAAGCAAGGGTATCTTGCCCTAGATTTTTCCGAAATGGATGATTACACCCCGACCACATTTGTTTTTGATGCGGCGGTGTGGATACATTATTTATTAATTGGCTCGTTCGCATTGCTGGTGGTTGTCGCGACAATTACCTTTGTCCAGCGTTTACGAGAAGGCCATCCGCTGATTAGGAAGTAGGTTAGGTATGAACAGTAACGAGAAAAGACTGTATGTAGAAAATACCCTTAGCCAACAGCTGATCTTGTTTTGGCTGGCAGGCAACACCCTATTTACGATTTTGTATGTCAACAATATGGATGTGACATCACGCTTGGGGCTTTTTGTCATGGTCAATATCGGGCTGTCCTTGTTCGCCTTTTTGGTCGCGGTTCGGCAAAAAGTTTATATGCTTCAATGGGCCTATCTGGGAATCGGGCTGGCATTCTTCCAGTTTGCGCGCCTTTTCTGGATTCCCGAAGAAATTGTCAATCCGATCCGACTCTATGCACAAGTTTTGCTCGTATCAACGAGTGTGGCCGCACTTGTGGGGTCTATTATTTGCGTCCAACGTTCGCGGGAACGGCAAGCCTATATCGATGAAAACAATATTGATCGAGCGATTTTGCAAAAGTAAGGTGATCCACCATGCATGAATTAGTACTCAAAAATATCGATAAAATTTATCCGGGTGGGGTGCAAGCGGTGTATGACTTCAATATTGAAGTTGAACATGGGGAGTTTATTGTGCTGGTCGGCCCGTCCGGCTGTGGCAAGAGCACCGTTTTGCGCATGATCGCCGGTTTAGAAGAGATTACGGCCGGTGATATGCTCATTAAAGGGGAGCGGATGAACCAAGTCGCTCCGGCCGATCGTGATATTTCGATGGTATTCCAAAACTATGCCCTTTATGGTCATATGTCGGTTTACCAAAATATGGGATTTAGCCGCACGATTCGCCACGAAGCGATCGATATTTTGCATGAAAAAGTGATGGAAGCGGCTTCTGTTGTGCAACTCGACGAACAACTAAATCGCTATCCAAAAAATCTGTCTGGTGGGCAACGGCAACGTGTTGCTCTCGGCCGTTCGGTGGTTAGCTCCGCCAATATTATTTTGATGGACGAGCCATTGAGTAATCTCGATGCTAAGTTACGGGTTGAATCACGACGTGCTTTGACGAAGTTGCATCAAGAGTTGGACAATACCTTTGTTTATGTTACGCATGATCAAACGGAAGCGCTAACTATGGCGACTCGGATTGTGGTAATGAGTGAAGGGCGTGTGCAGCAGATCGGTACCCCGTATGAGGTCTATCATCAGCCGGAAAACATGTTCGTGGGGGGCTTTATCGGTAGCCCACCGATGAACTTTATTACGGGCAACATTGAAAACGGCCGTTTTATCGCCGATGGGTTTGATTTAGCCATCCCTGATCATTTATTAGCGATTGTCGGATCGTTTTCGCGCGGACCGATTGTGTTGGGTGTCCGGCCGGAACATTTTAAGAATTGGGCCGCAGAAGGGCATGAACCGATCAAAGCGGAAGTCGCCTCTCGCGAATATTTGGGCAACCATGCCCTGCTTTATTTAAAAATCGGATCGTTTCAGTGTATCGCCAATCTACGTTTAGATCGGGCGGGTGCCGAGGCGGATGCGAGTGAACTGTATATCGATATGTCAACCGCTCACTTTTTCGACCCCCAGACTGAAATGCGTATTAAATCACAGGAGGAGATGGCATGACCAAACGAGAATTTTTCCTGCGTATCGCAACTTACATTTTGTTTATCGTCGGTGTGGGACAGCTGGCGATTTCGCAGATCCATATCGCCGCGACAACCAAGATTTTCGCCAATCAAATCGGGTTTTACCTGTTTGTTTTTATGATTTTCGGTCTGACAACCGGCTTCAATGCGGTCTTGATCGAAAAACCGCGTAGTGTTGTGTTGCTATTGGTCAGTGGTGCTTTGACCGCATGGGGAGGGATCGTTTACTTGCGTTTGTTGCTCGCGGATGTTGCGGCGCAAGAGCAGTTGACCTTGGCCGATGTGGGCCAAAGCTATGATTTGGTTGTTTTTTCTCTTGTCGTTTATGTGGTCGGGGCCATTGTGGTTTCCGTTCTCAGTTGGCCTGATGTAAAAACGGCCGTTTCCCAATAGACATGTCTGAAAAAGGTCACGCGTTACGAATATTTTTCACCGACCGTCGTATTTCTTTGATGATACGATGGTGGGCTGCTGGTGCTGTCTACTTCTTTATCGGTTGGGGGACAGCGTTGGGAAATCAGGCGTTGTTGCTCGACTTTGTCTTCACGCTCGGGTTGGTTATGGGGTTGTTTAACATGATTTTTGTGAACCCCGGATTGCGTTTAGCCTTTAACATTGCGCCGAGTCGTCGTCATAGAACCCATGCGATTTCGCAGCGGGTGAGCGATTATCTGTTGGAAATTGTCAAAAATATTTTGATTATGTTTTTTATCGCTCTGATTTATGTGGCGCTTAATACGGTGATTAACGTCGCTTTCAATTTACCGGCCGATAACATCTCTGTCCCGGGCGA
>WTJY01000049.1:4813-10133 GCA_011524645.1 Anaerolineales bacterium | reverse complement strand
GCTATGAAAACTCAAGCAAAGAGTCTCCCAGTCTCCCAGGGTCCACGAACAAGTTATCATCAAAATTTTTTTACCCTCCAAGGGGGTTTTGCAGCGGCGAAGCCGCTGCAAAACCCCCTTTAATTGCCCCGATTTTCGTGCCTCCGGCACGAAAATCGGGGCAAATTGGATAACAAAGCATATGCTTGTTCGGAATTTTTAGTTATGTTAACATTTCTGACAGGTTGTTCGTGCACCCGTCTCCCAGTCTCCCATATTTACTTCTTTAAATATCTCCATCAGGACTTAAAGCAAACCTAAACACTACCCGCCATCAACAAGCCGAGTTTCTCTTTATTCGCCTTGGCCACCGGCATTGTCGCCACGATCTCTCCATCGAACATCACCACAATACGGTCGGCCAAGCCCAAAATCTCATCAAGCTCGGCCGAAACCAGTAAGACAGCCACCCCTTTATCACGTTCTTCAATGATGCGTCGATGGATAAACTCAATCGACCCCACATCTAAACCGCGTGTAGGCTGATTAGCCACCAAAAATTTAACTTCTCGATCAAGCTCACGGCCGACGATGACCTTCTGTTGATTTCCTCCCGACAAGTTTGAAGCCAAAGCCTCCGGCCCCGGGGTGCGTACATCATATTGCTCAATAATCTTTTTCGTCGCTTCTAAAATCCGACTTTGCTGGCGTACAATCCCACGCGCAAACGGCGGTTTATAGTAGGTACAAAGAGAGACATTTTCGACGAGATCATAGCTGAGAACTAGCCCATGTTTATGCCGGTCCTCGGGCACATGAGCCATCCCTTGCTCAAACAAGCGGCGCGGATCACCAAATGGCATCTTTTCCCCGTCAAGCAAAACGGTACCAGATGTAGCGGCGCGCAAACCGGTCAAGACTTCAGCAAGTTCCGTCTGCCCATTCCCTTGCACCCCCGCAATACCCAAAATTTCACCTTCAAGCACCTCAAAGGTCGCCCCACAGACAACCTTGACCCCCCGTTCATCCGTAATATCTAAATTCCTGACTTCTAAAACCGGTTTCCCGACTTTCGGGGGATCTTTCTCAACCCGTAGTAGCACTTCACGGCCGACCATCATCGAAGCAAGATCATTTTCGGTCATCCCTTTCGGACTAGTTGATCCGACCACTTTACCCCGTCGCATCACCGTAATCGAATCGGCCACGGCCAATACTTCGCGCAATTTATGGGTAATAAAAATAATAGACACACCGCGCTCAGTCAGCTGGCGCATCACAACAAAGAGATCATCCGCTTCTTGGGGGGTAAGCACGGCCGTTGGCTCATCTAAAACCAAGATCTTCGCTTCCCGATAAAGAGCTTTCACGATCTCGACCCGTTGCTGCATCCCCACCGGCAACTCTTCTACAATCGCGTCTGGATCAACTTCCAGATTAAAATCTTTGGAAAGCTGTCGAATTTTCTGTCGCGCCGAATTTAAATCAAGCGAAATACCGGATGTTTCTTCCGCACCCAAAATAATATTTTCCGCCACCGAAAAGACCGGCACCAACATAAAATGCTGATGCACCATCCCGACCCCCTTCGCAATCGCGTCATTTGGATTAGCGATATTGATCACTTGGCCATCAACCGCAATCGTCCCCTCATCTGGTCCATAGAGTCCATAGATCACATTCATCAAGGTACTTTTCCCCGCGCCGTTTTCTCCCAACAGCGCGTGGATTTCCCCTTTCTTGAGGGTTAAATTAACTCGATCATTTGCAACAACCCCACCGGGGAATCGTTTCGTAATATTTGTTACTTGAAGGGCGATATCACTCATAGTTTTTTAATGGTCAGCGGTTCATGGTCAATAATAAAAAGCGAGCCCTCACCCCAGCCACGAACTCAACCAAATCGAAAATCTAAAATCCAAAATCTAAAATCGACTCATTCTTTACTGTACGGTTGAGCCAACGCTTTAGGGTCCCGTGTCCGGCCGACAAAACCGGCCAAGACCAAAATCGTTAATACATAGGGCAACATACCGATAAACTGATGCGGAATGTCGATCGTGCCAAAGAATTGCAGCTGGGTTTGCAAAGCAGAGGCGAAACCAAAGAGCAACGCCGCGCCCCAAGCACCAAACGGGGTCCGCTTACCGAAAAGCATAACGGCAAGTGCCACGAAACCACGGCCGCTACTCATCCCTCGCTCAAAGGTACCAACCGCTTCTAGCACCAAATAAGAGCCAGCCAAACCGGCCAAGACACCACCCGCAATCACATTCACATAGCGCACATAATAGACATTAATCCCGACCGTATCGGCCGCACGCGGATGCTCACCCACAGCCCGTGTGCGCAACCCCCAGACAGTACGATACAAGACAAAATGCATCGACACAATCAAAATCAGAGTTAAATAGGTTAAAACCCCATTGTTAAAAAAGACCGGCCCCAAGACCGGAATTTGTGACAAGAGCGGAATTTCAATCGCTTGTAGCTTGCTAGGAACGAGCAACCCCTGTTGATAGTAGTAACCGGTAATCCCTAACGCTAAAATGTTGATAACCGTCCCACCGATAATTTGATCCAATTTCAGTGTGACCGACATAAAGGCCAACAACCAACCCATTGCCGCGCCAGACAGCAACCCCATCAACAAAGCCAAGGGCAATGCCATCACCGACTCCGCACCCAAACTATCGCCAAAGCGAGAATAGGAAACGAATGAAACGAACGCCGCCACCAAGATTTGCCCTTCAATCCCGATATTGACAATACCAGAGCGTTCACACAAAATGCCACACAAGGCACCTAACACCAATGGGGTTGAAGCCCGCAACGAAGCGGATAAAACCGCAACCGTAATGTTCGTATCATTGGCGACATCTCGCGAGTAGCCGATGGCAACCAAGACCAGCACACCCAAAACGATAGACAGCCAAATTTTGTTTTGATCCCAAAATGCTTTCATATCCATAATCGCTAGTCTCCACTACTATTTTTTTCAGCTAAATCGGCCGTTTTAGTCGGCTCCACATCGAGAATCTGATTATCGGTATCATTCTGGCGCAAAATAAAGCGAATGATCACCTCGGCCGCCACAAAGAATAGAATGATCGCTTGGATCATATCGATGATTTCGGTCGCCACATCCGCTTGGAATTGCATCTTGCTCGCCCCTGCACGCATCGCACCGACCAGCAAAGCGGCCGGAATCACCCCAAACGGATTGGTTTTAGCCAATAAAGCGATCGTAATCCCATCAAACCCAAGCCCTGAATTGAAACCGGGTTGAAAACGGCCGACAACCCCTTGGGTCTCGACAGAACCACCAAAACCGGCCAAAGCACCACTAATCAACATCGTCAAAATAATGATTCGTGACACTTTAATCCCTGCATAGCGGGCAGCATCTGGGTTTTGGCCAACCGTTCGAATCTCAAAACCAAGTGTCGTTTTCCACAGAAGCCACCAGATTAAAGCGGCGACAACGACTGACAAGAAAAAGCCTAGAGGCAAGCTATATTCCCCGATCATGATCGGATTTAGGGCGGCCGTTTCTAAAATTTTCGGAGTCCGCGCCACCGCCAAACTAGTCGGGTCTTTTAATGGCCCATTCGCCAAGTAATCGGTGATATTCAAAGCGATATAATTAAGCATAATGGTGGTGATCACTTCATGCGCTCCGGTATAAGTACGTAAAGCACCGGGAATGGCACCGTACAAGCCACCGGCGACAACACCAGCCAAAAGGGTTAATGGGATATGGACAACTGTAGGCAAGCTAGCGAAACTGGTCCCAACAACGGCCGCAGCTAAAGCCCCAAATACCAGTTGCCCCTGAGCACCGATATTAAAAAGCCCAGCCTTAAAAGCGAAAGCAACCGCTAATCCGCTAAAAATAAGAGGAGTCGCTTTTTCAAGGGTTCGCTGCACTCCCTTCGCATCACCAAACGCCCCATCCATTAATGCGGAATAAGCTTCCCAAGGAGAGGCTCCTGAAATATAAAGTAGCCCCGCACCGATCAACAGCGAAATAATGACCGCTGTAATTGGCACGCTAACCCCGCGCCAAAACTGTCTTAATTGCGCCATCCAAACCTCCAGAATGAGTGGTTAGTGTGTAGTGGTTAATGATCAAAACAAGAAGATTGTTCACGAATCACTAACCACTAATCACTAATCGAAATCCCATCTATTAAAAAAAAATGCGATGCATGCTATTGCACACATCGCACTCAAGTTTATAGATCAAATCAAAGGACGCAAGTCCTAACGATTATCCAACTTATTGGCCGTAGCCGGTAGAAATTGAGCCGTCTTTCAAGCCAGCATCAAGTTCTTCAAGTTTTTCTTGAACATCAGCAGGAATAACATCTGAGAAATCGTGGAATGGGGCCAAACCGACTTCACCAACGAAGTTACCGCTAGGAAATACACCAGCTTTAGCCATAGCAGCCAAGTCAGCAACACCGGGGGTGATCAATTTCATCGCGCTTGAGATCAAGCAAGGATGTGCTTGTGGCAAGGTGCCCCATTGGTCGGTGTCGACGCCGATACAGAAGAGGCCATCGTTGCTAGCCACTTCGATCAATGCGCCGTTACCGGTGTTACCACCAGCACCAAAGATGACATCTGCACCTTGGTCGATCGCTTGCGCGGCCGTGGTCGCGCCCCATTCTGGGTCGGTGAATGCAACATCCAAGCCACCTGGATGGTAGGTTGAAATCAAGTTGATGTCTGGGTTGGTCGCCACAGCACCCGCTTCATAACCTTCTTTGAAGGCCACAACGGGTGGCACAAGGTCGGTTCCCAAAACGGCCGCGATTGTGCCACTTTCGCTCATCATCGCAGCCAAAGCACCAGCCAAATAACCCGCTTTGTCTTCTGGGAAGATCAAACCGGCCACGTTTGGCAACGCTTCAACTTGGAATTGGTCCACGCCGATGAAGAAGATGTCTGGGTTTTCGGTCGCGGCAATCGCAGTCGCTTCACCCAATGCGAAACCAACGGTTACGATGACATCGTATCCTTCACTAACAAACAAACCGATGTTTTCCGCGTAGTCTGTCGCATCTGCAGTTTCTATGAAGTCAACTTTTGCGCCCAATTCAGAGCCAGCAAGTTGTGCACCTTCCCAAGCTGATTGGTTGAATGATTTGTCATCCACTTGGCCAACATCGGTCACCAAACCGATGCAGAAAACAGCTTCTTCAGAACAATCGCCATCAACCATTGCGGGTTCGTCAGCCATTTCTTCATCAGCCATTTCTTCATCAGCCATTTCTTCGTCAGCCATTTCTTCGTCGGCCATTTCTTCGTCGGCCATTTCTTCGTCAGCCATTTC
>WTJY01000049.1:0-4713 GCA_011524645.1 Anaerolineales bacterium | reverse complement strand
GCCATTTCTTCGTCAGCCATTTCAGCCATAGCCATTTCGATTGGATCGGTTGACAATGGATCGATTGAACCGTCAGCCAAACCGGCATCGATCATTTCAAGGGTCGCTTTAACATCGTCAGAAACCGCATCGTCGAAATCGTGGAATGGAGCCAAACCGACTTCACCAACAAAGTTGCCACCGGGAAATTCACCAGCTTGGGCCATAGCGGCCAAGTCAGCAACACCGGGGGTGATCAATTTCATCGCGCTTGAGATCAAACAAGGATGCGCTTGTGGCAAGGTGCCCCATTGGTCGGTATCAACACCGATACAAAGAATCCCTTCGTTACCAGCCACTTCGATCAACGCACCGTTACCGGTGTTACCACCAGCACCGAAGATAACGTCTGCACCTTGGTCGATCGCTTGAGCGGCCGTGGTCGCGCCCCATTCTGGGTCGGTGAATGCAACATCCAAACCACCTGGATGGTAGGTTGAAATCAAGTTGATGTCAGCGTTCAACGCTTGTGCACCCGCTTCGTAACCTTCTTTGAAGTTAACAACTGGTGGTACAAGGTCAGTTCCCAAAACGGCCGCGATTGTGCCGCTTTCGCTCATCATCGCTGCCAAAGCACCTGCCAAGAAGCCAGCTTTCGCTTCTGGGAAGATCAAACCGGTCAAGTTAGCCATTTCTTCAACTTGGAATTGGTCAACACCGATGAAATTCACATCTGGGTTTTCAGTCGCGGCAATCGCAGTTGCTTCACCCAAGGCGAAACCGACAGTAACGATCACATCGTACCCTTCGTCAACAAACAAGCCGATGTTTTCAGCATAGTCAGTTGCGTCAGAGGTTTCGATGAATTCAACTTTCGCGCCAAGGTTGTCACCAGCAAGAAGTGTACCTTCCCAAGCTGATTGGTTGAAAGATTTGTCGTCAACTTTACCAACATCGGTTACCAAACCGATACAGAAGACTTCTTCTGAAGAGCAGTCGCCGTCAGCCATGGCTTCTTCGTCCATCGCTTCTTCTTCGTCCATCGCTTCTTCTTCATCCATGGATTCTTCTTCATCCATAGATTCTTCTTCTGCAACTTCTTCAGCGGCAGGTTCTTCTGCTACTTCTTCTGCAGGGGCATCGCCGCCACCACACGCTACAACAAAGAGCATTACACCCAAGAGTAGCATCAAAAAGGACCATTTGAATTTCATTCGTCTTCTCCTTATGACAGTATAGAAATCGTTTGGAAAAATGTGCTGGGCATCTCCACAACAGCGAATTATATAGGAAAGCAAGGTCAACGACTAGGATAGATGTCACAAATTCACAAGGGCTACATTGTTATAAACTTGACCGGTTTAGAAAATACCTACCGATTGAATTACATAAAAAAACAGGTATGTTTATTACTTTAGGTGTATAGATTTAATGTATACCATCTCAACAAAAACACACATTAATGAGGCAAATCACAATAAATGAACCTATCACTACCTGTCCGGTTTACCGGCCATCAAGAACATGAAGCTCAATTCGACACGCTATCAATCAATATTTCCAAGACCGCATTTCTCTTGGTCGATTGTACATTTGAAAACCCACCAGAAAGTAGTGTGGGTCAAGTTCTGCGAAAAACGATCGCCCCCACACTCGAAGCGGTTCGATCGATCGGCATGAAAGTCGTTTTCATTCATGGCGATGAACACGGGGACGCAAAATCGATGTTTACTGAGCTCCATCGCACAAGAAGAAAGCAAAAATATAAACCCCGCGCATGGCAACCGACTACGCCTGTTTGGATTCCCAGCATCGAGCCTACAGAAAAAGATACGATTATTGAAAAGAATGCCCAAAGTGCATTTCGTGCCACGAGCTTAGATCATCATCTAAGAACAGCCGGTATCGAAACCCTTATCTGCGTCGGCTTTAGCTTCAAATCCTGCCTCTTCTACACAATGGTTGGCGCCTTTGAGCACAATTATCGGGTTATCTTCTTACGGGACGGCACTCATCCACAGGGTGAAAATGAGTTTGCAGATACCCTTGATGACAGTTTACCAGAAAAGGGCTGGGTACGGCTTGTCCTCACCCGCCTGATTGAGGATCATTTAGGCTATAGCTCGACATGCCAAGAGTTAAGCGATGCAATCAAACATCTTGTTTACTAAACTTACATCAAGCAGAATTTTAGTAACGGGCGATTAACAGACAGTCGGCCGTTTAGGCCATCACCCCAAACAACAAAAAATGCACGCTATCCGTTTATTCAAGTCAACAGAAGAAGATTACGTGGCGCTCGTCCCCATTTATCAAGCCGCCCGGCCCGACGATCCTCAATTCACGGCCGAACAATGGCCCGAAGACGATACAGAATGGCACGCCAACGCCCTAAACCAACGTTTTGTCGCAGAGCTAGACGATCAAATCGACGGGATCAGCGGGTGTCAAGAAGAATATTGGCAAAATCAGGCCGGAACGGTCCATATCGATATAGATATCCATCCTGATTACCGCAAACATCACGTGGATCAATCGCTTTTTGTAGCCGTTCGTTTTCTCGACGCAACAGTTTGATCTCTTTTTCTTCGTCAGTGTGTTCGGGGGGATGTCCCCGCTTGTTGCTTTTTGAGCCGCTCAGTTTGCCAGCTTCTTCTTGGCGTCGCCAATCAGTGAGCTGGAATGAGTACAGCCCTTCGCGCTATAGCAGTGCGCCGATCTATCCCGGTTGGTTGCAACTGTCCGCTTCTTTGATGATGCGCCGTTTGTAGGCGGCTGAAAAAGTCCGTCGCTTCGCCTTCGGCCGTTGCCAGCGGCGAAGCCGCAGGCAACGGCTTGGTGGTGGTCGCCCCAGCCGCGTTAGCGGCCGTGGCTGATGAACCGTTATTGGAGTGATTCATAACATTTTTACTGCTCATCATGATTTCCTCTTGCCCTAGAATTAGACATTAAATTAGGGGGGAGGTTGTCCAACTATTATAGACACTCAGGGTTTTGTCAATAAAGATGCCCATTAATTCTCTCAAACAACGGTAAAACGTAGAAGTCTATATGACCAGAGTATGATAGAATCACGAATTGGAAAACTCAAATTTTTGCCAATTTGGAGAAAGAATGTGAATAAAATCGAACAAAATGATTCTAAAAGCCTACACACTATCCGCGCTGTTTTGACCGTCTTGTCATTAAGCGCGATTTTGTTGTTTATCTTCGCCTCGCTGGTTTCGGCCGAGCCCCTAAACCCCACGCTGAGCGTATCAAAAACGGTCACCGGTGGCGACCTTCTTGTCGGTGGAACAATCGAATACACCATCGTCATTAGCGCATCTAGTGACCCAGTATTCACCACATTTAACTTAACTGACACATTACCGATTAGCACAACATATCTACCAGCTTCATTTAGCACCAACACGAGCGGCTTTACTGTTTCAGAAAACAACGGGGTTCTCACCGCTACTGAACGAGCCATTAATTCAGGTGATGCCATTTCGTTCTCTTACTCAGTACAAGTCGATAGCAATGTTGCTGTAAGTACAGTTGTCACGAACATGGTCAATATCGGAGACATCGGCAACAGTACCGTTTTAACAGACACCGCTGTATCAACGATTATTACAGTTACGGTGCCATCAACCTACTACATCCAGCTCCCACTTCTCTTCAACTCCATCCCTGCACCAACACTTAATTCAATTACGGCCCCCTCAGGCGGTGTCAATGAATGGACATTGAGCTGGTCAAATATTCACTCAACACTCGCGAACGCTTCTGGCTACGAGCTTCAAGAGGCAACAGATGCGGACTTCACCGAAAATGTCGTTACCACATCTCTCGGGCTTGTTAACTCTACTACAATCGATAAATCCGATTCAATCGACTCAACAACCTTCTACTACAGAGTCCGTGTCAAACGTACCAATACAGGGAATGATGGTGGGGCATGGTCAGAAACCCAATCAGTCAGCTCTGTTTTCAACTACTACGAAGGTTTTGACGACAGTAGTAATCCAACCAATTGGCGTATCGTCCGTCAAGACACAGATACGGTAATCAACGAGCTATCTATTTCAGATGTCGATCCAGACTACCTTGATTTGCGTATGGAAAGCCGTTTCGACTATATGATCGCTTCAGACTTGACCCAATTACCGCTCAATCAAGACTATACGTTTACTGCCCGTATGCGTCTGGAGGATGCTGACCCTCGCCATGCAGGTGGGATTATTTTAGGGGCAAACTATGACGGTACAACATGTCCTGTAGATGATTATTCGACCTGTTTCACACAATACTATCGATTCATGTTTATCGCCGGTAATCTTGACGATCAAATGACGATCGAGCTCAAACGGATCGAATCACACTCCAGTGAAAACAATTCCGGAAGTGGCACAGAACTTAGGGAAGTAACAATTACCCTACCAGACAATCTCACACGAAGTGATTGGATGGAATGGTCAATTAATGTCCAGACAGATGGGACCATGACCCTCAACGTGAACACCACGCAAGTATTTGAAGTGGTTGATACGGAATACCAAGGCAACGCATTCTTCGGCTTCTGGTCATCTACAAGCGATACGACCTTCAGCAACACTCAAATCGACTGGGTTCGCGTCGAAGCAAACTAGTTGCAACCTTTAGAAATTGGGAAAACTTTCTGATTTTCCCAATTTCTTGAGACAAACCCACGCCCCAAAAAGCGCTTTAGTACTATTTACAGTCTAGGCT